>JBPBQX010000334.1:0-19514 GCA_050955025.1 Janthinobacterium lividum
TGCGGCCGACGCTGGAGCAGGAGTTCGTGCAGGCCGTGGCCGCGATCGGGCGCGGGCGCGACGCCATCGACCGTCTCAACGGGCTGCTGCTGGACGCGGCGCGGCCGGTGTGGCGCGACCGCTGGTCCGAGCTGGTGCCGCGCGCGGTCACGCTGGCGAGCTGGGTCGGCTACGACACGGACGGGCGCACCGACATCGGCTGGTGGGACACGCTGCGGCTGCGGCTGCGCATGAAGGCGCTGCAGTTCGAGCGGCTGGAGCGCCAGCTGATCCCGCTCGCCGGCACCGAGGCGCTGCGCGAGCGGGTGGCCGAGGCGGCCGAGGCGGTGGCGGGGCAGATCGCCGCCTGCCCGACGCGCGCCGACGCCGAGCAGGCCAGCGCGTTCGCCGCCCAGCTCGTCGGCCGGCGGGAGGCCGCGATGACCTCGACCGACGCCCTGTCCGAGCTGTTCCGCGCCGCCATCGCGGCGGCCGAGGGGCCGGAGGCGAAGCAGCGCCTGGCGGTGGTCCGCGCAGGGTTCGTCAGCCACGGGCTGTCGCTGGCGCATTCGCACGTGCGGCTGAACTCGGCGCAGCTGCACAACGCGATCCGCATGCGCCTGGGCTTCGACGAGCCGCCGGCCGACCCGTCGCGTCGGCGCAAGCTGCTGGCCGACATCAACGTGGCGCTGGACGGTGTGGAGACGGTTCCGATCGACTTCGGCGCGATCCTGGCCGAGCAGTCCTCGGCCGTGCTGCTGATGATGACGGTCGCCCAGATCACCAAGCACGTGGACAGCACGGCGCCGGTGCGCTTCCTGATCGCCGAGACGGAGTCCGGCTACACGCTGCTGGCCGCGCTGTGGCTGGCGCGGCACTTCGGCATCGAGCGCCAGATCGAGATCAGCCCGCTGTTCGAGACCGCGGACGCCCTACAGGGCGGCGCGCGGCTGATCGAGGAGGCGCTGCGCTCGCCGCATTTCCGCGCCTACCTGCGCGACACCGGGCGGCTGTGCCTGCAGTTCGGCTACAGCGATTCCGGGCGCTACGTGGGCCAGCTCGCGGCGACCTACCTGATCGAGCGGCTGCGCCTGCGGGTGTCGGACGCGATGATCCGCCACAAGCTCACCGACATCGAGATCGTGTTCTTCGACACCCACGGCGAGAGCATCGGGCGCGGCGCGCATCCCAACTCGCTGGCCGACCGGCTGCGCTACCTGAGCCCGGCGTCCACGCGCCTGACCCTGTCGCGCGCCGGCATCCGGGTGCGCGAGGAGAGCGCGTTCCAGGGCGGCGACGGCTACCTGCTGTTCGGCACCCCGGAGCTGGCCGACGCCACGGTGGCCGCGATCGCGCGGCACGCCTTCGCGCTGCTGCCGCAGGCGGCGGACCCGATCTACGCCGACGCGGATTTCGCGGCCGACTTCTTCGCCTCCGTCGGGCTGTCGATGCAGGAGCTGGTGGAGGATCCGGGCTACGCGTCGCTGCTGGGCGCGTTCGGGCCGGCGCTGCTCGACGCCACCGGCTCGCGGCCGGCGGCGCGGCAGAGCGACGGCGCCACCGGGCCGAGCGTGATCCGCCATCCGCGCGAGCTGCGCGCCATCCCCAACAACGCGATCCTGCAGCAGATCGGCTGGTGCGCGAACACGCTGCAGGGGCTGGGGGCGGCGGCCGCCCGGCAGCCGGAGAGCTTCGTGGAGCTGCGCGAGTCGAGCCCGCGCTTCAACCGGGCGCTGGATTTCGCGAGGCACGCGCTGCTGCACTCGGACCTCGACGTGCTGCGCGCGGTGGTGACCCTGCTCGATCCGGGGTCGTGGCTGGACAACGCGGCGCACTCGCACGATCCGGCGCGGGTGCGGGCACTCGCCGAGGTTGCGCGGGCGCTGGAGGTGTTCGACCTGTGGGCGCCGGTGCAGGCGATGTTCCGGCGCATCCAGTCCGACCACCTGATGCTGCGCGCGGTGTGGCCCGACGCGCCCACCATGGGCACGCGCGAGATGCTGCTGCACGCGCTGCGCATCGCGGTGATCCAGAACATCTGGCTGCTGGCGATCCGCATCCCCGACTTCTCGGCGCGGCATGGGGTCACGCGGCAGGGGCTGATGCAGCGGCTGCTGCGGCTCGACGTGCCCGGGGCGCTGGCGCTGCTGGGCGAGGTGTTCCCGGCGGCGGCCAACCCCGCGGAGACGCACGACTACGGCGAGACGCGGGGCACGCGGGCGGCGGTGTCGTACGACCGCGAGCACAAGACGATCTTCGAGCCGATGGGCCGGCTGTTCGCCCTGGTGCGCGAGATCGGCACGGCGATCACCCACGAGGTCGGCGCGTTCGGCTGAGCGCCGCCCGCGCGGCGCGTCAGGCCGGGAGGGGCTGCAGGGCGAGCTGCGACAGGGCGGGCAGCGTGCAGACCTGGTTGCGGCCGGCCTGCTTGGCCCGGTAGAGGGCGAGGTCGGCGCGCTTGAGGGTGGCGTCCAGGCCGGCCTCGCCCGGCTCGAGCGTGGCCGCGCCGATGCTGACGGTGAGCGTGAAGCTGGCGCCCTCGTGCCGGATCACGGCGTCGGCGACCACGCGGCAGATGCGCCGGCCCAGCTCCACCGCGCCGTCGAGCGGCGTCTCCGGCAGCAGCACCGCGAACTCCTCGCCGCCGATGCGCCCGAGGACGTCGCTGGGCCGCAGCATCGCGCCCACGGTGCGCACCAGCGAGCGCAGCGCCTCGTCGCCGGCGGCGTGGCCGTGCGTGTCGTTGATCCGCTTGAACAGGTCGGCGTCGAGCACGAGGACGGAGAAGAAGCCGCCGTAGCGCCGGGTGCGCGAGACCTCGGCGGCGCCGCGCTCGCGCAAGCTGCGCAGGTTGGGCGCGCCGGTCAGCGGGTCGAGGCAGGCGAGCGAGACCAGCTCGGTGGCGTGGCGGGCGATGCGGCGCGCCATCGGGCGGAACACGAGCAGGGCCTCGGCCGCGAGCGTGGCGAGCAGGGCGGCCAGCAGCGCGACCTCGATGCCGCGCAGCAGGGCGAGGCGGGACTCGCTCTCGCGCTGGAGGCGGCCGACGATCGTGTCGAGCGAGGCGGTGACCGGGCCCTCGGCGAGGGCGGAGAGCTGCGCGAAGGCCGCGCGGACCGCGGGCTCGGCCGGGGTGCGGGACGGGTCGGCGATCAGGCGCGCGAGGAAGAGGTACTCGCGGATGGTGCGGTCCACGGCGGCCGGCGGGGAGAAGTAGAGCGCCCTGGCCTCGGGCGACAGCGCCGCGTCGTGGCTCAGCCTGGCGTGCGCGGAGTCCAGGCGGCCGGCGGCGAGCGACAGCGCCTCGCGTGCCGGGGCGTCGCCGGAGAGGACGTAGCGCGCGGCCTCGAACGCCATGCGCTGCGAGAGCATGCGCTGGCGCCCGCTGTCGTTGATCGTGGCGGCGGAGCCGTCGTTGGCGGAGATGACGCGCTCGAGCGCGAGGTGGGAGGCGAGCGCGAGCAGGCCGACGAGGCACAGGGCGGCGACGTAGGTTCTGGTGACGTTGTGGCTCGATGACACGCGTCGGCCTTTGCGGGGGTGGCGGGCCGACCGGGTCTGGCGCGCACGGGGCTGGCAGGGGGCCAGTGTATCGGCGTTGCGTTGTCGCGGACTTAACGGCGCGGGCGGCGCGACTTTCGCGCGAGGGCGTCCCGGGCGGGGGCGGCGGAATTGACCGATCGGTCAGCGGGCCCTACGCTTCGCCCGGCCGCAAGCCCCGCCCTCCTGCCGTACTGTCGGCCCCCGCCGCCGTTCGAGGTTCCATGACCCGCTTCCGTCGCCTGCTGATGCTGTCCGTGGCGCTCGCGCCGTTGTCCGGCGTGCCGGTTCCGGGGGCCGGCCAGGCGCGCGCGCAGGCGCCCGCGGGCCCGCCGCCCGCCGTCGGCGTGGTGCAGGCGAGGAAGGTGCCGATCACCCAGACCAGCGAGTTCGTGGGCCGCATCCAGGCGATCAACCGCGTCGCCCTGGTCAGCCGCGTCACCGCGTTCCTGGAGCAGCGCCTGTTCACCGAGGGCAGCGAGGTCCACAAGGGCGACCTGCTCTACAAGCTGGAGCAGCCGCCGTTCCAGGCGGCCGTGGAGTCGGCACAGGGCGCCGTCGGGCAGCAGCAGGCGCAGCTGCAGAACGCCACCATCACGCTGGGCCGGGCGCAGTCGCTGCTCAACACGCCGGCGGGGCAGCGCTCCACGGTGGACGACGCCACCGCGTCGCAGCGCTCCTACGCCGCGCAGGTGCTCACGGCGCAGGCGCAGCTGCAGCAGGCGCAGATCAACCTCAACTACACCGAGATCAAGGCGCCGATCGACGGGCGCATCAGCGCCACCGCGGTCACGGAAGGCAACGTCGTCAGCCCGAGCAGCGGCACGCTGGCCACGCTGGTGAGCCAGGACCCGGAGTACGTGGTGTTCCCGATCGCGCTGCGCGACCTGCTCGACCTGCGCACGAAATACGCGACCAGGGGCGGCTACGACGCGGTGGTGATCCGGCTGCGCCTGCCCAACGGCGAGATCTACGGCCAGGCCGGCAAGCTCGACTATTCCTCGCCCACGGTGTCGACCACCACGGACACGGTCACGCTGCGCGCCGACATCGCCAACCCGACCCTGCCCAACGCCGCGATCGGCAAGACGAAGCTGCACGAGCTGGTGGACGGCGAGTTCGTCACCGTGCTCGTCGAGGGCGCGCAGCCGGTCGAGGTGCTGCAGATCCCGCGCTCGGCCGTGCTGTCCGACCAGCAGGGCGACTACGTCTACGTCGTGGGCGCGGACAACAAGGCGCAGCAGGCGCGCGTGCAGCTCGGCCAGTCCGACGGCACCAACGCCTCGGTGATGTCCGGGCTCGCCGAGGGGCAGTCCGTGGTGGTCGACGGCGTGCAGCGCGTCCATGCGGGGCAGGCCGTCTCGCCGGGGCCGGCAGCAGCACCTGCGCCGACGGGCGGCGCGCTGAAGGACGCCTCGGGCGCGCCGGGCGCGGGCAGCACGAAGGCGCCGGCCGTCTCGCCGGAGACCGGCGCCGCGGTGACGGTGCCCGGTGCCGCGGCGCCCGGGTCCGGGGCCACGGGCGCGGCCACGCAGACCGGGCCGGCGCCGGGTCCGGGCGGGCCTGCGCCGGCTGGGCAGGCGGCGGGCGGGAGCGTCGGGCTGAGCAACCCCACCAGCGGCGCCGGCGCGGGCGGCGGGCACTGACATGATCTCCGCCGTCTTCGTCGACCGGCCGCGCCTGGCCGTCGTCATCGCCATCATCATCACGATCGCGGGCGCGCTCGGCCTGACACGCATCCCGGTCGCGCAGTTCCCCGACATCGTGCCGCCGCAGGTCCAGGTCACCGCGAGCTACCCGGGGGCGTCGGCCGCCGTGGTGGAGTCCTCGGTGGCGCAGCCGATCGAGGCGCAGGTCGTGGGCGTGGACAAGATGCTCTACATGAAGAGCACCAACGGCAACGACGGGTCCTACAACCTCACCGTCTCGTTCTCGCTCGGCACCAACCCCGACATCAACACCGTCAACGTCAACAACCGGGTGCAGACCGCCCTGCCCCAGCTTCCGGCGCAGGTGCAGACGCAGGGGCTGACGGTGCAGAAGCGCTCGTCGGCGATCCTGGAGTTCGTCAACTTCTACAGCGCGAACGGCAAGCAGGACCCGCTGTTCATCACCTCGTACCTCACGATCAACGTGACGGACGCGGTGAGCCGGATCGCGGGCGTGGGGCAGGCGCGGCTGCTCAGCCAGCAGCAGTACTCGATGCGCATCTGGTTCGACACCAACCGGCTGACGCAGCTCAACCTCGCGCCCACGGACCTGATCACGGCGATCTCGGCGCAGAACACCGTGGCCGCGGTGGGGCGCATCGGCGCGCGCCCGGCGTCCAACGACCAGCAGTTCCAGTTCAACGTGCAGACGCAGGGCCGCCTGGTCACGCCCGAGCAGTTCGGCGACATCGTGCTGCGCGCCAACCCCGACGGCTCCACGCTGCGCATCAAGGACGTGGCGCGCGTCGAGCTGGGCTCGCAGAACCAGGACAGCGAGAGCCGGCTGTCGGGCCAGCCGTCGGTCGCGATGGCGCTCTACCTCTCGCCCGGCGCCAACGCGGTGAGCACGGCGGCGGCGGTCAACGGGCGCATCGCGGCGCTGGCCAAGCGGTTCCCCGAGGGGCTGACCTACCAGGTCACCTACGACTCCACGACGTTCGTGCACGACACCATCAACGAGGTGCTCAAGACGCTGGCCGAGGCGTTCGTGCTCGTGGTCATCGTGGTGTTCCTGTTCCTGGGCAACCTGCGCGCGACCCTGATCCCCACCATCGCGGTGCCGGTCAGCCTGATCGGCGCGTTCGCGGGGCTGCTCTCGCTCGGCTACACCGCGAACACCGTGTCGCTGCTGGCGCTCGTGCTGGCCATCGGCATCGTGGTCGACGACGCCATCGTGGTGGTCGAGAACGTCGAGCGCGTGATGGAGGAGGAGCCGGACCTCAGCCCGGGCAACGCCACCAAGAAGGCGATGGAGCAGATCACCGCGCCGATCATCGCGATCACGCTCGTGCTGCTCTCGGTGTTCGTGCCGCTCGCGTTCATCCCCGGCATCTCGGGCGAGCTGTTCCGCCAGTTCGCGGTGACCATCAGCGTGGCGATGCTGATCTCGGCGCTGAACGCGCTGACGCTGTCGCCGGCGCTGTGCGCGGTGTTCCTGCGCCACACCGGGCCCAAGCGCGGCATCATGGCCCGCGTCATGCGCGCCATCGACTGGGTGCGCGACGGCTACGCCTCGATCGTGGCCAGGCTGGTGCGGGTCAGCATCCTCTCGATCGCGCTGATCGCGGGCTGCGCGGTGGCGATCTACGGCTTCACCCTGATCACGCCGACGGGCTTCCTGCCCGAGGAGGACCAGGGCGGGTTCTTCGTGGCCATCCAGCTGCCCGACGGCGCCTCGGTCGAGCGCACCAAGGGCACCGTCGAGCAGCTCGAGAAGGTCATCAAGCCGATGCCCGGGGTGCGCGACACTTTTGCACTTGTCGGCTTCTCGCTGCTCGACAGCGCGGCGGAGTCCAACGCCGCCTTCATGTTCGTCAAGCTCAAGGACTTCGCCCAGCGCACCACGGCCGCGGAGTCGGCGCAGGCGCTGATCGGGCGCGTGTTCGGCGCGTCGCAGCAGATCCGCACGGCGACCGTGCTGCCGTTCAACCTGCCGCCGATCATCGGGCTGTCGACCACCGGCGGCTTCGAGTACGAGCTGGAGGCGCTGGAGGGCCAGGATCCCGCGTCGCTCGGCTCCGTCATGGGCGGGCTGATCGGGGCGGCCAACGCCAGCCCCGACCTCACGCGCGTGTTCTCGACGTTCACGGCGACCAACCCGTCGCTCTACCTCGACATCGACCGGCAGAAGGCCCAGGCGCTCGGGCTGTCGATCAGCGACATCTTCACCACGCTGGGCGCCACGCTGGGCGGCATCTACGTCAACCAGTTCAACCTGTTCGGCCGCGTCTGGCAGGTCAACATCGAGGGCGAGCAGGTCGACCGCTCCAAGATCGACGACCTGTGGAACATCTACGTGCGCAACAAGACCGGCGAGGTCGTGCCGCTGCGCTCCATCGCCACGCTGCACTACCAGCTCGGGCCGCAGGTCATCACGCGCTACAACAACTACCGCGCCGTCACCATCAACGGCAGCCCCAAGCCCGGCGTCTCCTCGGGCACCGCGCTGGCCGCGATGAGCGCGCTGTCGGCGAAGACCCTGCCGCGCGGCTACGACTTCGAGTGGACCGGCACCGCGTTCCAGGAGGTCGCGGCGTCGGGCCAGACCGGGGCGATCCTGGCCATGGCGATCCTGTTCGCGTTCCTGTTCCTGGTCGGCCTCTACGAGAGCTGGGTGATCCCGATCCCGGTGCTGCTGTCGGTCACGGTGGGCATCCTCGGCTCGTTCGTGGGGATCTGGATCGCGGGGCTGTCGCTCGACCTCTACGCGCAGATCGGGCTCGTCGTGCTGATCGCGCTCGCGGCGAAGAACGGCATCCTGATCGTCGAGTTCGCCAAGGACCGGCGCGAGGCCGGCGAGACCATCCAGCAGGCGGCGATCGACGGCGCGCGGGCACGGTTCCGCGCGGTGATGATGACGTCGGTCGCGTTCATCCTCGGCCTGGTGCCGCTGGTGATCGCGCACGGGGCTGCGCAGATCAGCCGGCGCGACGTCGGCACCCCGGTGTTCGCCGGCATGATCGCGGCGTCGGGCGTGGGCATCTTCATCATCCCGATGCTCTACGTGTTCTTCCAGGGCATGCGCGAGCGCACCACGCGGCTGTTCACTCGGGCGGCGCCGAAGGCAGGGCACTGAAGGCAAGGTTGAGGCTCTGCCTCAAACTCCGCCAAGGGCTGGGCCCTTGGATCGCCTTCTCTCAGTAAAGGGATCAAAGGGCCTCGGGCCCTTTGCGGGTTTGGGCAGAGCCCATGCTTGCTTTCTTTCTCCAGGAGGTCGCCGTGGCCACGCAGGCGGAGAACGACGCCGAGGCCGCGGCGTGGCGCCGCCGGCTGCGCGACGAGCCGGGGCGGTGGGAGCACGGCGTCGCGCTGCGGCAGGCGTTGCTGGCGGGCTACCATTACCCGGACTGCGACGCGGCGTTCCGGGCCAGCACGCGGCACATGCCCGACGACGTGTGGCTCGCGCACTACCGCGGGCTGGCGCTGTTCCATCCGGCGGACCTCGGGGCGCTGCGGGCGCGGGCGGAGCGGATGCTGGCCGAGGGGGGCGAGGCGGCGGTGCTGCACGGGCTGCTGGGGCACGTCGCCACGCAGCAGAGGGACTATGCAGCGGCGGCGGCGCACCTGGCGCTGAGCGACGCGCCGGACCGGGCGGCGCGGGGGGCGGTGCTGGCGGCGTACCGGGACGCGGCGGGGCGGCTCGGGGCGGCCGGCGGGCCGGGGTACGCGGTGGCCGTGATCAACCTGGACCGCAACCCGGAGCGGATGGTCGAGCTGCGTCGCGCGTTCGCAGGGTCGGCGCCGGCCGTGCACCGGATCGCGGGCGTGCTGGGCAGCGCGCTGCCGGACGAGGAGGTGCGGCGGCTCGGCGGGGATTCGGGGATGCGGGGGACGCTGGGGTGTTTCCTGAGCCATGTCGCGGCGTGGCGGTGGGTTCTGGACGAGGGGGTGTCGCACTGCCTGGTGGTCGAGGACGACGTGATGCCGATGCTGGACCTGCCGGCGGGGCTCGGCGGGCTCGGGCTGCCGGCGGCGTTCGACGTCTGCTTCGTCAACGACAGGATGCAGCCGGCGCCGTCGGGGGCGGGCGGGTTCGCGGCGGTGCCGCTCGCGCAGGCGCTGCGGGACTTCGCGCCGGACGCCAATGCGCCGGGGGCGGACGGGTACCTGGTCACGGCGGCGGGGGCGCGCAGGCTGCTCGCGTGGGTGGGCGCGGACGGGTGCGGGGGGGACGTGGACTGGCGGCTGCTGGCGTACGGGCTGTCCGCGCGGGACTGCGCGGGGCTGCCGGGGCCGAGCGTGCTGCGGGAGAGGATGGACGAGATGCAGCCGGGCGTGCCGCGGGCGGAGCGGCTGGATGCTTGGGTGCTGTGCCCGGCGCTGATCCGCACGGTGGGGCTCACCAGCGACCGGTGCGATGAGAACCGGGTGGGGGAGTAGGAAGAAAGCAAGCCCTTCTTTTTCTGAAGAAAAAGAAGCAAAAAGACCTTGCCCGAATGGTTCCTTGCCGCGTCGCCGGCATGGATTTTTTGGGAGAAAGTTCTTTGGTTCTTTCTTTCAAGAAAGAACTGCTTGCTTCCTGCTGCCGCCGCAGGCCTGTGGCCGCGACGGCGGTCGGTGTCAGGCCTCGGCGGTCTTGGCGTGCTTGGCGGCGAGCCTGGCGGTCTTCTCGCCGAGCTGGGTGCCGGTCTCGTCGGCCTTGTAGATGTCGGAGACGATCGCCTTGAGCTGGGTCTCGTGCTTCTTCAGGCCGAGCGCGTGGGCGTAGGCGGCGGCCGAGCCGAAGCCGGTGATGCCGTAGTGGCTCATGCGCTGGTACTGGCCGATGATGACGATGTCGCGCAGCTCGCCGTCCTCGGGGGCCTCCTTGACGCCGTGCTTGAGGGCCTCCTTGACCAGGCCCTCCATGCCCTTGCAGTGCTCCTGCTCGGCTTCCTCGCCGCTGTCCACGAGCAGGGACTTCAGCGTCTCGTTGTGGCGGCCGATGCCGGCGACGGACTCCTCGAGGAAGGACTTCAGCTTGGGGTCGTGGGCCTTCTCGGTCAGCGTGGTGAGCGCACGGACCATCTGGTCGTTGGCGGACCACAGGTCCTTGATCTCGTCGGTGTAGACTTCCTTGAGGCTTTCGGGCGCGGACATCGTGGGCTCCTCGGGTTCAGGTGCGCCACGAACGCGGGGCGGGGCGGGAGGTCGCATCACGGACGCGGGCCCGCGCACGATTTGCCGGCGCGGCAGCGACGGGGCGGGCGCGTTGCGCGGGGGCGGGGCGGCGTGGTCTGAGTGCGTGGGGTTTAGGGGAGCGAGGATGGACGACAGCCCGATCCTGCCGGCGCACATCGAGACCACGGTCGAGTCGATCGCCAAGCTGCACGCCGACCACCTGCGCGAGGCGGGCACGCTGCAGCGGCTGGTCGAGCGCATGACGGGGTGGATCGGCCGGCCCGTCGCCGTGGCGGGGCTGACCGTGCTGATCGCGGCGTGGGTCGGCGGCAACGTGGCGGCGCAGCGGATGGGGCTGGCGCCGTGGGACGGGCCGCCGTTCCCGTGGCTGCAGGACGCGCTCGGCGTGCTCGCGCTGTACGTCACGATCCTGATCCTGACGACGCAGCGGCGCGAGGACCAGCTCGCGGTGTACCGCGAGCAGCTCAGCCTGGAGCTGGCGATCCTGGGCGAGCAGAAGTCGGCGAAGATCATCGCGATGCTGCTGGAGATGCGGGGCGAGCACCCCGGCCTGAAGGGGCGCGAGGACGAGGAGGCCGCCGCCATGGGCGTGGCCGCCGACCCGGACGCGATGCTGGCGGCGATCCGGCACAAGCATGGCTCGCCGCCGCCGCCGCGCGACCTGTCGGAGGAGATCGCGGCCGGCAGGACGTGAGGCAGGGGAGGCCGGGCTCTCCCTCCGCTGCCCGTTCCAATGGCCCGAGAGGGCCATCGGAACCTTCGGGCAGCTGCGCCCGGACCCGCCAGAGGCCTGGAGGCCTCTGGAAACCCCTTACTTAAGCAAGGGATTCCAAAGGCGAGCCTTTGGCGGAGCTCGAGGCAGAGCCTCGACCTTGCCTTTCAGACGCCGGCGGCGGTGCCCCGGAGGGCGGTGGCGACGGCGGCGCCCTTCGGGCTGCCCAGGCCGGTGACGGGGTCCCAGCCCTTCGTGCAGCTGTAGCCCGCGTTGTTGCCGTGGGTGATGTCGGTCATCGCCGCGGGGTGGGCGTAGAGCGCGGGGTTGGCGAAGCCGGCGTTGTGCCCCGCGGCCTGGTTGGACAGGGCGACCAGGCCGGCCCAGAGGGGGGCGACGGCGCTGGTGCCGCCGATCACGGCGGGCTGGCCGTCGACGCTGACGTTGTAGCCGGTCTGGGGGTCGGCATCGCCGGCGACGTCGGGCACGCCGCGGCCGGTCTTGGTGTTGCCGGTCTGCCAGGCGGGTCTGGCGAAGTGCGTGCTGTAGCCGCCGCCGGTGGCGCCGCCCTGGGCGCCGTCGTTCCAGGCGACCTCGGCGCCGGCGTGCGGCAGGCGGGTGCCGCCGCAGCCCAGCACGTGCGGGCTGGAGGCGGGGAAGTCCACGGTGAGCATGCCGCCGGTGGTGCCGTCGGACGCGCCGCTGTCGCCGGAGGCGGCCGTGACGGTGATGCCGAGGCCGGCGGCGGTCTGGAGCACTTGGTCCATGGCGTCGATGTCCTGCGCGGACCAGCTCGACTCGGGGCCGCCCCAGCTGATGGAGATCACCGAGGGGTTGCGGGCGGTGTCGTGCACGGCGGCGGCGATGGCGTCGAGGAAGCCGCTGCCCTGGTTGGCGCCGAAGTAGACGGCGATGTCGGCGGCCGGCGCCACGGAGCCCACGACCTCGATGTCGAGCTGCACCTCGCCGTCGGCGCCGTTGGGGTCGCCGGGGGTGTTGGTCGCGCCGCCGACGGGGACGGACTCCAGGGTGCCGGTGCGGTGGACGCCCTTGGCGGCGAAGTAGGCGGTCATCTGCGCGGGGTCGTAGCCGCCGCCCAGCTCGATCAGGGCCACGGTCTGGCCGGCGCCGGTCCCTGCGGGGAAGCCGTAGTGCCTGGCCACGGCGGCGGGGTCGTAGGAGACGCCGGCGCTGGCGTGGGCGCGCATGCGGAAGTGCGGGCGCGCGATCGGGCGCTGGTCGAAGCCGACCACGGCGACCAGGTCGGCGGCCAGCTCGGGGGGCACGGAGATGTGGCCGCCGCGGCCGACGAAGGTGCGGCCGGCGTCCTCGTAGAGGCCGAGCTCCTCGGGCCGGAAGGCGCTGCGGGCCTGGGCGTAGGTGCCGCTCAGGGTCAGCATGTGGAACGAGCCGGCGGGCTGCTCGACGTGCAGGCCGTGGCTGCGGGCGTAGGCGGCGAAGCGCTCGGTCACGTTGTCGCGGGTGCCGTGGGCACGGGCGTATGCGGCGTGCGCCTGGGCGGGGGCGGTGGGGTCGACCGGGGCGTGGGGCTTGAGGACGACGGTGAGGCGGACGGGGGCGGCGTCGTCGACGTCGCCGGTGCGCGTGCCCGGGGGCTGGACCTGGAAGCTGCGGGGGAAGATCTGCAGGCCGTGGTCGGTCATCGGCGAGGCTCTCCTGTGCTCGGAACCGGGCGCATCATGCGGGCGGGCGGGCGGTAGGGGCAACGCAGGCGGGAAGAAAGGCCGGGCTCTGCCCGGACCCGCAAAGGGTCCGAGGACCCTTTGATCCCTTGACTTAAGGTGTGCGTTCCAAGGGCGCAGCCTTTGGCGGAGCTCGAGGCGGAGCCTCGACCTTGCTTCCTCTCCGGTGCCGGCCGTGCCACCTGACGGCCATGGTGCATCTGATCAAGCTGTCGGTGGGCGTGCGCGACCTCGAGCACCTGCGCGAGGTGCAGGCGGCGCGGGCGGCGGTGGCGCCGCTGCGTCATCTCACGCGGTCGTTCCCCCGCCGGGCGGAGGAGGTCGTGGCGGCGGGCTCGATCTACTGGGTGGTGGGCGGGCTGCTGCTGGCGCGGCAGCGGGTGGTCGACATCGTGGCGACGCGGCGCGAGGACGACACGCCGTGCACGGCGCTGATGCTGGACCCGGCGCTGGTGGCGGTGGCGCCGCGGCCGGTGCGGCCGTTCCAGGGGTGGCGCTACCTGGAGGCGGAGGCGGCGCCGGCGGACCTGGAGGCGGGCGCGGGCGCGGGGCACGAGATGCCGGCGCGGCTGCGCGCGGAGCTGATGGTGCTGGGGCTGCTGTGAGGGCGGGCTGCAACCGGGGGCGGCGTGGGCCGCTGTTGCTGCGTCACCAGGGGAGCCCGCGGGCATGGACAAGCTGCTGATCGCGTCGTCGCCGGTCGAGATCGAGGCCAAGGCGGGGGAGGCGGGGATGTCGCGCGAGGCGCACGACGTGGCGCTGGCGCTGTTCCACGACCTGACGGGGCGGCTGGGGGAGGCGGCGCGCGCGTTGCCGGGGGCGGCGGAGCACTGGCCGTCGCACCGGTTCTTCTTCGCCGAGGCGGGGGACGCGGATCTGGCGGCGGTGGTGCGCGGGCTTGCGGAGCGGCCGGACTTCGCGGAGGTGGGCGGGGCGGCCTATGACGGGCGGCAGCCGGCGGGGCTGTTCGTGCGCGAGGAGCGGGGCGGGTTCGCGGGCGTGCTGGTGGGGCACGAGAGCCACGAGGGGGTGCGCTCGCCGATCCGGCCGGAGCTGCGCTGAGGGTGCTGCGCTGAGGCGGGGCGCCGGCCGGGGCGGCCCTCGCGTGGCGCGCGGGCCACACGGCGCGCGGACCCTGCGGGCGAGCCTTGCCCTGCGCGGGCCGGGTTCCGCATAACCGGACCGGGGCCGCAACGCATGACGGTCCGGGGGAGTGTCCGATGCGACTGCTGCTTCTGCTGCCCTTCGTCGGGCTGCTCTGGGTGCCGTTCTACAATTCCGCCGAGCCGTCGCTGTTCGGCTTCCCGTTCTTCTACTGGTACCAGCTGCTGTGGGTGCCGATCACCGCGCTGCTCACCTTCGTGGTGTGGCGGAGCGAGGGGTCGTGAGCATGATCGCCCCGGGCGGGCTGCACTGGACCGCGTTCCTTGTGTTCGCGTTCTTCTTCGTCGTGGTGTCGGTGATGGGGTTCGTGGCCGCGCGCTGGCGCAGGCCGGCGACGCTCGCGCACATCGACGAGTGGGGCCTGGGCGGGCGGCAGTTCGGGACGTGGATCACCTGGTTCCTGGTGGGCGGGGACTTCTACACGGCCTACACCGTGATCGCGGTGCCGGCGCTGGTGTTCTCGGCGGGCGCCTACGGGTTCTTCGCCCTGCCCTACACGATCCTGGTGTACCCGTTCATCTTCGTGGTGATGCCGAAGCTCTGGGAGTACGCGGCGGCCGGCGGGCACGTCACCGCGGCGGACGTGGTGCACGCGCGCTACGGGTCGCGGGCGCTGGAGCTGGCGGTGGCGGTGACGGGGCTGCTGGCGACGATGCCGTATATCGCGCTGCAGCTCGTGGGCATGCGGGTGGTGATCGGCGCGCTGGGCCTGGTGGGCGAGCTGCCGCTGGCGATCGCGTTCGTGATCCTGGCGCTCTACACGTACTCGGCGGGGCTGCGGGCGCCGGCGCTGATCGCCTTCGTCAAGGACATCATGATCTACATCGTGGTGCTCGTGGCCGTGGCGGTGATCCCGGCGCATCTCGGCGGCTACGGCGCGGTGTTCGCCTCGGCGCAGACGGCGTTCGCGGCGAAGGGCGCGGGCGGCATCCTGCTCAAGCCGGCGCAGATGCTGCCGTATGCGTCGCTGGCGCTGGGGTCGGCGCTGGCGGCGTTCATGTATCCGCACACGCTGACCGGGGTGTTCGCGTCCAAGAGTGCCGACACGATCCGCAAGAACGCGATCCTGCTGCCGGCGTACACGCTGCTGCTCGGGCTGATCGCGCTGCTGGGCTACATGGCGTATGCGGCGGGCATCGACCCGAAGACGCCGCCGACGTCGGTGGTGCCGGCGCTGTTCGACGCGATCTTCCCGCAGTGGTTCTCCGGGTTCGCGTTCGCGGCGGTGGCGATCGGGGCGCTGGTGCCGGCGGCGGTGATGTCGATCGGCAGCGCCAACCTGTTCACCCGCAACGTGTGGAAGGCCTACGTCAACCCGGCCGTCACGCCGGCCGGGGAGGCGCAGGTCGCCAAGATCACGTCGCTGCTGGTCAAGCTGGGCGCGCTGCTGTGCATCTACTTCCTGCAGACCAAGGACGTCATCGACCTGCAGCTGATCGGCGGGCTGGTGATCCTGCAGACGTTCCCCTCGGTCGTGTTCGGGCTGTTCAGCCGGGCGTTCCGCGCCGAGGGGCTGCTCGCGGGCTGGGCCGTGGGGATCGCCGGCGGGAGCTGGCTGGTGTTCGCGGACGGGCTCAAGCCGGTGCACCCGATCGTGGTCGGGGGCGTGACGTACGGCGTCTATGTCGGGCTGCTGGCGCTCGCGGTGAACATCGTGGTGGCGGCGGTGGTGTCGCTGGCGATGGGCGGGGAGCGGAAGGTGGCGCGGGCGTAGGAAGGTCGGGCTCTGCCCGAACCCGCAAAGGGTCCGAGGACCCTTTGATCCCTTGACTTAAGGAAGGGATTCCAAAGGCAATTGCCTTTGGCGGAGTTTGAGGCAGAGCCTCATGCTTTCTTCAGTCCCGGCCGCGGCCGACCAGCCATTTCGGGTCGAACCAGGTGTCGGCGGGGCCGTCGTAGGGCAGCCGGGTGATGTCCCAGTGCACGATCATCGGGGCGTAGACGTCCCACACCGCAGGGCCGCCGCCGACGAAGACCACGCGGTCGGCGAAGCGGGCCAGCACGTCCTCGGGGCGGTCGCCAGAGTGGATGACGTGGATGGTGCGGTGGGCGAACTCCTCCCTCGGGATGGAGGCGATCGTCTTCGGGCCGGCGACCAGCACGTGGCCGGCGGTCATGGCCCAGAAGCGGCGGACGTCCTCGCGGAAAGCCGGGCGGGAGTCGCCTTCCCAGGGCAGGTGGCCGCCCAGGCCGAGCTGGCCACGCTCCCCGATCGCGCACATCGAACGCACATCCGCCATGGCTTCACTCCCCAGATCGGCGCGGAGTGAAGCAGAGGGGCAGGCGCGGGGCTACAGGTCGCCGGTGAGGAACTGCGCGCGGCCCAGGCCGAAGCTCCAGTCGGCGTCGCTGTTGCTCACGATGGAGACCATCACGTCGCTCGGGCGGATGCTGCAGCTCGCTTCCAGCTCCTCGCAGAGCAGCTTGTAGAAGTTCACCTTGGCGGCCTGGTCGCGCGGGCGGCTGGTGACGCTGAGCATCACGACCTTGTCGGTGCGGGGGATGCCGAGGCCGGTGTCCTCCACGATCATGTGCGCGGCAGGGTGCTGGTGGACGATCTGGTAGCGGTCGCGCTGGGGCACCTTGAAGGCGGAGACCATGGCGCGGTGGGCGGCGTCGAGCAGGGTGCGCAGCTCGGTCTCGGTGCGACCCTCGATGAGGTCGAAGCGCAGCAGCGGCATGGCGTGGTCCTTCCGGGATTGGCAGGAGGCACAACGCCCCGGGAGGCCGCGCGTTGTGCGGCGCACCGGACGGCGCGGCCACGGCAGGAAGGAAGCAGTTCTTTCTTGAAAGAAAGAACCAAAGAGCTTTGCCCCAAGAGACACCTGACCGGCGGGGCAGTCAGGTGCTGAGCGGGCAAAGTCTTTTTGCTTCTTTTTCTTCAGAAAAAGAAGGCCTTGCTTGCTGTTGGCCTATCCCATCAGCCCGCGCAGCTCGGCGGCGAGGGCGGGGGTGGCGGCCAGGATCTCGTCGCCGGTGGTGGGGCCGGTGCCGGCGAGGAAGTCGCTGACGGTGGCGCCGGACTCGGCCAGGATCGCGAGGCCCGCGGCGACGTCCCACAGGCGGATGTGCAGCTCGCAGTAGCCGTCGAGGCGGCCGCACGCGACGTCGGCCAGCGCCAGGGCGCCGGAGCCGGCCGCGCGCAGCATGGCGCCGGCGGCCATCACGCGGCGGTTCAGGGCATGGAAGGCGTCGGTGTCGCTGCGCGGGGACCAGCCGATCTCCACCATGGCGCGGGCCATGTCCGTGGCGCCGGACACGCGGATCGGGCGGCCGTTCAGGGTGGCGCCTGCGCCGGCGCGCGCGGCGTAGGTCTCGCCCAGGCAGGGGGCGTTGAGGACGCCGGCGAGCGCGCGGCCCTCGCCGATCAGGCCGAGGGAGACGCACCAGCGGGGGCGGCCGCGGGCGAAGTTGCTGGTGCCGTCGATGGGGTCGGCGACCCAGCGCAGGGCGCCGTTGCCGGCGTCGCCCTCCTCCTCGCCGAGGAAGCCGTCGTCGGGGAAGGCGGCGCGCAGGCGGTCGCGGATCAGGCGCTCCACGGCGCCGTCGGCCTCGGTGAGCCAGTCCTGCGCGCCCTTCTCGGTGGCCTGCGGGGCGCCGGGCGGGGGCTGCAGGCGCAGGGCGAGGGCGGCGGCCTCGGCGCAGATCGACTGGGCGGCGTCCAGGCGGCGTTGCAGTGCGTCGGACATGGGTCGCTCCTCCGGTGGGGGCGCAGGATGCCCCGAAGCGGCGGCGCGCGCACGGGGTTGGCGGGCGGCGAAGGAAGAAAGCAGTTCTTTCTTGAAAGAAAGAACCAAAGAACTTCTGCCCATGGGGTCCGTGCCAGCCGGGCGGCGCAGGTGGCTAGTGGCAGAGTCTTTTTGCTTCTTTTTCTTCAGAAAAAGAAGGCCTTGCTTGCCTGCCTGTCTTCCGCCGGGGCGGTCTGCGGCCAGAGCAGCAGGACGCAGAGCAGGAGGGCGCCGCTGCACGTGGTCGCGAGCGGCAGGCCGAGGGCGAGGCCGCCGGGGTCGGCCGCGAAGTCGCCCGCGACGGTGCCGGCGGTTCTCGCGGTGACGATCGTTGCCCAGTAGGCGGGCAGGCTGGGGCGGGGGAGCGCGCCGTGGGCCAGGACCGCGGCCAGGAGCAGGGGGGCGCAGGCGGCGAGCGCGGGCCCCTGCCCTGCCGTGTCCTGGAGGAGGTCGCCGGCGACGGTGCCGAGGGTGCCGGCGGTGAGCATCGCGGCCCAGTAGAGGGGGTCGGTCACGGGCACGGGGCGACCGAGGGCGTCGGGGCGGGCGTTGGGCACGGCGCGGGCGCGCAGCAGGAGCACGGCGCAGAGGAGGGCGGCGAGGGCGGCGGCCACGGCGGGCGGGGACAGGTGGGCGTCGTGGGTGGCCAGGTCGGCGAGGTTGGTGGCGGCGGTGCGCAGGAGGACGATCGCGAGCCAGTAGCAGGCCTGGCCGGCGCGGGGGGCGCTGCGTTCCGTGGCGAGGACGAGGGCGAAGGCCAGGGCGAGCACGGGGAGGCCGCGGAGGTGGCCGAGGTGGAGGGTGTGGGAGACGAGGTCGCCCAGGTTGGTGCCGAGCACGCT
Organism: Janthinobacterium lividum; assembly: GCA_050955025.1. Classification (GTDB taxonomy): domain Bacteria; phylum Pseudomonadota; class Alphaproteobacteria; order Acetobacterales; family Acetobacteraceae; genus CAXSEF01. Next base: position 18,499 of record JBPBQX010000334.1, read on the forward strand.
GGCGGCGGCAAGCGCGGCCCAGGTGCGCGGGGTGGTGGGGGGGACGCTGGCCTGCCGCATGGTGGCGTGTGTCCGGGGGCGGCGGGATGCCGGGGTGGGTGCGGTGCCAGAGGCGGGGGGGCGGCGCACGTGACAAGACGGAGGCAGGGCGGGGCGGGGCGCGCTTGCCTCTTTGGGGGGGCGCATGGTTGGTGGCGGGCATGGTTCTGGTTTCCGGAGCGGCGCGGGTCGCCGGCGTCATCGGGTGGCCGGTGGCGCATTCGCGCTCGCCGCGGCTGCACAATCACTGGCTGCGCAGGCATGGCATCGACGGGGCATATGTGCCGCTGCCGGTGGCGCCGGGGGCGCTGGCGGAGGCGGTGGCGGGGCTGCGGGCGGCGGGGTTCGCGGGGGCGAACGTCACGCTGCCGCACAAGGAGGCGGCTTTCGCGGTGTGCGACCAGGTGGATGCGTCGGCGCTACGGGCGGGGGCGGTGAACACGCTGGTGTTCGGGGAGGACGGGGTTCTCGGGTCGAACACGGACGGGGTGGGGTTCATGGAGAACCTGCGCGCGCACGGGGTCGAGGCGGGGGGGGCGGCGCTGGTGCTGGGGGCGGGCGGGGCGGCGCGGGCGGTGGCGGCGGCGCTGCTCGACGCGGGGGGCGCGGTCAGTGTCGCGAACAGGTCGCGGGAGCGGGCGGAGCGGCTGGCGGAGGCGTTGCCGGGGCTGCGGGTGGTGGACTGGGAGGCGCGGGGGGATGCGCTTGCGGACCAGGCGCTGCTGGTGAACACGACGTCGCTGGGGATGGTGGGGCACGGGGCGTTGGCGCTGGATCTCGGGCGGGCGGGGGCGGGGATGGCGGTGGCGGACATCGTGTATGCGCCGCTGGAGACGGCGTTGCTGGCGGAGGCGCGGGCGCGGGGGATGCGGGCGGTGGAGGGGCTCGGGATGCTGCTGCACCAGGCGCGGCCGGGGTTCGCGGCGTGGTTCGGGGTGGAGCCGGTCGTGGACGAGGAGACCTGGGCGCTGCTGGCG
>JBPBQX010000335.1:0-17330 GCA_050955025.1 Janthinobacterium lividum
GTCTCCGCCCGCGCCTCCGCCGACCGCCAGGGCGAGATGCAGGGCGCGCTGTCCTCGCTGCAGGGCCTGACCGCGATCGTCTCGCCCGTCTTCGCCGGCTGGCTGTTCGGCGTCTTCACCGCGCCCTCCGCACCGGCGTGGTTCCCCGGCGCGCCCTTCCTGGTCGCCGCCGTCAGCTACGCCGTGGCCTTCACCGTCGTGCGCGGCGTCGCCAGGCAGACAAGGCCAGAGGCTCTGCCTCTGGACTCCGCTCAAGGCTCGCCTTGAGAATCCATCACGAGGAAGGCCTTTCGTGCGCGGGTCCGGGGCCTCAGGCCCCGGCGGAGTCCAGAGGCAGAGCCTCTGGCCTTCCTTCCCCCCAGCCCGCACGCAGCCGCACGACCCGCCCCTTCCGGCCCGCCGCAAGCGCGATCCCGAGGAACGCCGCGGTCGCGAGCGTGCTGACCGGCACGGCGGACGCGAACACCACCACCGGAACCGGCATCATCAGCGCCGCCACGATCCCCGCCGCCTCGCCCGCCGGCACCGCGCCCGACGTCTCCAGCCGGTGGCGCGCGAGCAGAACCGCCGCCGCCGACAGCATCGGCAGGTCGTAGAGGAACGCGTGCGGCGTCGCGAGGCAGGTCGCGGCCAGCAGCACGGGCGCCGAGAACGGCCCCGGCCGGCGCCACGCTGTCCACACCGCCGCCGCCGCCAGCAGCGCCGCCACCAACTGCACGCCCTGCGCCGCCCCGTGCGAAAGCCCGAGCCCGAGGGCGTTGCCCAGCACGGTCGGGAGCAGCCGGTTGCCCGCCGTCGCCGCGTCGAACAGCGTGGCATAGCCCGGCAGCGACCCCAGCCAGGCCCCCCAAACCTCCGCGCCGAACAGCACCGTGTCCAGGGCCAGCAGCGCGGCCGTGGCGGCACAGGCGGCCGCAATGCATCGCCACCGCCCCGCCGCCACGAGCGCGACCGGCACCAGCAGCCCGAACTGCGGCTTGTAGGTCAGCACCCCGAACAGCACCCCGGCCAGGACGGGCCGCCGCCCCATCAGCCTCCCCCCCCCGACCAGCAGCGCCGCGAGCAGGAACCCGCTCTGCCCCGACGCCACGCACACCGCGGTCGTCGGCGCGAGCACCAGAACCGCCACGGTCGCCGCCCTGCCGCGCGCGCCAGTGCAGATCGCCAGCCCGTACAGGCAGAACGTGGCGCCCACCCAGGCGAAGTAGGCTCCCCAGAACGACAGCAGCCCGATCGGCCAGACCAGCAGCAGGAAGGTCGGCGGATACGGGAACGGAGCCTGCGTGTCCGGCAGCATCCCCATGGCCACCTGCGCCTGGTGCAGCCACGCCGGGTCGTAGAGCCGGGCCGCCGGATGCAGGAGCACGAGCCTTGCGTAGGACCAGAGCGCGAAGAAATCCCCGAACGGGTTCGCCCCATGCCCGACGAGGTTCGCCCACACCGCATCGGCCGCGAACACGCCGCACGCCGCGACGAGCCCCGCGCCGGCCCAGACGGTCTTGCGCTCCCCCGGTGCCCAGCGCCCCCCTGCCTGCAAGCCCCTGCCTCCAACGACCTGGCAGCAGCATGGACGCCCTTCGTTTCCCCCCGGTGAACGCCCGCCCTGGACGCGGCCACCCGACCCTCGCGTGCAGCAAAAGAGCAAGCGCGTTCTTTCTTGAAAGAAGGAGTCAAAGAACGTCTGCCACAAGCGAGAACGCCACCTGCCCGGCTCTTCTTCCTAGGTTGCAAAGTCTTTTTGCTTCTTTTTCTTCAGAAAAAGAAGACTTCCTCCCCTACCTGCCCGCCGCCTCCCCCAGCACCGCACCGAGCAGCGCCTCCAGCGCCGCCTCGTCCTCCCACGCGAGCCCCACGTCGAGCACCTCCACCACCGCGCGCACCCCCGCCGGCAGCCGCACCGCATCCTTGGGCGTGGTCACCGCGACCGCGCCCAGCCGCCCCGCCTCCGCCAGCACGCCCGCCAGCTCCCCCGCCCGGAACCTGTGGTGGTCCGCGAAGTCGCGCGTGCCCACGACCACCGCCCCCGCGTCCGCCAGCGTCGCGTGGAACTTCGACGGCCGCGCGATCCCCGCGAACGCGAACACCCGCTGGCCCGCCAGCCCCTCGCCGCCCCGCGGCACCAGCCGCGCCCGCAGCACCGCGAGCCCGGCCGGCAGCGCCGCCAGCGCCCCCGTCGCATCCTCGCCCACGAGCACCGCCGCCCGGCACCGCCCCGCCGCCGCCGCCACCGGCTCGCGCAGCGGCCCCGCCGGCATCACCCGCCCGTTGCCGAACCCAACCGCGCCGTCGATCACCAGCAGCCCGCAGTCCTGCGCCAGCCCCGGGTTCTGCAGCCCGTCGTCCATCACCAGGCACCCCGCCCCCGCCGCCACCGCCGCCCGCCCCCCCGCCGCGCGGTCCGCCGCCACCCACGTCGGCGCCCGCCCCGCCAGCAGCATCGCCTCGTCGCCCGCCAGCGCCGCGCCCACGCCCGCCGCCACGCGCAGCACCCCCCGCGCCCGCCCGCCATGCCCCCGCGTGATCGCGTGCGGCGCCGCCCCCCGCGCCGCCAGCCGCGCGAGCAGGTCGAGCGCCACCGTGGTCTTGCCCGCCCCGCCCACGCCCGCGTTGCCGCAGCACAGCACCGCGACCGGCGCCCGCCATCCCCCCCGCGCCACCCGCCGCGCCGTGCTCGCCGCCACGACCCACGCCACCGGCGCAAGCAGCCGCGGCACCACGCCGTCGCGCGCCCAGAACCCCGGCGGCCCGACCCTCACCCCGCCGCCCCCGCCGGCAGCAGCCGCAGCAGCGCCGCCGCCGTCTCCCCCGGCAGCCCGGCGTAGGCGTCCGCCGCCCGCCGCCCCGCCTCGCCCGCCGCCCCACGCGCCACGGGATCGCGCAGCATCGCGTCCACCCACGCCGCCAGCGCCTCCGGCCCGTCCGCGACGTGCAGCCCCCCCGCCTCGCGCAGCCGCGCCACCACCGCCGTGAAGTTCGCCACCAGCGGCCCGGTCGCCACCGCGCACCCCGCCCGCGCCGGCTCCAGCGGGTTGTGCCCCCCGCCCTCCCCCGCCAGCGAGTTGCCCATCACGACCACCCCCGCCAGGGCGAACAGCGTCCCCAGCTCGCCGAGCGCGTCGAACACCCACACGCCCCCTTCCGCCGGCGGCCCCTCGCCCGCCCCGTGCCGCGCCACCACGACCCCGCCCTCCGCGGCCGCGAGCGCGCGCGCCACCTCCTCCCCCCGGTCCGGGTGCCGCGGCGCCACGATCGTCACCACCCCCGGATGCCCCGCCGCCAGCACCCGGTGCACCGCGAGCACCACCGCCTCCTCCCCCGGATGCGTGGACGCCGCGAGCCACGCCGGCCGCCCTCCCAGCGCCTCGCGCATCCCAGCGAGCGCCGCCTCGTCCACCGGCAGCGGCGGCGCCGCGTACTTCAGGTTCCCCGGCACGCCCACGTCCCGCGCCCCCAGCCCGCGCAGCCGCGCCGCGTCCTCCTCCGACTGCGCCCCCACCAGCGCGAACCCCGAGAGCACGTGCCGCGCCAGCCCCGGCGCCCGCCCCCACCCCCGCGCCGAGCGCTCCGACAGCCGCCCGTTGACCAGCGCCGTGGGGATCCCCCGCGCCCGGCACGCGCCGAGCAGGTTCGGCCAAAGCTCGCTCTCCACGAACGCCGCCGCGTCCGGCCGCCAGTGCGCCAGGAACCGTGCCCCCCACGCCGGCACGTCGAGCGGCGCGAAGCGGTGCACCATCCGCCCCGCGAGCCCCAGCTCCGCGAACCGCCGCTCGGCGAGCGCGCCCCCCGTCACCGTCGCCGTGGTGAGCAGCACCGACACCCACCCCGGCAGCGCCGCGAGCACCGGCATCACCGACGCCGTCTCCCCCACGCTCGCCGCATGCACCCACAGCAGCACGCCCTCCGGCCGCGGCGCAGCCTCCACCCCCCGCCGCTCCGCGAGCCGCCCCGCCACCTCGCGCCCCCGCGCCACCCGCCTGCGCAGCATCAGCCGCAGCGCCGGCGCCGCCACCCCCGCCGCGACCCCCCACACCCGCGCCGACAGCGGCACCCTCACGCGCACAGCCGGTCCGCCTCACCCTGCGCCCGGTCGAGCGCCGCCTCGATCGCCGGCAGCGCCTCGCGCCACCCGCCCCGCGCCACCGCGATCGGCGCCCCGCACACCACCACCCCCCGCCCGAACGGCAGCGGCAGCACCATGCGGTCCCACGTCCCCAGCACCACGCGCCGCGTGCACTGCGCCGACACCGGCAGCACCGGCGCCCCCGTCAGCGCCGCGAGCTGCGCCACCCCCGCCGCCGCCCGGCGCGCAGGCCCACGCGGCCCGTCCGGCGTGATCGCCACCAGCCCCCCCTGCGCCACCACCTCCACCAGCGCGCGCAACGCCGCGGCCCCCCCCTTGCCGTCCCCGCCCCGCCCCGCCCGCTCGCTCGACCCGTGCACCACCTCCACCCCGAACCGGCGGATCGCCTGGGCGAAGAACCGCCCGTCGCGGTGCCGGCTGACCAGCACGTGCATGCGCAGCCCCTCGACCCCGGTGCGCCGCACGTGCCCCCAGATCGCCGGGCTCAGCGGCAGCCGCTCGTGCCAGAACGCCGCCAGCACCGGCGCCCCCCCGCGCGGCGCCGCGAGGTGCTCCGCCCCGTGCACGCGCCACCGCGTGCACCGCAGCGCCGCCGCCACGTACAGCCCGAGCGCGGACGCCGCCGCCGCCTGCACCGGCGCGGAACGCAGCACGCGCCGCAGGGGCGAACGAGGGGAGGAACGGGCCATGGCGCCGCCGGTAGCACGCCCGCAGGAACGTGTCAGCGCCGCGGCGCCCGGACCGGCCGGAAGCAAGGAAGGCCTTCTTTTTCTGAAGAAAAAGAAGCAAAAAGACTCTGCAACCCGGCACCGGCGCCACACGGCGAGCCCGGAACCCAACGTGCAGAAGTTCTTTGGTTCTTTCTTTCAAGAAAGAACTGCTTCCTTGCCTTCCTGCCCGGCCTAGTCAGGCCCTCGCCGCCACGACCAGCCCGCCCCACGCGATGCGCCGCCTACGCCGCGATTCCCGCCGGCACCAGGAACCCCAGGAACTGCTCCGCGCACGCCTGCCACGAGCAGCGCTCGGCATAAGCCCGGCACGCTCCCCGGTCCGCTGCCAGGGCCCGCAGGCACGCCGCGCGCAGGTCCTCGTCCAGCGCGCCCGTGACCCCCTCGCGCAGGATGTCGCGCGGCCCCGTGACCGGGAACGCCGCGACCGGCGTGCCGCACGCGAGGCTCTCGAGCACCACGAGCCCGAAGGTATCGGTGCGCGACGGGAACACCTTGACGTCCGCCCCCGCGAACGACGCCGCCAGCTCCGCGCCGAACCGCGCCCCGGCGAAGTGCGCCTGCGGGAACCGCCGCCGCAGCGCCGGCAGCATCGGCCCGTCGCCGACCACCACCTTCGACCCGGGCAGGTCGAGCGCGAGGAACGCCGCGATGTTCTTCTCCACCGCGACCCGCCCCACGCACGCGAACACCGGCCGCGCGAGTCCTGCCCACGGATCGCGCGGCGCCGGCGCGAACACCGAGAGGTCCACCCCGCGCGACCAGCGCCGCAGCTTCGCGAACCCGCGCGCCTCCAGCTCGGCGTGCAGGCTCTCGGTCGCGACCATCGTGCCCTCGCCCCCGTTGTGGAACCGGCGCAGCACGGCGTAGGCCGGCGCGAGCGGCAGCCCGGTGCGCGCGCGCAGGTACTCGGGAAACCGCGTGTGGAACGACGTGGTATAGCGCCAGCCGTGCCGCCGGCACAGCGCGCGCGCCGCCATCCCCAGCGGCCCCTCGGTCGCGATGTGCAGGCTGTCCGGCCGCGCCTCGCGCAGCATCCGCGCGAGCCGGCGGCGCGGCAGCACCGCGAGCCGGATCTCCGGATACGTCGGGCACGGCACGGTGCGGAAACGGTCCGGCCCGATCACCTCGACCGCGACGCCCATGCGCCCCAGCTCGGCCGCCACCGCAGACAGCGTGCGCACCACCCCGTTGACCTGCGGCGCCCAGGCGTCGGTGACGATCGCCACCCGCCGCACGCCCCCCGCCCCGCCGCTCCCCGCCCTGCCGCCCCCCGCCCCGCCGTCGCCCGCCTCGTCGCCCCCGGGCACGTCCGCCACCTCAGCCCGCCCCGCCGTGCGCCCGCCCGCCGCCCGGCACGGCGAGCGGCCACCCCTCGCCCACGCCGTCCAGCGCCGTCGCCCCCGCCCCGGGCACGCGCAGCGTCCAGTCCACCAGCTCCAGCCGCCCGTCCGGATGCTCGACCAGCGCCGTGCAGCTCTCCACCCAGTCCCCGTCGTTGAGGTACAGGATGCCGTCGACCTCGCGCATCTCGGCGTGGTGGATGTGCCCGCACACCACCCCGTCGAAGCCCCGCCTGCGCGCCTCCCCGGCCAACGCCCACTCGAACCGGTCGATCGCCTTGACCGCCCCCTTGACCTGCTGCTTGAGCCACTGCGACAGCGACCAGTACGGATACCCCAGCCACCGCCGCGCGCGGTTAAAATGCCTGTTCAGCACCAGCGCCTGCCGGTACGCCCAGTCCCCCAGCAGCGCGAGGAACGGCGCGTACCGCACCACGGAGTCGAACTCGTCGCCGTGCATCACGAGCAGCCGCAGCCCCGCCGCCGTGGTGTGCTCCGCCTCGCGCGCAAGACGCACCCCCGCGACCTCCAGCCCGAGCCAGCGCCGCAGCATCTCGTCGTGGTTGCCCGGCACGTAGGTCACGCTCGCCCCCGACCTCGCGTGCTTGAGGATCAGGCGCAGGACCTCGTCGTGCGCCGCGTCCCAGTACCACGACCGGCGCAGCCGCCACCCGTCGATCATGTCGCCGACCAGGAACAGGTGCTCGGTGCTCACCGAGCGCAGGAAGTGCGCGAGCGCCTCCGCCCGCGCCCCCCGCGTCCCCAGGTGCGCGTCGGAGATGAACACCGCGCGGCAGGCGAGTCGGTCCGATGGCATCGCGTTCATGCCCCGCCATTACCCCCCGCCCGCCCCCCGCAACGTGAAGCTTGCGTGATATGCCCCGCCCGCCATCGCAACCTGCGCGCGCACCCGTCACGACTCCGACACGCGTCTGTCACGCCACCGTCACGCCCGCGTGCCATGCCTGTGCGGGCGATGATGGTGATCTTCAACCCCACGGCCGGACGACGCCGCGCCCACCTCCTGTGGCGCGTGCTCGACGTGCTCTCCGCCAACGGCATCCGCCTCGACCTCGCCGAGACCCGCCACGCCGGCCACGCCGCCGCCCTCGCCCGCGAGGCCGCCGCCGCCGGCGTCCGCCTGGTCGTCGCCGCCGGCGGCGACGGCACGATCGCCGAGGTCGTGGGCGGCCTCGCCGGCAGCGCCTCGCGCCTCGGCATCATCCCGCTCGGCACCGCCAACGTCCTCGCCTGGGAGCTGGGCCTGCCGTTCGCGCCCCACGCGGTCGCCTCCGCCCTGGCCTTCGGGCGCACCCGCACCCTCTGGCCCGGCCTCGCCCACACCCCCGACGGTGCGCGCGTGTTCGTGCAGATGCTCGGCGTCGGCCTGGACGCCCAGGTGGTGCACCGCCTGTCCCTGCCGCTCAAGCGCGCCGTGGGCCGCGCCGCCTACGTCGCCCAGACCCTGCGCGAGGTGAGCCGCTACGAGTTCGCCCCCCTGCGCGTCCGCCTCGACGGCCACGACCACGCCGCCGCCGGCGTGGTCGTCTCCAAGGGCCGGCTCTACGGCGGCCGCTACACCCTGGCGCCCACCGCCCGCCCCGGCGAGCCCGGCTTCACCGTCGCCCTGTTCAGCCGCGGCGGCCGCCTCCCCGCCCTGCTCTACGGCGCAGCGCTGCCGCTGAACCTGCTGCCCCACGCCCCCGGCCTGCGCTTGCTGCGCGCCGGGCACGTCGAGATCCTGCGCGGCGAGGGCGCGTGCGACAGCCCCGCCCAGGCCGACGGCGACCCCGCGGGCCGCACCCCCGTCTCGGTGTCCGACGCCCCCGGCCCCGTGGAGGTCGTGACCGCCTGACGCCCGCGCGCCGGCAGCCTTCACGGCCCGTTCACCCGCGCAGGGCATGCTGGCCTCCGCCGGCCCGCAGCCGGCCGGCCCGCCGCGTCGCGTCGCCGCCACGGGCCCGGCGCGGCCGACCCCCGGAGCATGCCATGTCCCTGCTGCGTCGCCTGCCGCTCGCCTGGCGCGGCACCGTCGAGCACGAGGCCGGGCGGGCCGCGCGCTACAAGGACTGGTACGCCTCCGCCATGGCGATGGTCGACGCCATGCCGGCCGGCGTGGCCTGGGCCGACCCGGGCAAGGGCTTCGCCGTGACCTACGCCAACCCCGCCGCGCGCGCGATGCTGGCCGCGGCCGCAGGCTCCGGCCCGCTCGAGGAGCGCAGCCTGTTCGCGCTGTTCCCCCTGCTCGCCGGCCGCCTCGCCGATCCCGACGCCCTGCCGCTGCGCCTGCGCCAGCCGGCCGGCGAGCACCTCCTCGAGGTCAACGTCGTCGCCGTGCGCGACGGGGCCGGCCGCTACGTCGGCGCCATGGCCGTGTGCTCCGACGTCACCGCGCAGGACCGCATGGCCAGGGCCTTCGACCAGGACGTCGGCGGCGCCGCCACCCGCCTCGCCGGCATGGCCGCGACGCTGCAGGAGACCGCGGCGCAGATGCGCGCCACCGCCGGCGGCGCCGCCAGCCACTGCGCCAGCGCCGCCCGGGCCTCCGGCGCCGCCAGCGACAACGTCACCTCCGTCGCCGCCGCCGCCGAGCAGCTCGCCGCCTCCGTGCAGGAGGTCAGCGCCCGCATGGCCCGCTCGCTCGCCGCCACGCGCGAGGCCACCGCCACCGCGCAGCGCACCGACGCCATCGTGCGCAACCTCGACGAGCGCGCCCGCGAGGTAGGCGCCATCGTCGGCCTGATCACCGGCATCGCCCAGCAGACCAACCTGCTCGCGCTCAACGCCACGATCGAGGCCGCCCGCGCCGGCGAGGCCGGCAAGGGCTTCGCCGTGGTCGCGAACGAGGTGAAGTCGCTCGCCGTGCAGACCGCCGCCGCCACCGGCCAGATCGGCCTGCGCATCGCCTCCATCCAGGAGGCCACCGCCGCCGCCGTCGCGGCCCTGGCCGAGATCGGCGCCGGCATCGGCAACATCGCCGGCATGGCCGAGGTCACCGCCGAGTCGGTCCACGCCCAGGCCGAGGTCACCGCCGAGATCGCGCGGCGCACGCAGCAGGTCGCCTCCGGCACCGGCGCCGCCTCGCAGAGCGTGGAGGTCCTCTCCGCCAGCGCCGGTCAGGTCGGCAACGCCGCCGGCGCCGTGCTCGCGGCCTCGACCGAACTGGGCTCCGCCGCCACCGCCCTGAAGGAGAAGGTCGGCGCCTTCCTGCTCAGGCTCCGCGCCGGCTAGGCAGCAGGCAAGGTCGAGGCTCCGCCTCGAGCTCCGCCAAAGGCTGCGCCCTTGGAACGCATCCCCTTAGGTCAAGGGATCAAAGGGTCCTCGGACCCTTTGCGGGTTCGGGCAGGGCCCGACCTTGCTTCACCCGAACGGGTTGCGCACCGTCTTCGTGGCCACCGCCTTCGCCGCCGGCGCGCGCTGCGGCAGCGCCGGGTCCCCCGACAGCGCCTTCACGACGTCGCCCAGCAGCGCGAGCAGCGCCTGCGCCTGCGCGAGCCCCGCCTTGTCGCGCGTGATCTCGCCCTCCCCGTAGAGCGCGATCCGGTCGCGCCCGTTCTCGGCGGTCAGCCCCGCGATCGTGGCCGAGGCGGTGTCGTCGGCGAACGGGGCGAAGTCGGTCATGGGCTGCTCCTGGGCGTGCGCCGGCTGCGCCCGGGCTTCGGCAGGGCGATGGCGGTGATCCTGGCATCGGCCGACAGCGAGGGGAACGGGTCGACCCCGACGCGCGCGCTGAGCTGCGCGATCGAGACCACCCGGCACCGCGTCGGGTCGCGGTTCGCGCACACGTAGGCCGCCGCCCCCACGCCCGGCTCCAGCACCGCCTTGAACACCGCCGACGGCACCAGCTCCCCCGCCGGCAGCGAGCGCAGGCCCTTGCCCTGGAACACCGGCCCCGTCACCACGTACACCCCGCCCTCCTGCGTCTCGGCGAGCCTGCGCACCGCGGCCTCGATCCGGCTCCACGGCCCACGGTTCAGCTTGGGCGCCTGCGGCACGATGTTGGCCATGCTGAAGCTGGCGTGCTGGGACTCCTCGTCCGCCATGTCGCCCGACGGCGTCATGTGCCCCCTGTCGAAGCCGGAGCGCACGTAGTCCTCCGGGTCGGCGCGGTCCGCCTCGGGCAGCGCGTCCTCCGCATGGAACGCGTCCACCCGCTCGAGCCCGCGCGCCGCCTCCACGCTGGCCGGCGTGGGATGCTCGGCCGACCACACCGGCCCGCGCGACACCCCCGACGCCAGCACGGCGTACGCCCCGAAGCACAGCGGGTGGCTGCGCGCCGCCAGCCGCTGGTTCAGCAGCGCCGGCGGCCGCCCCCCGGCGAACACCGCCGCGCACCCCGCCGCCTGCGCGAACGCGGTCGCCGGCAGCAGCGCGCACCCCACCACCAGCACGCGCGCAAGAACAACCCTCATCGGCAACTCCGGAAATGATGCGCGGCCACGTCGGCACCCGCGGGCGGCAAGGTCACGTCTGCACCCGCGGGCAGAAGAACGTCGAGCGTGCCGACTGCACCACGCGCTGCACGCCGGCGCACTTCGGCAGCCCCGGGCAGCGCTCGCAAGGCTCCCCCTCGCGCCCGTAAACCTTCCACGCGTTCTGGAACCACCCCAGCTCGCCATCCGGCTGCACGTAGTCGCGCAGCGACGACCCCCCCGCCGCGATCGCCTCGCCCAGCACCGCGCGGATCGCCTGGACAAGCCGCCCCGCCCGCGCCCCGGGCACCGTCATCGCCAGCCGCTCCGGCGCCACCCCCGCGCGGAACAGCGCCTCGCACACGTAGATGTTGCCAAGCCCCGCCACCACGCGCTGGTCGAGCAGCGCCGCCTTGATGCTCGTCCTGCGCCCCCGCAGCCGCTCCGACAGCACCCCCGCGTCGAACCCCGGCTCCAGCGGCTCCGGCCCCAGCGCCGCCAGCAGCCTGTGCCCGTCCTCCGCCTCCGTCCGCACCAAGTCCAGCGACCCGAACCGCCGCGGATCGACGAACCCCACGCGCCACCCGTCGTCCGTCTCGATCACCAGATGCTCGTGCCGTCCCGGCGCATCCGGCTCGGAGCGGTCCACGTTCATCCGCCCCGACATCCCCAGGTGCACGAGCACGCTGTCGCCCCCGTCGAGCCGCATGAGGATGTACTTCCCCCGCCTGCGGAACCCCTCCACCCGCGCCCCGCACAGCCGCGACGCCAGCCCCGGCGGCACTGCCCAGCGCAGGTCCGGCCGGTGCACCGCCGCGCGCGCGATCACCCGCCCCTCCAGCCTGGCGCGCAGCCCGCGCATCACTGTCTCGACTTCTGGGAGTTCCGGCATGGCGCACCGCTACGCTATGTTGCCCCCGTGATGAACCCCCCCTCCGCCCACCCCCCCTCGCCCGGCGCCCCGCCCGCGCCGGACACCGCCGACTTCGGCTACCGCAGCGTCCCGCGCGACGCGAAGAAGCCCATGGTCCGCGCCGTGTTCGACAGCGTCGCCAGCTGCTACGACGTGATGAACGACCTGATGTCGCTCGGCGTCCACCGCGTCTGGAAGTCCGCCTTCGCGACGCAGCTCCGCCCCACCCCCCGCCACACCCTGCTCGACCTGGCCGGCGGCACCGGCGACATCGCCTTCGGCTGGCGCGCCCGCGGCGGCGGCCCCGCGATCCTCTCCGACATCAACGCCGCCATGCTCTCCGTCGGCCGCGACCGCGCCGGCGCCCAGAACATCGACGGCATCCGCTTCCTCGTCGCCGACGCCGAGATGCTCCCCCTGCCGTCGTGCAGCGTCGACGTCGTCTCCATGGCGTTCGGCCTGCGCAACTGCACCGACAAGGACGCCGTCCTGCGCGAGGCCCGCCGCGTCCTCAAGCCCGGCGGCCGCTTCCTGTGCCTGGAGTTCTCCCGCGTCCAGGTCGCAGCCCTCGCCCCGGTCTACGACGCCTGGTCCTTCGGCGTGCTGCCCCGCCTCGGCGCGATGGTCGCCGGCGACGCCGACAGCTACCGCTACCTCGCCGAAAGCATCCGCACCTTCCCCGACCAGGAAACCCTCGCGGCAATGATGCGCACGGCCGGCCTGGCCCGCGTCGAGGTCCGCAACCTGTCTGGCGGGATCGCCGCGATCCACTCCGGCTGGCGGCTGTGAAGCAAGCAAGGCCAGAGGCTCCGCCTCTGGACTCCGCCAAAGGCTGCGCCCTTGGAACGCCTCCCTTAAGTAAAGGGATCAAAGGGTCCTCGGACCCTTTGCGGGTATGGGCAGAGCCCATGCTTCCTTGCCCGTGACGCCCCCCCGCGTCCTCCTGATCGTCTCCGGCGGGATCGCCGCCTACAAGTCCCTCGAGCTCGTCCGCCTGCTCGCGAAATCCGGCATCGCCGTGCGCTGCGTGCTGACCGACGCCGGCGCCCGCTTCGTGACCGCGCTGAGCCTGCAGGCCCTGACCGGCGAGCGCGTCCACACCGACCTCTGGTCGCTCACCGACGAGAGCGAGATGGGCCACATCGAGCTGTCCCGCTCCGCCGACCTGGTCGTGGTCGCCCCCGCCTCGGCCGACATCCTGGCCCGCATGGCCGCCGGCCTCGCCTCCGACCTCGCGACGACGCTCCTGCTCGCGACCGACACGCCCGTGCTGGTCGCCCCCGCGATGAACGTCCGCATGTGGACCCACCCCGCGACGACCGCGAACCTGGCCACCCTCGCCGCCCGCGGCGTCGCGGTCGTCGGCCCCGACATCGGCGTAATGGCCTGCAACGAGACCGGCCCCGGCCGCCTCGCCGAGCCCCCCGCGATCCTCGCCGCGATCCAGGCCCTCCTCGCCCCCCCGCAACCCCTGTCCGGCCGCCACGCCCTGGTCACCGCGGGTTCCACGCACGAACCCATCGACCCCGTCCGCTACCTCGCCAACCGCAGCAGCGGCCTCCAGGGCTACGCCATCGCCACGGCCCTCGCCGCCCTCGGCGCCCGCGTGACCCTTGTGAGCGGTCCCACCGCCCTCCCCGACCCACCCGGCATCTCCACGCACCGCATCGAATCCGCCCGCGAGATGCTCGCCGCCTGCGAGGCCGCCCTCCCCGCCGACATCGCAGTATGCGCCGCCGCCGTCGCCGACTGGCGCGCCGCCGACCCCGCCCCCCACAAGCTGAAGAAAACCTCCGGCACCGCCCCCCCGACCCTGACGCTGGTCGCCAACCCCGACATCCTCGCGACCCTGTCCCGCCCCGGCCCCGCCCGCCCCCGCCTCGTCGTGGGCTTCGCCGCCGAGACGGAGAACCTCGCGGCCAACGCCACCGCCAAGCGCGCCCGCAAGGGCTGCGACTGGATCGTGGCCAACGACGTGGGCGCGCACACCGGTACCATGGGCGGCGACAGCAACACGGTGCTCCTCCTCACCCCATCCGGCACCGAGTCCTGGGACCGCATGCCCAAGACCGAGGTCGCCCGCCGCCTCGCCGAACGCATCGCCGCCGCCCTCCCCCCCGCCTGAGCCCGCCCCTGGCCCGCCCGCCCCCGCCGTGCGATGCCCCGCCCGAACCCAGGGGAGACGGCCCGATGGCGCCCGAGATCGAGATCACCGTGCTGGACCCCCGCCTGCACGACTGGGGCCTGCCGCGCCGCCAGTCCGACATGGCCGCCGCGATCGACCTGCACGCCTGCCTGGACGCCCCCCTCGTCCTCCCCCCCGGCTCCCCCCCCGTGCTGGTGCCCGCGGGCTTCGCGATGCACATGGCCGACCCCGGCATCGCCGCCCTGATCCTGCCGCGCTCCGGCGCCGGCCACCGCCGCGGCCTGGTGCTCGGCAACCTGGTGGGCCTGATCGACCCCGACTACACAGGCCCCGTGATGGTCAGCGCCTGGAACCGCAACGCTCCCGGCGGCGAGACCGTGACCATCGACCCCGGCGAACGCTTCGCCCAGCTCGTGTTCGTCCCCGTGCTCCACCCCACCCTGCGCGTGGTCGACGCCTTCACCGAGCGCACCGCCCGCGGCACCGCCGGCTTCGGCTCCACCGGATAGCAAGCATGGGCTCTGCCCAAACCCGCCAGGGGCGAGCCGCCCCTGGACCGGCCTCCCTCAGCAAGGCCAGTCCAGGGCGGCTCGCCCTGGCGGAGTTTGAAGCAGAGCCTCGACCTTGCTTCACCGAACTGCCACGCACCCCCGCCGTGACACGCCCCGGCCGTCCGGGCTAAGTCCCCCCGACCCACGCAGGCGGCGCCCATGTCCGACACGACCCTCCCCGCCTTCGTCTCGGCGCGCCGCCTCCCCAACCTGCTCGACATCGCGGCGATGATCGTGATCGCGGCCGGCATCATCGCGCTGGCGACCTCGGCGCGCCACACCTTCGGCCCGCTCGACGCGCCCGAGGCGACGGTGATCCACCTCGACCCGTCCTACCTCCCCGCCTATGCGCTCCGCACCACGCTGCGCATGTTCGCCGCCCTCGCGTGCTCGCTCCTCTTCACCTTCACCTACGCCACCTGGGCGGCAAAAAGCCGCCGCGCCGGCCTCCTCCTGGTCCCCCTGCTCGACATCCTGCAGTCCGTGCCGATCCTGGGCTTCCTGAGCTTCACGGTCGTGTTCTTCATGAGCCTGTTCCCCGGCCGCGTGCTGGGCGCCGAGGTCGCGGTGATCTTCGCGATCTTCACCAGCCAGGCCTGGAACATGGCCTTCTCCCTCTACCAGTCGCTCACCACCCTGCCCGCCGACCTCGACGAGGCCTGCCGCGGCTTCCGCCTCTCCGCGTGGCAGCGCTTCTGGCGCCTGGAGGTGCCCTTCGCCATGCCCGGCCTGGTGTGGAACACGATGCTCTCGCTCTCCGGCGGCTGGTTCATGGTCGTCGCCTCCGAGGCCATCAGCGTCGGCAACACCACCTTCAAGCTCCCCGGCATCGGCTCCTACGTCGCCACCGCGCTGGACGAGCGCGACATCACCGCCGTGGGCTACGCGATCCTGGCCATGCTCGTGGTGATCCTGGCCTACGACCAGCTCCTGTTCCGCCCCCTCGTCGCCTGGTCCGCCAAGTTCCGCGTCGAGACCACCCAGGGCGCCACCGCCAAGGACCCCTGGGTCCTGGCCCTGCTCCGCCGCACGCAGTTCCTGCGCTGGTGCGTGGACCGCTTCGGCGACCTGTTCAACGTCGTCTCCGGCGCGCGCCTGTCCCTCGGCATCCGCCCCCGCGCCGCCCGCCCGCCCAGCCGTGCCCGCTCGCGCGCGCTCGACGCCGCCTGGGTCGCCGGCCTGCTCGTCGTCGTCGGCCTCGCGATGTGGCAGATCGTCGCCTTCTGCGCCGAAACCCTGAGCCTGGCCGACGTCGGCACCGCCCTCGTGCTCGGCTGCTACACCCTGGCCCGCGTGCTGATCCTGATCGTGCTGGCCTCGCTGCTGTGGCTGCCGGTCGGCGTGTGGCTCGGCCTGCGCCCGGTCTGGGCGCGCCGCGCGCAGCCGGTGGTGCAGTTCCTGGCCGCCTTCCCCGCCAACCTGTTCTTCCCGATCTTCGTGGTCGCCATCGTCCACTTCGCGCTCAACCCGCAGATCTGGCTCACGCCCCTGATGATCCTGGGCACCCAGTGGTACATCCTGTTCAACGTCATCGCCGGCGCCGCCGCCTTCCCCGGCGACCTGCAGGAGGTCTCGTCGAACTTCCGCGTGGGCGGCCTGCTGTGGTGGCGCCGCGTCATCCTGCCCGGCATCTTCCCGTACTTCGTGACCGGCCTGATCACCGCCTCGGGCGGCGCCTGGAACGCCGCGATCGTGTCCGAGGTCGCCTCCTGGGGCGACACGAAGCTCCACGCCAGCGGCCTGGGCTCCTACATCGCCGACGCCACCGCGGACGGCAACACGCCCCGCGTCGTGCTCGGCGTTGTCGTGATGTCGGGCTTCGTGGTGCTGTGCAACCGCTTCGCCTGGCGCCCGCTCTACACCTACTCGACCCGCCGGCTGACGCTGTGACCGCCCGGGAAGAAAGCAGGCATGGGCTCTGCCCAAACCCGCCAAGGACCAGGGGCCCTTGGATCCCCATCCCCTAAGTAAAGCCAGTCCAGGGCGGCTCGCCCTGGCGGGTCCAGGGCAGAGCCCTGGCCTTGCTTCCTGCCCGACAAACCCGCCCGCACGCCAAGGACCCCGCTCATGGACGCAGCCCCCGCCGCAGAGCCGCTGATCGAGGTCCGCCACATCCGGCAGGCCTACACCAAGGACTCCGCTGCCGACCTGATCGTGCTCGACGACGTGGACCTGACCCTGCGCGAGGGCGAGATCGTGGGCCTGCTCGGCCGCTCCGGCTCCGGCAAGTCCACCCTCCTGCGCATCGTCTCCGGCCTGATCGCGCCCACCGCCGGCGAGGTCCTGTGGCGCGGCAAGCCCCTGCACGGCCCCGCGCCCGGCGTGGCCATGGTGTTCCAGTCCTTCGCCCTCTTCCCCTGGCTCACCGTGCAGGAGAACGTCGAGATCGGCCTCGAGGCCCAGGGCATCCGCCGCGCCGAGCGCGAGAAGCGCGGCGAGGCGGCGATCGACCTCATCGGCCTCGGCGGCTACGAGGGCGCCTACCCCAAGGAGATGAGCGGCGGCATGCGCCAGCGCGTCGGCCTCGCCCGCGCCCTCGTCGTCCACCCCGACCTCCTCCTCATGGACGAGCCCTTCTCCGCGCTCGACGTCCTGACCGCGGAAACCCTGCGCACCGACCTGATCGACCTGTGGAGCGACGGCAAGCTCCCCGTGAAGTCGATCCTGATGGTCACCCACAACATCGAGGAGGCCGTCCTGATGTGCGACCGCATCCTGGTGTTCTCGTCCAACCCCGGCCGCGTCGCCCACGAGCTGCGCGTGCCCTTCCCCCACCCGCGCAACCGCCACGACGCCGCGTTCCGCAAGTTCGTCGACGACATCTACGCCCTGATGACACGCCGCGCCGCCTCCGTCCCCGCGCCGCGCACCCCCGCCGAGACCGCCGCCGCCGAGGCGCAGACCGCACTGCACCCCGTCTCCACCAACCTGCTCGCCGGCCTGCTGGAAACCCTCGCCGCCGACCCCTACAAGGGCCGCGCCGACCTGCCGCTGCTCGCCGAGCGCCTGCAGCTCGAGTTCGACGACCTCCTCCCCCTGGGCGAAACCCTCCAGCTCCTCGGCTTCGCGGAGTTCGAGGAGGGCGACATCCGCCTCACCGACAAGGGCCGCGAGTTCGTCGACGCCGAGACCGACGCCCGCAAGGAGCTGTTCGGC
>JBPBQX010000336.1:0-16380 GCA_050955025.1 Janthinobacterium lividum
CCGGCTGGGTGCACAGCAAGCGCGACCACGGCGGACTGCTGTTCGTGGACCTGCGCGACCACTACGGGCTGACGCAGGTGGTGTTCGCGCAAGGGTCGCCGGCGTTCGACGCGGTGGACGCGCTGCGCGTGGAGAGCGTCATCACGGTGAGCGGGCCGGTGGTGCGGCGCGAGGGCGCGACGGTGAACCCGAAGCTGCCGACGGGCGAGATCGAGCTGCGCGCGGCCGACGTCGTGGTGCAGTCGAGCGCCGACGTGCTGCCGATGCAGGTGGCGGGGGGCGAGAGCTTTCCGGACGAGCTGCGGCTACGCTACCGGTTCCTCGACCTCAGGCGGGAGCGGACGCACCGCAACATCATGCTGCGCTCGGCGGTGATCGCGAGCCTGCGCGGGCGGATGGCGGGGCAGGGCTTCACGGAGTTCCAGACGCCGATCCTGACCGCGTCCAGCCCGGAAGGGGCGCGCGACTTCCTGGTGCCGAGCCGGGTGCATCCGGGGACGTTCTACGCGCTGCCGCAGGCGCCGCAGCAGTTCAAGCAGCTCGCGATGGTGGCGGGGTTCGACCGCTACTTCCAGATCGCGCCGTGCTTCCGCGACGAGGCGTCGCGGGCGGACCGGTCGCCGGGCGAGTTCTACCAGCTCGACCTGGAGATGAGCTTCTGCACGCAGGAGGACGTGTTCGCCGTGCTGGAGCCGGTGATCGGCGGGCTGTTCGAGGAGTTCGGCGGCGGGCGCACGGTGGACACGGCGCCGTTCCGGCGGATCGCCTACGACGAGTCGATGCTGCGCTACGGCAACGACAAGCCGGACCTGCGCAACCCGCTGCTGATCACGGACGTGACCGAGCACTACACCGGGTCGGGGTTCGGGCTGTTCGCCAGGATCGCGGGGGCGGGGGGCGTCGTGCGGGCGATCCCGGCGCCGGGGGCGGGGGCGAACCCGCGCTCGTTCTTCGACAAGCTGAACGCGTGGGCGCGGGAGCAGGGCGCGGGCGGGCTCGGCTACATCACGTTCGACGCGGAGGGGGCGAAGGGGCCCATTGCCAAGAACCTGGAGCCGGAGCGGGCGGAGGCGATCCGGGTCGCGTGCGGCGTGGGGCCGGGGGACGCGGTGTTCTTCGCGGCGGGGCCGCGCGACGAGGCGAGGAAGTTCAGCGGGCTGGTGCGGACGCGGGTGGCGGAAGAGCTGGGGCTCGTCGAGCAGGGGGCGTTCCGGTTCTGCTGGGTGGTGGACTTCCCGATGTTCGAGATGAACGAGGAGACGGGGCGGGTGGACTTCAGCCACAACCCGTTCTCGATGCCGCAAGGGGGAATGGAGGCGCTGGAGACGTTGGACCCGCTCGCGGTCAAGGCGTTCCAGTACGACATCGTGTGCAACGGCATCGAGCTGAGCTCGGGCGCGATCCGCAACCATCGGCCGGACATCATGGTCAAGGCGTTCGGGATCGCGGGCTACAGCGAGGCGGACGTGGAGGCGCGGTTCGGGGGGATGCTGGCCGCGTTCCGGTTCGGGGCGCCGCCGCACGGCGGGTCGGCGCCGGGGATCGACCGGATGGTGATGCTGCTGGCCGACGAGCCGAACATCCGCGAGGTGATCCTGTTCCCGCTCAACCAGCAGGGCGAGGACCTGATGATGGGGGCGCCGGCGCCGGTGGACGCGGCCAGGCTGCGGGAGCTGTCGCTGAAGGTGGAGCTGGCGCCGAAGGTCAAGGCGGGCTGAGGCGGCGGGCGGGGAGGAAGGCCAGGGCTCTGCCCTGGACCCGCCAAAGGCTCGCCTTTGGAAACATTTCGAAGGAGGCGGGGGAACCTTCGTCGTGCCGGCCCAGGGGCGCTGCCCCTGGCGGGTCCAGGGCAGGGCCCTGGCCTTCCCTGCCGGTTGCCGCGGGGGAGCGTGAACCGGCGGGTCGGTCGTGGCCCGGGTGCCGCGGTCAGGAGCAGGCCATGTCGGCGTCCTTGATGTCGAAGGTGGTCTCGTGCGTGAGGTCCACCGACTTCTTGACGCATTCGTGGCCCTTCGTGGTCACGGCGCGGACGTCGAACACGCCGTGGGCGATGCCCTTGACCGGCAGGCGCTCGGTAGGCTCGACCTGGCCGTCCTTGTCGTTGAGGGCCTGGTTGGGGCCCCAATTCGTGGTGCCGGCGGGGGCCAGGTAGATGCCGTTCAGGTCGCTCGCAGAGGTCAGGTTGTAGACGAAGAACCGCTCGAGGCGCGGGGCGTCGGCAGCATGCGCGGCGGTGGCGGCCAGGAGCGTGGCCGCGATCATCCCGAAGCCTGGCGTTCGTGCCATGGCGAGCCTCCCCGAGTGCGTGCCGTCGTGCGGCGTTGGCGGCAGGGTAGTGCGGGCGGGGTGCGGTTGGAATGGCGGAGGGGAGCAGGGCCGGGCTCTGCCTCTGCCGGCCCTTCCAACGACCCAAGGGAGTCGTCGGAACCTTTGGCCAGCCTCGCCCTGGACTGGCCTTGCTTTAGGGACGCGTTCCAAGGGCGCAGCCTTTGGCGGAGTTCGAGGCAGAGCCTCAACCTTGCCTGCTACGCGCCGCCGAGGAAGGCGAAGCGCGAGAGGAGGTCGGCCCGCAGGCTGGCGCGATCGGCCGAGGGGACGGCGATGTCGGCGGCGAGGGTCGCCGGGCGGCCGGACAGCACGAGGATGCGGGTGGCGAGCGCCAGGGCCTGGTCCAGCTCGTGGGTGGCGAGGAGGACGATGGCGCCGGTGTCGCGGGCGTGGCGGGCGACGATGGCGCCGAGCGTCGTGGCGAGGCCGGGGTCGAGGGAGGCGAAGGGCTCGTCGAGCACCAGCCACTGCGGGCGGATGGCGAGGGCGCGGGCGAGGGCGACGCGGCGCTGCATGCCGAGCGAGAGGGCGGAGGGGCGCATTCGCTCGGTGCCGGCGAGGCCGAGGGGGGCGAGCAGGGCGGCGGTCGCGGCGGCGTCGAGGTCGGGGGCGACCAGGCGGAGGTTGGCGGCGACGTCGAGCCAGGGGGCGAGGCGCGGCTCCTGGAACACCACGCCGGCGGGGCCGGGGGGGCGGGCGACGCTGCCCTCGAAGGCGGGGTCGAGGCCGAGGACGATGCGCAGGAGCGTGCTTTTGCCGGTGCCGGACGGGCCGAAGACGGCGAGCACCTCGCCCGGGCCGGCGTCGAAGGCGACCGGGCCGAGCACGGGGAGGTCGCCGTTGCGGCGGGGGCTGGGCGAGGCGGCGGGGCGGAGGGCGGGGGCACGGCCGGGCGGGGCGCCGAAGCGCTTCAGCCGCAGCCGGACCTCAAGGCGTGCGCCAGGCATTCGCGCGTCGTTCCAGCGGCTGGAGCAGGGCGGACTCCACGGCGAGCATCAGGCCGGCGAACACCACGCCGTAGGCCAGGATGGCGGCGACGTCGAAGTCCTGGAAGTAGAGGTTGAGCGCGAAGCCGACGCCGTTGGGGCGGCCGAGCAGCTCGACCACGAGCACGATCTTCCAGGTGATGGAGAGGCCGGAGCGGCCGGCGGCGGCGAGGTAGGGGGCGAGCTGCGGCAGGACGATGCGGCGCAGGCGGCGGCCAGGGGGGACGCGGAAGGCGGCGGCCATCTCGTCGAGCGCGGGGTCCAGGGCGCGGGCGCCCTCGCGCAGGGTGACGACGACGGTGGGCATCTTGGCGACGGTGACGGCGAGCACGGCGGCGGCCTCGTTCAGGCCGACCCAGATGTAGGCGAGCACGACGACCACCAGCACCGGCAGGTTGAGCGCGACCACCAGCCACGGGTCGATCAGGGCGTTGGCGCGCGCGGAGCGGCCGGCGAGCGTGCCGAGCGCCACGCCGGCGAGCATGGACAGGGCGAAGGCGGCGGCGACGCGGAGCAGGGTGGCGCCGATGTTGAACTCCATCGAGCCGTCGAGCAGGAGCCGGGCGGCGACGCGGGCTGTCGCGAGCGGACCGGGGAGCAGCTGCGGCGAATGGCCGAGGCGGGCGGCGAGCCACCACAGCGCCAGGAGGACGGCGAGCGAGGCGGCGCGGGTGGCGGCCGAGGCGAGCGCGGGAGCGCGCGGCGGAGGCGCGTCGGCGGGCTGCGCGCCGTCCCAGGCGGGGGCGTCGTCGTCGATGGCGGCGCCGGCGGCGGGGGGAGCGCTCAGGCGCCCTCCGGCCAGAACACGCCCTCCGGGATCGAGCGCAGGGTCGCGGCCTCGCCGCCGTCCTGGAGGATGGCGAGGACGCGCTTGGCGGTGTCGCGCTGCGCGGCGGCGTCGGGGTGGACGAAGCCCGCGAGGAAGCGGCGGCGCAGGGCAGCGAACATGATCTCGCCGGGCTCGCCGGGGGGGAGCTGCATCAGGGGGCGCAGGGAGGTCCAGAGCGCGGGGTCGGCGGCGAGGCGGGCCTCGGCCTCGGCGGCGGCGGCGAGGAAGCCGTCGAGCGCGGGGCGGTGGGCGCTCGCCCAGTCGCCGTGGAACACGAAGCCGAGGAGGTCGAGGTCGGCGGGCAGGCCGAGCGCGCGGGCGCAGTCGGCGACGGAGAAGGCCTCGCGGAAGCCCTGGGACTCCAGGCGGGCCTCGAAGTTCCAGAAGGTCAGCAGGGCGTCGAGCTCGCCCTGCTGGAGTTTCGCGCCGAGCAGGGGGGGCGCGCCGTAGGAGGGCGGGACGTCGCGGGCCAGGTCGAGGCCCTGCAGGCGGGCGGCCGCCTGCACCAGGAGCCAGGAGCGGTCGTTGGCGCCGCCGGCCACGCCGAGGCGGCGGCCCTTGAGGTCGGCGAGTGCGTGCACGGGGGAGTCGCGGGGCACCATGACGCCGCCGGCGGAAGCGGAGAACGGCGCGAAGCTGAGGGGGGTGCCTTCCTGGCGCTGTCGGGCGACGAACAGCCAATCGCTCAGGGCGACGTCGGCCGAGCCGGCCATCAGGGCGATCCGGGACGCCTCGGTGTTGGCGAGCAGCACGGTGTCGAGCGCGAAGCCGTGGGCGGTGTCCAGGCCGAGGGTGCGGATCGTCACGGCGAGCCACTGCACCGTGCCGAACTGCACGGTGCCGAGGCGCAGCGTGGGCAGGGCGTCGGCGGCGCGGGCGCGGGCGGCCAGGGCCAGCGCGGCGGGGGCGGCGAGCGCGGTGCGCAGCAGGATGCGCCGCGTCGGGCCGTGTCGCTCGCTCATGCCGGTCTCCGTGTTCCGCGTCGCCTCGGCGGGGCCGCGGCGGGCGACATCAGCGCCGAGGCGGGTGCGCGACGCAAGGCCTGCCCGAGGGATGCGCGCGGCGGTATGGTGCGTCAGGGCCGGGCCCGCCGTCGGGGCGGGCCGGCGGCACGGGGGCGAGGCGATGACGTTCAAGGCATGCGTGGCCGTTCTGCTGTGCGCGACCGTGGCGGGCGCGGTGCTGCCGGCGGCGGCAGGCGCCCAGGGGGCTGCGGCGCCGGGCGCGGCGGCAGCGGTGGCTCCGGGCGCGGAGGAGGCGGCGCCGCGGCTGCCGGAAGCCGGGGCAGCGCCGGTGGCGGCGGCGGGCGGGGTGGACGCGTTCGGGTATCCGGCGTCGGCGCGCAAGGACTACATCCTGGCGTGCGTCAACGTGAACGGCGGCACGGAGCAGGCGCGCACGTCGTGCGGCTGCTCGATGGACGTGATCGCGTCGATCCTGCCGTACGAGCGCTACGACCAGGCGGACACGATCCTGCGGATGCGGCGCATGGCGGGCGGGTACCTGGCGGGGGAGTTCAGGGTGCAGTCGACGAACCAGACGCTGGACGAGCTGCGCGAGGCGCAGGCGGAGGGCGAGGTGCGCTGCTTCTGAGGCGGCACCGGAGGCCCGGCGTCGAGGGAGGCTTGCGTGTGCCGGTCCAGGGGCGCTGCCCCTGGCGGGTCCAGGGCGGCGCCCTGGCCTTGCCTGCCTCTCGACGTTCGATCCCCGCGCGCCTATATGGAGGGCAGCGCGACGCCCGTTCCGGGACAATTCGCGCGTAAACAAGGGGGATTTCCTATGGCCTGGACCGTTCCGACGATTCGCGAAGTGTGCGTTGCGCTCGAGATCAACGGCTACATGCCCAGCGAGTTCTGAGCAGCGCCTCTTCCCAGACACCCGGGCTGACGTGGTCGACGAAGGCCTGACCGCCCTGGTTCTGGGATCGGCAGCCGGCGGCGGGTTTCCGCAGTGGAACTGCGCCTGCCGGCTGTGCGCGCTCTCGCGTGCCGGCGACCCTCGTGCGGTCGCGCGCACGCAGGCGAGCGTCGCGTTTTCCGCCGACCGCGCGCACTGGCTCGTGGTGGGCGCCTCCCCCGACATGCGGCAGCAGATCCTGCAGACGCCGGCGTTGCAGCCGACGGGGCCGCGGCACTCGCCGATCGCGGCGGTCGTGCTGGTCAGCGCGGACGTCGACGGGATCGCGGGGCTGCTCAACCTGCGCGAGCGGCAGGCTTTCCGGTTGTATGCGCCGCAGGCGATCCTGGACATCCTGGCGGAGAACCGCGTGTTCGACGTGATGTCGTCCGTGGTCACGCGCGTCGCGGTCGAGCCGGGGCAGGCGGTCGCGGTCGGGCACGGCATGACGCTCACGCTGCTGCGGATGCCGGGGAAGACGCCGCTGTATTACGAGGCGGCGGGGGCGACGCAGCCGGAGGCGGCGGACACCTATGCGGCGCTGGTGGAGGCGGGCGGGAAGCGGGCGATCCTGGCGCCGGCGTGCGCCGAGGTCACGCCCGCAGTCAGGGCGCGGCTGGCGGAGGCGGAGCTGGTGTTCTTCGACGGCACGCTGTTCCGCGACAACGAGATGATCGAGGCGGGCGTGGGGACCAAGACCGCGCGGCGCATGGGGCACGTGCCGATCGACGGGCCAGGCGGCTCGCTGGCGGCGCTTGCGGACCTGCCGGGGCAGCGCGTGTTCCTGCACATCAACAACACCAACCCGATCCTGCTGGAAGGCTCGGAGGAGCATCGCGCGGTTGTTGCCGCGGGCTTCTCGGTAGCCCGTGACGGGATGGAGATACGGCTGTGAACCATGCTCTGGGCTGGGCTTCGCGGGTGCGTGCGCCGGACGGGATGGGCGGGGCGCCAGGGGCCGGGAGCGCGATGTCGCCGGACGGGCTGGAGGCGGCGCTGCGCGACATCGGGGCGCGGCGCTACCACAACCTGCACCCGTTCCACCGGATGCTGCACTCGGGGCAGTGCACGCGCGCGCAGGTGCAGGCCTGGGCGCTGAACCGCTACCTGTACCAGGCGGCGATTCCGCTGAAGGACGCGTCGCTGATCGGGCGGTGCGACGATCCGGCGCTGCGGCGCGAGTGGCGCAGGCGGCTGGAGGATCACGACGGGTTCGACGGCACGGACACCGTCGACGGCGGCGTGGCGCGCTGGCTGGCGCTGACGGACGGGCTGGGGATCGACCGGGCGGTGGTGGTGTCGGGGCGCGAGGCGCTGCCGGCGACGCGGTTCGCGGTGGAGGCCTACATCCGGTTCGTGCGCGAGCGGCCGCTGCTGGAGGCGGTCGCGTCGTCGCTGACGGAGCTGTTCTCGCCGCAGATCATCGGCGAGCGGGTGTCGGGGATGCTCGCGCACTACGACTACGTGACGCCGGCGACGCTCGCGTACTTCTCCAAGCGGCCGCCGCAAGCCGCGCGGGACTCGGATTTCGCGCTCGCCTACGTGCGCGAGCATGCCGTGACGGCGGCCGAGCAGCAGGCGTGCCTGGCGGCCCTGTCGTTCAAGTGCGACGTGCTGTGGTCGATGCTGGACGCGCTCTACTTCGCATACGTGGCGCCGGGGTTCGTGCCGCCGGGCGCGTACCGGCCGGAGGATGCGGCGGGCGTCGATCCGGTGGCCGCCGGGATGGGGGCCGGCACGCCCGTGACGGCGCATGCGACGGTGCCGGACGACCTGCCGCCCGTGACGGCGGCGGCCGTGGTTCCGGCGACGGCGTCGCGGCCGGGGGCGTCGATCGATCCGCAGGTGCGGCCGCGGCTGGCGCCGGGAGTGAGGCTGCACAATGATCCGAAGCGTGGCTGGGTGCTGCTGTGCCCGGAGCGCGTGATCGAGACGCAGGGGCCGACCAGCGAGATCCTGCGGCGCTGCGACGGGCAGAGGACGCTGGCGGCCATCGTCGACGAGCTGGCGGCGGCGTTCGTGGCGGATCGCGCGGTGATCGCGGGCGACGTCGCGGCGCTGCTGCAGGAGCTGGCGACCAAGAAGCTGGTGGTGCTGTGAGCGGCGTGTTCGCGATTCCCGAGGCCGAGGGCATGCCCGAGGCGGGCGGGGTGCCGCAGGGCGGGATGCCGCACGCGGCGGGGCTCGGGGAGCCGGACAGGGCGGGCGGGCGCGACCACGCGCTGCTGGTGCCGGTCGGGCTGCTCGCCGAGGTGACGCACCGCTGCCCGCTGGCGTGCCCCTACTGCTCCAACCCGACGGAGCTCGAGGGGCGGGCGGGGGAGCTGGAGACGGCGGACTGGGCGCGGGTGTTCCGCCAGGCGGCGGAGCTGGGCGTGCTGCAGCTGCATCTTTCCGGGGGCGAGCCGATGTCGCGGCGCGACATCGTGGAGATCGTGGCGGCGGCGCGCGACGCGGGGCTTTACTCGAACCTGATCACCTCGGGGATCGGGCTCGATGCGGGGCGGCTGGAGAAGCTGCAGGCGGCCGGGCTGGACCACGTGCAGGTGTCGATCCAGGACACGCTGCGCGACAGCGCCGACCACATCGGCGGGTATCGCGGCGGGTTCGACCGCAAGATCGTACTGGCGCGCGACGTGGTGGCGCGCGGCATGGCGCTGACCATCAACGCGGTGATCCACCGGGCCAACATCGGGCGCGTCGAGGACATGGTGGCGCTGGCCGTGGAGATGGGCGCTGGGCGGATCGAGGTGGCGCACGCGCAGTACTACGGCTGGGCGCTCAGGAACCGTGCGGCGCTGATGCCGACGCGCGAGCAGGCGATCGACGCGGTGGCGTCGCTGGAGCGGCTGCGGGCGCAGTACGAGGGGCGCATCGTGATCGACGCGGTGCTGCCGGACTACTACGCGCGGCGGCCGAAGCCGTGCGTGGGCGGGTGGGGGCGGCGCTCGCTCAACATCACGCCGTCCGGGCGGGTGCTGCCGTGCCACGCGGCGGAGACCATTCCGGGGCTGGAGTTCTGGAACGTGCGCGAGCACGGGCTCGCCGAGATCTGGGCGGACTCGCCGGCGTTCAACGCGTTCCGCGGGGAGTCGTGGATGCAGGAGCCCTGCCGGTCCTGCGCGCGTCGCGAGATCGACTTCGGCGGGTGCCGATGCCAGGCGATGGCGGTGCTCGGCGACGCGGCGGCGACCGACCCGGCGTGCGAGCTGTCGCCGCACCATGCGGCGCTGGTGGCGACGGCGGAGCAGGCGGGCGGGACCGGGGCGATCGAGTATGCCTACCGAGGGCGCGTGCCGACTCCCGCACTCTGAGCGGGTCGCGGCGGGGCGGCGGACACGGGTTCGTCCGCCCGCAACGACGCACCGGATACCGCGATTGTGCAGCGCACAACTGATTTGCTGCACTGCAATAAAGATTCGGGTTGTGCCGGCCGGGAATGCCTCGCGCGAAGCGGAACGCGGTCATTTGCCAGGAAATGGAGCACGGATGGCACCCCCGCGTTCCGAAAAGGCGGTATTCCTTGCTTGGCGGGAGAAATTTCTCTGTTTCGTGCGGAAAACTTCCCGTCGAAGGCTATTGCGCGGCTGCCTGCCGCGTGACTAGGTTCCCTCACACTTCCGGTTTCAGGGTGGATCGCAGGGGAGGGCGGGACACCTCGCAGGCGGCCAGGGGTTCGCGCGGCGCATCAGCCCGCCGGGCCCGTCGGCCGTCGTGACACGCCGTTGCATGGCGCGAGGCTCCAGACGGCGCAAAGCCGCGGGGCGGAAGCCGGGCGACAAGGGCTGATCGGAAGTCCGCGTATGGGATCAACAGGGAGGATGTCGATGCGTTCCGTTTCGAGGATTGGCTTCACGGCAGCGCTGCTGCTGTCGACGGCGATGGGGGCGAGCGTCGCTTCCGCCGCCCAGACTGCCGACCAGAGCCTGGTCAAGCTGCAGCAGAACGCGGCCGACTGGGTGATGCCGACGGGCGACTACGCGAACACGCGCTACTCGCAGCTCAAGCAGATCACCACCGAGAACGTCGGCAAGCTGCAGGCGGCCTGGTCGTTCTCGACCGGCGTGCTGCGCGGCCACGAGGGCGCGCCGCTGGTCATCGGCGACGTGATGTACCTAAATGCGCCGTTCCCCAACACGGTGTACGCGCTCGACCTGAACCACGATGGCAAGATCCTGTGGAAGTACGAGCCCACGCAGGACCCGAACGTCATCCCCGTCATGTGCTGCGACACGGTGAACCGTGGCGTCGCCTACGGTGACGGCAAGATCTTCCTGCACCAGGCCGACACCTCGCTGGTCGCGCTCGACGCCAAGACCGGCAAGGTCGTGTGGTCGACGAAGACGGGCGACCCCTCCAAGGGCGAGACCGGCACCGAGGCGCCGATGGTCGTCAAGGACAAGGTGTTCGTCGGCATCTCCGGCGGCGAGTTCGGCGTGCGCGGCTGGATCGCGGCGTTCAACACGTCCGACGGCAAGCAGGCGTGGAAGGCCTACTCCACCGGCCCCGACGCCGAGATGATGGTCGACCCCGAGAAGACCACCGAGTTCGGCAAGCCGGTCGGCAAGGACTCCTCGCTCAAGACGTGGTCGGGCGACCAGTGGAAGATCGGCGGCGGCGCCACCTGGGGCTGGTACTCGTACGATCCGAAGCTGAACCTGATCTACTACGGCACGGGCAACCCGTCGACGTGGAACCCGGGCCAGCGCCCCGGCGACAACAAGTGGTCGATGACCATCATGGCCCGCGACGCCGACACCGGCATGGCCAAGTGGATGTACCAGATGACCCCGCACGACCAGTGGGATTACGACGGCATCAACGAGATGATCCTCACCGACATGAAGCTGGACGGCAAGGAGCGCCACCTGCTTCAGCATTTCGACCGCAACGGCTTCGCCTACCAGCTCGATCGCGAGACGGGCGAGCTGATCTCGGCGCAGAAGTACGACCCGGCGGTGAACTGGGCGACCAAGGTCGAGATGGACAAGTCCAGCCCGAACTACGGCCGTCCGCTCGTCGACGAGAAGTACTCGACCGAGGCGACCGGCATGGACAACAACACGAAGGGCGTCTGCCCTGCGGCGCTGGGGTCCAAGGACGAGCAGCCGGCCGCGTACTCGCCGGCTTCCGAGATGTTCTACGTGCCGACGAACCACGTCTGCATGGACTACGAGCCGTTCCGCGTGGCCTACACGGCGGGGCAGCCCTACGTGGGCGCCACCCTGTCGATGTATCCGCCGCCCGGCCAGAGCAACATGGGCAACTTCATCGCGTGGGACCCCAAGGCCCACAAGATCGCCTGGTCTGACCCGGAGCAGTTCTCGGTGTGGTCGGGTGCGCTCGCCACCGCCGGCAACGTCGTGTTCTACGGCACGCTCGAGGGCTACCTGAAGGGCGTCGATGCCAAGACCGGCAAGGAGCTCTACAAGTTCAAGACCCCGTCGGGCATCATCGGCAACGTGATGACCTACGAGCATGCCGGCCAGCAGTATGTCGCCGTGATGTCGGGCGTCGGCGGCTGGGCCGGGATCGGCCTTGCGGCCGGCCTGACCGACCCGAACGCCGGCCTCGGCGCCGTGGGCGGCTATGCCTCGCTGAACAGCTACACCGCGCTCGGCGGTCAGCTCACCGTGTTCGCCATTCCCAAGAGCTGAACACTCCTATCTAACTGGGGCCGGCATCCGAGATTCGGGTGCCGGCCCTTCTCTTTATCTGGCGCTCGACCTCTTACGGCTAAGGAACGATTGACGTGACACTCATCTCCCGCGTGGCACTGCTGGCCGGCCTGGCCGTGACGTTCGGCAGCGGCATCGCCCGTGCCGACCCGCCCAGCGACCCGGCTGCCGTGAAACAGCAGGACGGGATGTGGGTCGACAAGGATGGCAACCCCACCTACAAGATCGATGGCAAGCAGGTCGACTACTACACGTTTGCCGGGTATATCCGGTATTCGGCGAACTGTCTGCAGTGCCACGGGCCGGATGCGCTGGGCTCGACCTATGCGCCCAATCTGACCGATGCGCTCAAGACCATCGACTTCAACGAGTTCTACGGGATCGTCTCCGGCGGCAAGCAGAACGTGTCGTCGTCGCAGAACCTGGTCATGCCGGCACTTGGCGCGAACAAGAACGTCATGTGCTACATCAACGCGATCTACGTCTACCTGCGTGCGCGCTCGACCGACGCGGTGGGCCGTGGGCGTCCCGAGGATGCCGCGAAGAAGCCGCCGGAGTTCACGACGGCCGAGAACACGTGCATGGGCTGAGGCCGTGACGTCGCGGTTGAAGGCTCTGCTGGTCCCGGCGCTCGGCGCGCTGGGGCTGCTGCTGCCGCTGGCGGCGTCGGCGCAGCAGGCGGGGCTCGGTGCCTCCGTCGAGCTGGTCGATCCCAAGGCGTTCCGGGTGTGCGCCGACCCGCGGAACCTGCCGTTCTCCGACGAGAAGGGCGAGGGGTTCGAGAACAAGATCGCCACGCTGTTCGCGGGCAAGCTCGACCGGCCGGTCGCGTATACGTACTACCCGCAGGTCATCGGATTCGTGCGGAACACGCTGAACGCGTTCAAGTGCGACGTGGTGATGGGCGACGCGCAGGGCGATGACCTGGTGCAGACGACCAACGCGTACTACCGCACGAGCTACGTGCTCGTGTACCGCAAGGGGTCGGGTCTCGACGGCATCGAGTCGATCGAGGATCCTCGGCTGCAGGGCCGGCACGTCGGGGTGATTGCCGGGACGCCGCCGTCGAACCTGCTCGTGCGCAACAACCTGATGGCGCTGGCCAAGCCGTATCCGCTGACGGTGGACACGCGGTTCGATGCGCCGTCGAAGTCGATGATCGACGACCTGGTGGCGGGGACGATCGACGCGGCGCTCGTGTGGGGACCGATCGGCGGCTACTACGCCAAGAAGGCGGGGTCGGACCTCGTGGTCGTGCCGCTCACGCACGAGCAGGGCGTCAGGCTGGACTTCCGCATCGCCATGGGGGTGCGTCACAGCGATCAGGAGTGGAAGCGGACGCTGAACAAGCTGATCAGCGAGAACCAGGACGAGATCAACCACATCCTGGAGGACTACGGCGTGCCGATCGTGGACGCGCAGGGCAAGCCGATCACGCCCTGACGGACGCGAACTTCTGCAACAACGCCGGCGATTCGCGAGGGTCGCCGGCGTTGTCGTTCGTGCCGTCCGCGAAGACCGGACATCCGGGGCGCCGGCCTGAAGTCGTGGCTTCCAAAGGCGAGCCTTTGGCGGAGCTCGAGGCGGAGCCTCGACCTTCCCTACTGCGGCAGTGCCGCCTGGATCGTCTGCGACAGGGCGAACAGGCGCTGCTCGATGATGTTGGGCACGTCGCAGGCGTAGTGCAGCGAGGTGCGGCGGTCCTCGAAGATGCGGGTGTCCCAGCCGATCTCGTTGCCCAGGGTGGCGAGCTTCGCGTCGTCCGGGGTGGAAGCGGCCTGCTCGGCGTGGAGGGCGTCGGCCTCGGTGCGAACCTTGTCGGCCAGCGTCTTCTGGCGGCTGCCGAAGCGGTCGAGGCCGGTGACGACGGCGGTGCGCTCCTCGTCCAGGGTGGCGAACAGGCCGGCGAACAGGTCGAGCAGGCTGTCCTGCTTCCGCGCTCCGGCGTGCTCCGCGAAGGTGGCGATCTCGGCCTTCGCGTGGTCGAGGGGGACGCGGCGCTGGGCAAGGCGGGCGACCAGGGGTGCGGCGTCAGGGTCGTCGCGCCAGCGGGCCTGCGCCGCGTCGAGCGGGGGGCCGGCCCAGAGGGCGGCGGGGGAGAGCTGCGACACCTTGATCTGCTGGCAGGGCCAGTCGGGGTCGCGCGGGCCGGGCGGGGCGGCGTGGGCGGCCGTCGCGCACAGCAGGGCGAGGGTGGCCGCCGTGGAGGCGAGGCGTGGGGCGCGGGCGCGGGTCATGCCGGGCCTCCCTTGCGAGTGAGCAGGCCGCGCGACGGGTCGTAGGCGAGGATCGCGCCGGCGGTGAAGAGCACGGTCATGGTGGTGACGACGGCCAGTGCCAGCCAGTTGATCTGGCCGTAGAGCATGAAGCGGATCAGCTCGACGCCGTAGGTGAACGGGTTGAGGCGGCAGATCAGGTAGACGACGGGGCTGGACTGCTGGACGAGCCAGAGGGGGTAGAGGGCGGCGGAGGCGAAGAACATCGGGAAGATGACGAAGTTCATCACGCCGGCGAAGTTCTCGAGCTGCTTGATGACGGAGGACAGGAGCATGCCCAGGGAGCCGAGCATCAGGCCGGTCAGGATCAGCGCGGGCAGGACGAGGACGGCGCCCCAGGGCGGGATGGTCACGCCCCAGAGCCAGGCGACGACCATGTAGGCGTAGACCTGGAGGATGGAGACGGCGGTGGACGCGAGCAGCTTGCTGACCAGCAGGTACCAGCGCGGGAAGGGGCTGACGAGCAGCATGCGCATGTTGCCCATCTCGCGGTCGTAGACCATCGAGAGCGAGGACTGCATGCCGTTGAAGAGCTGGATCATCGCCATCAGGCCGGGCGTGACGTAGTCCTCGTAGAGGATGTACGTCTCGTAGGGCGGGATGATGGAGACGCCGAGGATCTGGCGGAAGCCGGCGGCGAAGATGAACAGCCAGACCAGCGGGCGCACGAGTGCCGAGACGAAGCGCTCGCGCTGGTGGAGGAAGCGCAGGGCCTCGCGCCACATGATGCCGCCGAGGCAGATCATGTGCTGTCGCGCGGTGAAGCCCGCGGTGATCGGCAGGGCGGGCGGCAGGGCTGTGTCCATCACTGTTCCCCGCCGGTGAGCGCGGTGAAGGCGGCGCGCAGGGTCGGCTGGCCCGAGCGCTGCACGATGTCGGAGACGAGGCCGGACTCGATCACGGCGCCCTGGTGCAGGACGACGGCGAGGTCGTCGGGTTCCACCTCGTCCATCAGGTGGGTGGCCCAGAGCACGGCCACGCCGCGCTCGCGCACCAGGCGCCGGACGCTGCGCACGATCGTCGCCTTGGACGCGATGTCGAGGCCGACGGTGGGCTCGTCGAGCACCAGCACGGACGGGTTGTGCAGCAGCGCGCGGGCGATCTCGACGCGGCGCATCTGGCCGCCGGACAGGCCGCGCGCGCGGTCCTTGGCGCGGTCGGCGAGGTCGACCTCGGCGAGCACCTCGCGGGCAAGCTCGCGGGCGCGGCGGCCGCCGATGCCGTGGAGCGAGGCGTGGAACAGCAGGTTGTCCTGCACGGACAGGTCGAGGTCGAGCGTGCGGGCCTGGAACACCACGCCCAGGCGGCGCAGGGCCTCGCCGGGGGTGCGGTCCATGCGCTGGCCCAGGATGCTGACGTGGCCGACGCGGGTGTCGTAGAGGCGGGTGATGAGGGAGAACAGCGTGGTCTTGCCGGCGCCGTTCAGGCCGAGGAGCGCGGTGAAGCGGCCCTGGGGCACGGAGAGGGACACGTCGCGCAGGGCCTGGCGGGGGCCGTAGCTGTGGCTCACGTGGTCGACCAGGAGGGCGGGGGTCGGGTCCATCAGCAGGGAAGCCTGGGCTCTGCCCAGACCCGCCAGGGGCGAGCCGCCCCTGGACCGGCGATTTTTGAGGAGATGTGTGCCGGTCCAGGGCGGCTCGCCCTGGCGGGTCCAGGGCAGGGCCCTGGCCTTGCCTGCTGCATCACTGCGGCGCCGCGACCACGCCCCAGGGGAGGCGGCCGACCTGGATCGACTTGACGACGGTGGGGCCGGCGACGTCGATCACCGAGACGTCGTTGGACAGGCCGTTGGTCGCCAGGAGGTACTTGGAATCCGCGGTGAAGGCCATCTGCCAGACGCGCTGGCCGACGAGGAGGTACTTGCGGACCGTGTAGGTCGCGGTGTCGACCACGGCGATGCGGTTGGCCGGGCCGAGGGCCACGAAGGCGGTCTTGTCGTCGGGGGTGAAGCGGATGCCGACGGCCTGGATCACCTCGGCGCGCAGGCCCTGCACGGCGAAGCCGATCTTGTGGGTGATCCTGTGGTCGTGCGGGTCGATCACGCTGACGGTGCCGCCGAGCTCGGAGCTGACCCAGACCTCGGAGCCGTCGTGCTTGAACAGGGCGACGCGGGGGCGGGGGTCGACCAGGACGTTGGCGACCGGCTTCATCGTCTTGTAGTCGATGAAGTGGGCCATGTTGGTGGTCTCGGACGTGTTGACGATGGTCTGGCCGTCGGGGCTGACGGCCATGCCCTCGGGTTCCACGCCGGTGGGGATGCGGGCGAGGACCTTGCGTGTCTCGACGTCGATCGCGGTGACCATGTTGTCGTTCTCGTTGGAGACGAACAGCGGGTCGCCGGAGGCCGCCAGCGCGAAGGTCTCGGGGTCCGGGCCGGACGGCAGGTC
>JBPBQX010000337.1:0-15624 GCA_050955025.1 Janthinobacterium lividum
TGGGGAGCATCGCGCCGCCCTTGCTCTCCTCCTCGACGATGATCTGCGTCAGCACGGAGCGGGTGATGTCGTCGCTGGTCTTGGCGTCGTACACCACGAAGTCACGTCCTGCGCGCACCATCTCCGCGAGGTTGTCGAGCGTGATGTAGGAGGAGCTTTCCGTGTTGTACAGCCGGCGGTTGGCGTATTTCTTGACCACGACCGGAGGGGTCTGCGGACCGGCGACGCCGGGAGGCGGGGCTTTCGGCTGCGACATGGGACGCTCCGGCGTGAACAGGGCGAAAACATAGCATGCCTGCCGCGCCGCACAAAAGCCGGTGCAGGGCCGGCACGATCCGCGCCCGGATCCGCGGAGCGCGTCGGGCGTGAGCGGGGCGTGGGGCGCGGTGCCGCCGGGTCCGGAGGCGGACGGCGGGGACGGGGCGGACGAGGCGCTGGCGCGGGACTG
This sequence comes from Janthinobacterium lividum, assembly GCA_050955025.1. Taxonomy (GTDB): domain Bacteria; phylum Pseudomonadota; class Alphaproteobacteria; order Acetobacterales; family Acetobacteraceae; genus CAXSEF01. Next base: position 449 of record JBPBQX010000337.1, read on the forward strand.
GGCGACGATCCGGCAGAGCGAGGCCGCGGCGCTGGCCGTCGACCGCGAGCTGCGCGAGGCGTGGCAGGCCGGCCCGGGTGCCGCGTCCGGCGGGGCCGGGGCGCATCCGCCGGGCGGGGTGGCGGATGCGTCGCCGGGCCCGATGCGCCGGCGCGGGCCGAGGCCGCTGCCGCTGCACCTGTGGGCGGCGGCCGGGGGGGCGCGGGGTCCGGATGCGGCGCTCGTGGCGGGGATCGCCGCGTACCGGCGCCATCCGTTCCGGCGCGAGATGCCCGATCCCGCGTGCGTCTGGCAGGAGGGCGGCACGCGCCTGCTGGACTACGGCGTGCCCGGGGCGGGGGGCGTGGCGGTGCTGTTCGTGCCGAGCCTGGTCAACCGGGCGCAGGTGCTCGACCTGATGCCGGGGCGCTCGCTGCTGCGGTGGCTGGCGGCGCAGGGGGTGCGGCCGCTGCTGCTGGACTGGGGGTGGCCGGGCGAGGTGGAGCGCCGCTTCACGCTGACGGACTACGTCGCGGGGCGGCTGGAGCGCGCGGTCGTGGCGCTGGGGGAGCGGGTGATCCTGGCGGGGTACTGCATGGGCGGGCTGCTGTGCACCGCGCTTGCGCAGCGGCGGCCGGAGCTGGTGGCGGCGCTGGCCCTGCTCGCCACGCCGTGGGACTTCCATGCCGCCGACGCGGGGACCGGGCCTTCGTGGACGCCGGACGCGGTGGTGCGGGCGCTGGCGCTGCTGGAGCCGTCGATGGCGGTGACCGGGGCGCTGGGCGTGGACGCGCTGCAGATGCTGTTCGAGGGGGCCGCGCCGGGGGCGGTGGCCGCGAAGTACCGCGGCTTCGGGCGCGGCGAGCCGGATTCCGGGCGCGCGCGGTGCTTCGTGGCGATCGAGGACTGGCTGGCCGACGGGGTGCCGCTGGCCGCGCCGGTGGCGCGCGAGTGCCTCGGCGGGTGGTACGGCGCGAACAGCCCGGCGCGCGGGGCGTGGCGGGTGGCGGGGCTTGCGGTGGCGCCCGGTTCGCTGCGCCTGCCGAGCCTGGTGGCGGTGCCGACGCAGGACAGGATCGTGCCGGCGGGGAGCGCGCTTGCGCTCGGGCGGCTCCTCGCGGGCAGCACGGTGCTGCGCCCGGCGGCGGGGCACGTCGGCATGGTCGTGGGCAGCCGTGCGGAGGCCGCGCTGTGGGGGCCGCTGCGGGACTGGCTGCGGCGCCAGGGCGGCGGGGGATAGCGGGGCGGCTGCGCGCGAAGCGGGCGGTGGCGCCCTCCTTCGGGAGTGGATCCCAAAGGCGAGCCTTTGGCGGAGTCCAGAGGCAGAGCCTCTGGCCTTGCCTTCGTGTCCCGCACGCCCCGATGCCGCGATGTTGATCTTGCCTGGCGTGCGAGCCAGGATGGGGCGCCCAACCACCCGGCCGGCACCACCGGCCGCGGCGGAACACGCATATCCGCTACCAGCACAGGGGGATCGGGCACATGGCTCGACATTGGATCGCGGCCGCAGCGCTGCTTGCGGCAGGGCTGGGGGTGCTGCCCGCCGCCGTGCATGCGCAGGCTCCTGCCGCGGCGCCGGCGACGGGCTCGGGGTCGGGCACGCTCGACGCGGTGCGTTCGCGCGGGGTGCTGTCGTGCGGCATCGACGGCGCGACCGCGGGCTTCTCGCTGCCGGACAGCAAGGGCGTGATGCAGGGCATCGACGCGGACGGCTGCCGGGCGGTCGCCGCCGTGGTGCTGGGCGACTCCACGAAGGTGAAGTTCGTGCCGCTGACGACGCAGACGCGCTTCACCGCGCTGCAGTCGGGCGAGATCGACGTGCTGATCCGCGAGACGACGTGGACGCTGGGGCGCGAGGCGAACCTGGGGCTGCTGTTCGCGGGGATCGACTTCTACGACGGCACCGGCTTCCTGGTGAAGACGGCGTCGGGCGTGAAGTCGGCCAAGGAGCTGGACGGCGCCACGGTGTGCGTGCAGCCGGGGACGAGCACGGAGCTGGCCGACGCGGACTACTTCCGGCAGAACAACATCAAGTTCACGCCGATCGAGATCGACAACCTGCCGTCGCTGCAGCAGACGTTCCTGTCGGGGCGCTGCGACGCGTTCAGCAACGACAGCTCGGCGCTGGCCGGGTTCCGCGCGACGCAGGGCGAGCACAAGGAGGACTTCGTGCTGCTCCCCGAGCTGATCAGCAAGGAGCCGCTCGGGCCGGTGGTGCGCAAGGGCGACGACAAGTGGTTCGACCTGGTGCGCTGGACGTTCTTCGCGCTGGCTTCCGCCGAGGAGGCGGGGGTGAGCAGCAAGAACGTCGACACGTTCTCGGCGTCGACGGACCCGACGATCCGCCGCCTGCTCGGCATGGAGGGCGATCTCGGCAAGGCGCTCGGGGTGGACAACAAGTGGGCGTACAACGCGGTCAAGCAGGTCGGCAACTTCGCCGAGATCTGGGACCGCGACATCGCGCCGCTGGGCATCCCGCGGGGCCTGAACAACCTGTGGAACAAGGGCGGCCTGATCTACCCGCCGCCGATCCGCTAGGCCGAAGCGCCAGGCGGGGCCGCGGTGCAGGGCGCGCCCTGCACCGCGGCCGGTGGTGCGTCCTGCCGCGGTGTGCGGCAGGCGGAGCGCGTTCCGGGCGGTGCGCGCTTCGACGGCCAGGGGCAGGCGCATTCCCGCGTCCGGGCAGATTGCGAGTAGACGAGGGATGTTGTTCCACCGCGGGTTGCAATCAGTACACGTGAGCGTGTGCAGTCCAGAATAGCGGTCCGGGTTCCAGGACACGCTCCTTCTTTGTGTTGTGCCCTCGGTTCGGGTCGAATATGAGATGCGGCATTGGTCGGGACGCCGGCGCAGGACGATCTCCTGTGCCCGGGTCCTGCACAGGGCGGACAGCACGGCCGAAGGGCCGCCACAGTTCCGCCAAAGTCCGGCCCCATCAGGTGCGCGACGCGCATCCGGCGCGATGGGCGGCACTGGCGGTTGCCGGCTGCCACCAGTCGGCCGTCGCGACAGCAACGGTTTCTTCCACGGGCTCCACCGCGTGCTGCCGCACGCGGGATGAGGCGGCCTGTCGACCAGACACAAGGACGAGCCCATGAGCGGAACCAGCCAGACGGCGTATGCGGCGGCCAACCTCGCCAGCAGCCTCGGCGTCAACATCGACCCGACGGTGGCCGCGGCCACCACGCTTGCCGACCTCAAGGCGGTCGGCATCACCAACGTGCGCGTCGTCGACGACGGCACCGCGGCCACGCAGGCCACGCTGAAGGCGCTTGCGGCCGGCGGGATCAAGATCGACCTGGTGCTCGGGCAGACCGAGCAGGCGGACACGCTGATCGCCGACGCCAAGGCGCTGGATGCGGCGACGGCGAACTCCGTGCTCTCGCTCGAGGGGCCGCAGGTCGTCGGCCACCCGAACTACACCTACACGCCGGACGCCGACGCCATCACCGGCGGCGGCAAGACCTACACGGGCGCCGCCGCCGGCGACCAGGCCGCCTACGACGTGTTCAACGACGCGCACCTGCTGGCCGCGAACGCGGTTCTCGCGAGCACTCCGGTCATCACGTACTCGCTGACCACTGCGGCGGGCGCGGTGTTCGGCGAGCCGGCGACGCTGGGCAACATCAGCCTGGGCAACGGCCCCAACACCAGCGTCTCCGAGCCGGCGATGATGGCGTTCAACGCGGCGCAGAGCGCGGCCGCCGGCGGCGCGGTCTCGAACGGCGTCGCCAGCAACGGCACGGTGAGCGGCAAGGTGATCACGCCGCAGTCGACCTACGTGCGCACCATCGCGCAGGGCCCGGTCGGCGTCACCAACTACGCGGTGACGGAGCTGGGCGCGGCCAACGGGGCGCAGCTCGCCAACCTCGTGTTCGACGCGAACTACGTCTACACCAACAACGGCCGCACCCCGGTCGCGGGCGCCGTCACCTACGTCGACAGCCTGACGCCCGACACCGTGGCGTCCGGCATCGCGCCGGTGTCGCTGTTCAACGGCAAGACGTCGGGCTCCGCGCTGACCGTGGCGGGCACCGAGATCGCCAGCCTCACCTCGATCCTGGCGACGGGCGCGAACTCCACCGCGGCGGCGACGCTGACGCTGACCGTGCCGGCCTACCAGGCGGGCGTGCAGGCGGCCGACGAGGTCGCGGTGTTCAAGGGTCCCGGCGCCAGCGACAACATCGTGTGGTGGGGCGACGAGGAGGCCGCGAAGGTCACCGGCCACGGCGCGGCCACGCTCGGCTTCAGCCAGGTCGAGGGCACGGTCACCGTGTTCGACCCGACGGTCGGCACGGCGGCGGTCGCCACGCTGTCCAACGTCAGCTCGCTCTCGATCGGCAACTTCGGCGACGGGCCGCTCGTGGTGCAGGTGTCCAACACCCTGGGCACGCTCGCGGCCGGCGCCAGCGCGGTCGGCACCTATGCCGGCGTCAGCGCGACGGCGACCGGCGTCACGACGACCGTCGGCGCGTCGGGCAGCACGACCTTCACGACGCAGTCGGGCGGGCAGAACACCGTCACGACGACCGCGAGCGGCGCCGACGTGGTGATCAGCCAGGGCAACGACACGATCAACGCGGGCGGCGGCGTTCCCGTCACCGTGTTCGCGTCGGGCGCCTCGGCCACGGTCATGGGCGGCGCGGGCAACCTCACCTTCATCGCGGGCGGCGGCAACTACGCGGCCGGCGGCGGCGCGGGCGTGGACATCCTCTACGGCGGCTCGGGCAGCGACACGCTGATCGGCGGCGGCGGGGCCAACTCCATCCTGGTGTCCGGCACCGGCAACGAGACGCTGCAGGGCGGAGCGGGCAGTGCCGCCATCATGTTCGGCGGCACCGCGTCCACCACGTTCATCGGCTCCACCGGCGGCGGCGACCAGATGATCGGCGGCGCCGGCCCGAACACCTACGTCATGACCAACAACGACGTGGCCTTCGGTGGCCCGACCGGCCCGGACGTGTTCAGCACCGGCACCGGCAACGCCCTGCTCGTGGAAGGCGTCGGCCCGACGCAGATCAACCTGGGCGGCGGCAACACCACGGCGTTCGCGGGCACCGGCGTCGACACCTACGCGGTCACCAAGGGCCTCGGCGGCGTGGACAACATCATCGGCTTCAAGGCCGGCGACCACATCACCCTGGGCGGCGGCTTCACGGCGACGGACGCGTCCAACGCGGTGAGCCAGGCGGCCACGGGCTCGTTCGGCACCTCGCTGAACCTGAGCGACGGCACGCAGGTCAACCTGTTCGGCGTCTCGCTGACGGCGAGCCAGGTCACCTCGGTCTAGCCTGCCCGGAACGGGGCGGGACAAGGGGGCGCCGGCGTCATGCCGGCGCCCCTTTTCTGTTCGGGGCTAAGGAAGATCGGGCTCTGCCCGAACCCGCAAAGGGTCCGAGGACCCTTTGATCCCTTGACTTAAGGGATACGTTCCAAGGGCGCAGCCTTTGGCGGAGTCCAGAGGCAGGGCCTCTGGCCTTGCTTGCGCTTCAGTGCCGCGCCTCGTCCATGAGCTGCCGCATGCGTCGGATCGCGTTCGGCAGGCCGTCCAGGATCGCCTCGCCGATCAGGAAGTGGCCGATGTTCAGCTCCACGACCTGCGGAATGGCGGCGACGGGGCCGACGTTGTCGTAGGTCAGGCCGTGCCCGGCGTGGCACTCCAGGCCCAGCTCCGCGGTGAGCGCTGCGGCGGCGGCCAGGCGCTCCAGCTCGCCGTCGCGGCCGTGGGCGTAGGCGCCGGTGTGCAGCTCCACGATGTCGGCGCCGACGGAGAGTGCTGCGCGGAGCTGCGCCTCGTCGGGGTCGACGAACAGCGAGACGCGGATGCCGGCGGCGGACAGCGCGGCCACGATCGGGCGCAGGGTTGCGTGCTGGCCGGCGGCGTCGAGGCCGCCCTCGGTGGTGACCTCGGCGCGTCGCTCGGGGACGATGCAGCAGGCGTTGGGGCGGGTGGCCAGGGCGATGCGCGCCATCTCGTCGGTGGCGGCCATCTCCAGGTTGATCGGCAGTGCGATGCCGTCGCGGATGCGGGCCAGGTCGGCGTCGCGGATGTGCCGGCGGTCCTCGCGCAGGTGCAGGGTGATGCCGTCGGCACCGGCCGACGCGGCGGCGCGGGCGGCGTCCAGGGGGTCGGGGTGGAGGCCGCCGCGGGCGTTTCGGACGGTGGCCACGTGGTCGATGTTCACGCCAAGGCGCAGCGGCTTCATGGGTCGGTCCTGGGGTGGGGGTCGGGGGCGCGTGGCCGCACCCGTGCGAAGGGTGACCACGGCGGAGGAGGCCACAAGGGCCGGCGGGCGAGCGGTGCCGGGCCGGTGCGGGGGGAACCCGCCGCCCGGGACATGGTTGCTCCGGCGCGGGGCTTTGGCCGTGTCCGCGGTGTGTCAGGGGCGGATGTAGCTCCAGCCCTGCTCCTGCAGGGTGACGAGGCGGACCACGCCGGCCGGGACGTCGGTGACGCCGGGCAGCTCGGGGATCTGCTCGGGCTTCTTGCCCTCGGCGTGGGCCATGCCGCGGCGGGCGTTCTGGCAGGCGGAGAACACCACGAAGGGCAGGCGGGCGCGGATGTCGGCGACGCGCGCCGCGACCGGGGAGGTGTCGGCGCGCAGCATGGCGTAGCCGGGGCCGTAGGCGACCAGCTCGATCGCGACGGCCTCGCCCCGCGCGGCGTAGGCCTCGGCGATGTTGGCGACGTTGGACAGGGCCAGGTTCATCAGCGCGGGGTCGGCGAGGCTGACCTGGAGCGCCACGCGGTGGGCCCGCGCAGGGGCGGCCCGGGCGCGTCGGGCGGCGAGGGCGAGCGAGGCGGCGAGGAGGCTGGCGCCGGTGCGGGCGAACAGGCGGCGGTTCATCGTGGGGGCTCCTGGAGCAGGGGGAAGCAAGGTTGAGGCGCTGCCTCAAACTCCGCCAAAGGCTGCGCCCTTGGAACGCATCCCTTAAGTCAGGCCGGTCCAGGGGCGGCTCGCCCCTGGCGGGTTTGGGCAGAGCCCATGCTTGCTTAGGCCGCCGCGCGGTGGGCGGCGATCGTCTCGGCCATGCGCAGGGCGGCGAGGAGGCTGGCAGGGTTGGCGCGGCCTTGGCCGGCGATGTCGAAGGCGGTGCCGTGGTCGGGCGAGGTGCGCACGATCGGCAGGCCCAGGGTGACGTTGACGCCGCCGTCCATGTCCACGGTCTTGAGCGGGATCAGCGCCTGGTCGTGGTACATGCAGATCGCGGCGTCGTAGGACGCGCGGGCGCGGGGCGTGAACATCGTGTCGGGTGGCCAGGGGCCGGACACGGACAGGCCGTCGGCGCGCAGGGCGTCGATCGCGGGCCCGATCAGGGTGCGCTCCTCCGTGCCCATGGTGCCGTCCTCGCCGGCGTGGGGGTTGAGGCCGGCGATGGCGAGGCGGGGGTTGGCCACGCCGAAGTCGCGGCGCAGGGCAGCGGCCGTGGTGCGCGCGACGGACACGATCGTGGCGGTGTCGAGGGTGTCGAGCGCGCGGCGCAGCGAGACGTGGATGGTCACGGGGACGACGCGCAGCTCCGGGCAGGCGAGCATCATCACCTCGCGGCCAGGGACGCCGGTCAGGGCGGCGAGGAACTCGGTGTGGCCGGGGTGGGGGAAGCCGGCGCGCTGCAGCACGGACTTCGCGATCGGGTTCGTGACGACGGCCGAGGCGGCGCCGGACTGGCAGAGGCGGACGGCGCGCTCGATGGAGGCGACGGTGGCGGCGGCGTTGGCGGGGTCGGGGCGGCCGGGGGTGGCCGCGGCGGCGAGGGGGACGGGGATCACGGCGATGGCGTCGTCGAAGGTGGCCTCGGCGGGGTCGGCGACGACGCGGACCGGGGCGCCGTGGGCGGCCAGCCAGGCGGGGTCGGCCAGGGCCACGAAGCGGGGGGCACCGGCGCGCCAAGCGGCGACCGCGATCTCGCCGCCGATGCCGGCAGGGTCGCCCATGGTGAGCGCGAGGGGCATGGGCGGGACTCCGGCAAGGTAAGGAAGGTTGAGGCTCTGCCTCAAACTCCGCCAAAGGCGGGGCCTTTGGAATGCCTTCCTTAAGGAAGGGGTTCCCAAAGGCCCCTGGCCTTTGGCGGGTCCGGGCAGAGCCCGGCCTTGCTTGCTGTCTGCCTTGGCTGCTACCGCGGCGTCATGCCCGACTTTGCCCTGGAGATGCAGCACGGCGGCCGTGTCGCAGGCGTCGACGAGGTCGGGCGCGGGCCGCTGGCCGGGCCGGTGGTGGCAGCGGCGGTGGTGTTCCCGCGCGGGGTGCCGGACGCGCTCGCGGGGCTGATCGACGACTCGAAGAAGCTGTCGGCGGCGGCGCGGGAGGCGGCGTGCGCGGCGCTGCTGGCGTCGGGGGTGGCGGAGGTCGCGGTGGGGGCGGCGTCGGTGGGCGAGATCGAGCGGCTGAACATCCTGGGGGCGAGCCTGTTGGCGATGCGGCGCGCGGTGCTCAGGCTGCCGGTGGCGCCGGACTTCGCGCTCGTGGACGGGAACCGGGCGCCGGCGCTGGCGTGCCCGGTGCGCTGCGTGGTGGGAGGCGACGCGCTGTGCCTGTCGATCGCGGCGGCGTCGGTGGTGGCCAAGGTGGTGCGCGACCGGGCGATGGCGCGGCTGGGCGTGCGGTTCCCGGAGTACGGGTGGGGGGGGAACGCGGGGTACGGGACGCTCGCGCACCGCTCGGCGCTGCGCAGGTTCGGGGTGACGGCGCACCACCGGCGCGGGTTCGGGACGGTGCGGGCGGTGCTCGCGGAGGGGTGAAGCGGGGGCGGCGGGCGGCGGCCTGGCCTGGGGTGGGTGGGGGCGGTGACGGCGTGCCGCGACGGGGTTCCTTGACGCGGCTTCGTCGGCTTCGCCACGATGCCGCCCCGCCGGCCCGGCGCCTCTCCGACCCTCCCGCCTGCGCCCCTGCCGGCCACGAACCAGGACACCCGTTTGGATCTCGCCCGCGAACTTCCGCTCGACCAGGTGCTGCGCGGCGACTCCGTCGAGATGATGCGGATGCTGCCGGCGGCGTCGGTGCACTGCGTGTTCGCGGACCCGCCGTACAACCTGCAGCTGCGCGGGGAGCTGCGGCGGCCGGACGACAGCCTGGTCGACGGGGTGGACGACGACTGGGACCGGTTCACGGATTTCGCGGCGTACGACGCGTTCACGCGCGAGTGGCTGGGGGAGTGCCGGCGGCTGCTGCGCAAGGACGGCACGATCTGGGTGATCGGGGCGTACCACAACATCTTCCGCATCGGGGCGATCCTGCAGGACCTGGGGTTCTGGGTGCTCAACGACGTGATCTGGCGCAAGTCGAACCCGATGCCGAACTTCCGCGGGCGGCGATTCACCAACGCGCACGAGACGCTGATCTGGGCGGGGCGGGGGCGGGACAGCCGCTACCGGTTCAACTACCAGGCGATGAAGTCGCTCAACGACGACCTGCAGATGCGCTCGGACTGGCTGATCCCGCTGTGCACGGGGGGCGAGCGCCTGCGCAACGCGCACGGGCTCAAGCTGCACCCGACGCAGAAGCCCGAGGCGCTGCTGCACCGCGTGCTGCTGGCGAGCACGGCGCCGGACGACATCGTGCTCGACCCGTTCCTGGGCAGCGGGACCACGGCGGTCGTTGCGCGCAGGCTGCACCGGCATTTCATCGGCATCGAGCGGCACCCGGCGTACGTCGAGGCGGCGCTCGGGCGGATCAGGGACGCGCGGCCGATGCCGGACGGGGGGCTGGCGACGCGGGCGAACCCGCGCGAGGCGCCGCGGGTGCCGTTCGGGTCGCTGGTGGAGCGCGGGCTGGTGCCGGCGGGGAGCACGCTGATGGACCGGCAGCGCAAGGTCGTCGCCGTGGTGGCGGCGGACGGGACGCTGACGTGCGGGGCGCACGTGGGGTCGATCCACAAGGTGGGCTCGCTGGTGCAGAACGCGCCGTCCTGCAACGGGTGGACGTTCTGGCACGTCGAGCGGGAAGGCACGCTCGTGCAGATCGACACGTTCCGAAGGGAGTAAGGCCGGGCTCTGCCCGGACCCGCCAGGGCGAGCCGCCCTGGACTGGCGCTACTTAAGTTGCGCGTTCCAAGGGCGCAGCCTTTGGCGGAGTTTGAGGCGGAGCCTCAACCTTGCTTCGCTTCAGTGGTCCGACGGGTTGGCGGGGGTTGCCGCGCCGGGGACGGCCGAGGTGTCGCCGGTGATCTTGTCGGCGCGGACGACCATGGTCTGGGTGTGGCAGTCGGTCAGCTTGCCGGAGTCCAGGGTCTTGCCGTCCTTGAAGGTGACGGAGATGTGGTCGAGGCAGCCTTTCTGGTCGGTGCCGAAGTTCTGCGCCTGGTTGGGCTGGATGGCGCTCTGCGAGGTGACGAGGTCGGTCTTGTCGTTGCTCATGAAGGCGTGGGCCTCCGTGATGACCTTGCCGGACATGTTGCGCAGCGTGTAGGCGCGCAGGTTGCTGCTCGCGGGCTTGGGCGGGTTCGAGCTGGGGGTGGCGGTCTGCTGCTGGGCGTGCGCGGGGGCTGCGCCGAGGAGGAGCCCTGCCGCGAGCCCGGCCGCCATCATGTCACGCCACATCGTCGTTCTCCGCTTCGGGTGGCGTGATAACCGGACGCGGCGCCCCGGGTTGCAGCGCGGCGAGGGCGAGGTCCACGCAGCGGCGCATCACGCTGGGCAGCGCCTGGTCGGCGAGGTCGGCGGTGGCGACCAGCGTGCCCTCGGCGGCCACGGCGGGGAGGTCGGCGGCGTAGACGGCGAGGCGCAGCTCGAAGTGCGTCAGGCCGTGGCGGACCTCGCCGGCCGGGCGCCAGGGGGCTGCGAGCGGGGCGGCGGCGAGGGCCTCGTCGCGGGTCCAGGGCGCGTCGCGCCAGGGCGTGCCGGGCAGCTCGGTCATGCCGCCGAACAGGCCGCTGTCGGGGCGGCGGCGGAGCAGGACGCGGCCGGCGGCGTCGCGCAGGAGGAAGGCGGCGCCGTGGCGGACGGGACGCGCCTTGCGGGGGAGCTTGCGCGGCAGGGTGGCGGCGATGCCCTGGCGGCGGCCCTCGCAGCCGGGCATCCAGGGGCAGACGCCGCAGGCCGGGGCGCCGGGCGTGCACACGGTGGCGCCGAGGTCGAACAGCGCCTGGGCGAAGTCGGACGGGCGGGCGCGGGCGTCGGGGTCGGCGCTGAGGCGTGCGGCGGCGGCGGCGACCAGCGGGCGCGAGGCAGGGAGCGGAGTCTGGATGGCGAACAGGCGGGAGGCGACGCGCTCGACGTTGCCGTCCACGGGGACCACGGGCACGCCGAACGCGATCGCCGCCACGGCCGCGGAGGTGTAGGCGCCGATGCCGGGCAGGGTGCGCAGGGTGTCCACGTCGGCGGGGAAGCCGCCGCGCGCGACCACGGCGCGGGCGCAGGCCAGGAGGTTGCGGGCGCGGGCGTAGTAGCCGAGGCCGGCCCAGGCGGCCATCACCTGCTCGTCGGGGGCGGCGGCCAGGGCGGCGACGTCGGGAAAGCGCGCGAGGAAGCGCCCGAAGTAGGGTATCACCGCGGCGACGGTGGTCTGCTGGAGCATGATCTCGCTCAGCCAGACGCGGTACGGGTCGGGCGCCTCGCCGGGCAGGGCGCGCCAGGGCATGCTGCGGCGGTGGCGGTCGTACCAGCGGAGCAGCGCCGCGGCGGGCAGCGTGTCGGCGATGGGTGTTTCAGAGGGCGGGGAGGGCACGGCGCAGGTATGGCGAAGCGGGCACCCCCCGGCAACACGACGCGCAAGGCCGCCGCCACCGGCGGGCCGGCGATGGCCACCTCCGCCACGCGGCGCACCGACGCGCTGCTCGCAGGGTCGAAGGCAAAGGCCGCGGTCGTGGACGTGCCCGCCGTGCCGCGCGTGGCGGAGGCGGCGCGCCATCCCTATGGCCCGCGCCCGCTCGCGGCGCTGATGCCCGCGATCACCAGGCCGGCGTTCAAGCGGCGCTCGCCGGCAGCCGCGCAGCTGCTGCTGGACTGGGCGGAGATCGTGGGGCCGGCGCTGGCAGCGGCAGCGGTGCCGAAGCGGCTGGTGGGGACGACGCTGACGCTGGCGTGCTCCGGGCCAGCGGCGCTGGAGCTGCAGCACCTGTCTGCGGTGCTGGTCGGGCGGATCAACGGGCACCTCGGGCACGCCGCCGTGGAGCACCTGCGCTTCGTGCAGGACGGTGCGCCGCCGCCTCCGCCGCCCCCGCCGCCGCCCAAGCCGCCGCCGGTTGCGGTCGCGGACATGCCGGACGGGGCGCTGCGCGACGCGCTCGCAAGGCTGGGGGGGGCGATCGCGGGGCGGAAGGGCTGAGGAGGAGGAAGCAAGGCCTTCTTTTTCTGAAGAAAAAGAAGCAAAAAGACTTTGCCTGTTTGGCGCCGGTGCGGATTGGCTGGCACGGGACCAGTGGGCAGAGTTCCTTGGTTCTTTCTTTCAGGAAGGAACACGCTTGCTTGCTTCGCAGGAACCCGCGGGGCGGCTGGGCGTCGGGGTGCGCATTGGACGTGGCACGACGGGAGCGATGATGAAGCTGTTCTGGGGACCGCATACCTGCGCGATCGGCATCCACGTACTGCTGGAGGAGATCGGCCGGCCCTACGAGCTGGAGGAGGTCGACGTGGAGGGCGGCGCGAGCAGGAAGCCGCCGTTCACCGACGTCAACCCGAAGGGCAAGGTGCCCGTGCTGGTGCGCGACGACGGGTCGGTGCTGACGGAGTACGGCGCGATCGCGACGTGGCTGGCGCGCACCAGCCCGGAGCGGGACCTGCTGCCGCACGACCCGGAGGCGGAGGCGCGGTGCCTGGAGGTGATGGACTACGTGGTCGGCACGCTGCACGGGCAGGGGTTCGCACGCATCTTCATGCCGGCGAAGTTCGAGCCGCCGGACCTGGTGCACGCCACGCTGGGCGTGGGGGCATCGAAGGTGAAGGCGCAGGGGCGCGCGATGGTCGAGGAGGGGCTGCGCATCCTGGAGACGGCGATGACGGGCAGGCGCTACGTGGCGGGGGAGCAGTTCACGATCGCGGACACGGCGCTGTTCTTCGCGCTGCGCTGGGCGCCGCAGGCCGGCATCGCGCTGCCGCCGGCGCTGGCGGCGCACTACGCGGCGATGAAGCAGAGGCCCGCCGTGGTGCGGGTGATGCAGCGCTGGGGAGAGCCGGACGCGCCGTGAGGAAGCAAGGCCAGAGGCTCTGCCTCTGGACTCCGCCAAAGGCTGCGCCCTTGGAACGCGTCCCTTAGGTCAAGGGATCGAAGGGTTCTTGGACCCTTTGCGGGTTCGGGCGGAGCTGGCCAAGGGTTCCGGCAGCCCGCTTGGGCTGTCGGAAGGGCTGGTGGAGGGGGAGCCCGGCCTCGCTGGCCCGCTTGACCTTCGGACCCGATGGCGGCCTTGCTTCCGCAGACGCTCCATCTCCCGCGAGGCCAAGGTCCCCATGCCGATCACCCGACGCCGCCTTCTCGTCGCCTCCGCCGCCGTGCCGCTGCTGGCCCGTGCCGCGGGCGCGGCGCCCGCTGCCGACCCGAGGATGGCGGACCGCTCGCTCGGCCCGGCCGACGCCAAGGTGGTCGTGCAGGAGTGGTTCTCGCTGACCTGCACGCACTGCGCGGCGTTCTCGCGCACCGTGTTCCCCGACGTGCAGAAGCAGCTGATCGACACGGGCAAGATCCGCTACGTGTTCAAGGATTTCCCCCTGGACCAGGTGGCGCTTTCGGCGGCCATGGTCGCGCGCAGCCTGCCGGACGAGCGCTATGTGCCGTTCGTCGAGGCGCTGCTGGCCAGCCAGGACCGCTGGGCGTTCTCGCGCACCAACAACAGCACCGACGAGCTGGCGAAGATGGCGGCGCTGGCGGGCATGGGGCGCGCGGCGTTCGACGCCACGCTGGCGGACGAGGGGCTGAAGACCGCGATCCTGATGGAGCAGGACGCGGGGACCAAGAAGTACGCCATCAACGCCACGCCGACGTTCGTGTTCGGCGACACGCCGCACTCGGGGGAGCTGTCGTTCGACAGCTTCGCCAAGCTGGCGAGCGCCTGAAGCAAGCAAGGTTGAGGCTCTGCCTCAAACTCCGCCAAAGGCTGCGCCCTTGGAACGCACACCCTAAGTAAAGCCGGTCCAGGGGCGGCTCGCCCCTGGCGGGTTCGGGCAGGGCCCGACCTTCCTTGCCGCCCTCGCGGCGACTCCTGTCGCACGGCTATGGTGCCGCGATGGCCGCCACCTTCGCCCGACTCCACATCGCCGGCTTCAAGAGCTTCGCCGAGCCCGCCAGCGTCCTGATCCGGCCCGGGCTGACCGGCATCGTCGGGCCCAACGGCTGCGGCAAATCCAACGTGGTGGAGGCGCTGCGCTGGCTGATGGGCGAGACCTCGGCGCGGGCGCTGCGCGGCGGGGAGATGGACGACGTCATCTTCGGCGGCACGGCGCACCGGGCGTCGCGCAACATCGCGGAGGTGACGCTCACGCTCGAGGACGCGGCGGGGCTGGCGCCGGCGCCGCACGACGCGGACGCGGAGCTGCAGGTCACGCGGCGGCTGGAACGCGGCGCGGGGTCGAGCTGGCGGGTGAACGGGCGCGAGGTGCGCGGGCGCGACGTGTCGACGCTGTTCGCGGACCTGGCCAGCGGGGCGCGCTCGTCGGGGCTGATCAGCCAGGGGCGGGTCGGCGCGCTGGTGGGCGCGCGGCCGGAGGAGCGGCGGCAGCTCCTGGAGGAGGCGGCGGGGATCACCGGGCTGCACGCGCGCAGGCACGAGGCGGAGCTGAAGCTGCGGGCGGCGGAGGCCAACCTGGGGCGGGCGGAGGACCTGGCGGGGCAGCTCGGACAGCAGCTGGACGGGCTGCGGGGGCAGGCGAGGCAGGCGGCACGCTACCGCGTGCTGTCGGCGTCGGTGCGCGAGGCGGAGGCGGGGTGGCTCGCGGTGCTGCACGGGCGGGCGGCAGAGGCGCGCGAGGCGGCGGCGGCGGCGCACGGGGCGGCGCTCGGGGAGGAGCAGCGGCGGCGGGCGGCGGCGGCCGAGGCGGCGGGGCGCGACGCGGCGGCGGGCGCGGCGCTGCCGGCGCTGCGCGAGGCGGAGGCGGGGCTGCGCACGGCGCTGGAGCGGCGGCGGGTGGAGAGCGAGCGGCTGGCGGGGGAGGGGGCGCAGGCGGAGGCGGCGCTGGCGGCGGCGGAGGAGCGGCTGGCGCAGACGGCGCGCGACCTCGGGCACGCGCGGCTCGCGCACGGGCGGGCGGTGGAGGACGTGGCGGCCCTGGC
>JBPBQX010000338.1:0-13255 GCA_050955025.1 Janthinobacterium lividum
ACCCGCACGGCACGGCGGTGATCATCGAGGCCACGCACGAGTGCATGAGCTGCCGCGGCGTCCACAAGACCGGGGTGAGCATGGTCACGAGCCGGATGCTCGGCATCTTCCGCGAGAACCGCTCCACCCGGCAGGAGCTGATGGCCATGGTCCAGGCGCCACGCTTCTAGGCCGTCGGCGTCCTGCCGCGCAGGACGGAATGGCCCTTTTCGTCCTGCCGCGCAGGACGAAACGACCCTGTTCTGTCCTGCGCGGCAGGACAAAGCGGAGGTTTTTCGGGGCTTTGTCCTGCGCGGCAGGACGGCAGGGGGTCCGCAATGCGCGCTTTCGGATACCGGGCGGGGCGAGTCGCGGGCGGGGAAGCAAGCATGGGCTCTGCCCAAACCCGCCAGGGCGAGCCGCCCTGGACTGGCTCACCTTAAGGGATGCGTTCCAAGGGCGCAGCCTTTGGCGGTGCTCGAGGCGGAGCCTCGACCTTGCTTCGCCTTCAGGCCAGGATCTCGCGGACCATCCTCGCGGCCTCGGGGCTGCCCCAGTCGGCGGAGCCTTCGAGGCGGGCGCGTTCCAGGCCGTCGGGGCCGACGAGCACCGTGGTCGGCAGGCCGCCGAGGCGCAGGGCGTGGACGGCCTCGCTGCCGGGGTCGAGGAGGATCGGCAGGCCCTCGATGCCGTGGTTGCGGAAGAACGGCGTGACGACGCCCGCGCCGCCGCGGTCGGCCGAGACCGGGAGCACGGCGATGCGGTCGCCTTCCAGGGCGCGCGACAGCAGGGCGAGGGAGGGCATCTCGGCGACGCAGGGGGCGCACCAGGTGGCCCAGAAGTTCAGCACGGCGCCGCGGCCGTTGGCGCCGGTGTAGTCGGCGACGTGCAGCGGCTTGCCGGACGCATCGGTGAAGGAGAACGGCGGCAGGGGGGCGGGCGGGTCCATGCGGGCCATCGCGGACATGCCGCGCAGGCCGGGGGCGTCGGCGGCGCCGCCGACGCCGGAGATCTGGCCCTGGGCGGCGGCGGGGGCGACGCGGAGCTGCGCCAGTTTGCGCCCGGCGAGCACGCCGAGTACCGTCCCGCCCGCCGCCAGGACGGTGCGGCGCATGATCCGAGCCATGGTGAGAATGTCCCCAACTGATGCCGAGCGCGCCGCGGGCGCACCGCTGCGCGACCCCGGCCAGGCCGCCGTGCCCGAAGGACGGGGTGCCGCGCAAGAGTGTCGGCAGGCTTCGGCCGATGTCCAGGGGGGCGACGCTGCCAAGGCGGGGGCCGGCAAGGCAGGAACCGCGAACGCGCAGTGGGGCGGGCGCTTCGCGGGCGGGCCGTCGGCGGTGATGGCGGAGATCAACGCGTCCGTGGGGTTCGACCGGGCGCTGTGGCGGCAGGACATACGCGGGTCGCTGGCGCACGCGGCGATGCTGGCGCACGTCGGCATCATCGGGGCCGAGGACGAGGCGGCGATCCGCGAGGGGCTCGGCGCGATCGGGGCGGAGATCGAGGCGGGGGGGTTCGAGTGGCAGGCCGCACTCGAGGACGTGCACATGAACATCGAGGCGCGGCTGAGCGAGCGCGTGGGGGACGCGGGCAAGCGGCTGCACACGGCGCGCTCGCGCAACGACCAGGTGGCGACGGATTTTCGCCTGTGGGTGCGCGACGCGATCGACGGGATCGATGCGCAGCTTGCGGATGCGATGGCGGCGCTGGCGGGGCGGGCGGCGGAGCACGCGGCGGACCCGATGCCGGGGTTCACGCACCTGCAGACCGCGCAGCCGGTCACGTTCGGGCACCATCTTCTGGCGTACGTGGAGATGCTGGCGCGGGACCGGGGGCGGTTCGCGGACGCGCGCAGGCGGCTGAACGAGTGCCCGCTGGGGTCGGCGGCGCTGGCGGGGACGTCGTTCCCGATCGACCGGGCGATGACGGCCGCGGCGCTGGGGTTCGACCGGCCCACGGCGAACTCGCTGGACGCGGTGTCGGACCGCGACTTTGCGCTGGAGTTCCTGGCGGCGGCGTCGATCTGCGCGGTGCACCTGTCGCGGCTCGCCGAGGAGATCGTGATGTGGTGCTCGCCGGCGTTCGGGTTCGTGCGGCTCTCCGACGCGTTCACCACGGGGTCGTCGATCATGCCGCAGAAGCGCAACCCGGACGCCGCCGAGCTGGCGCGGGCGAAGACGGGGCGGATCGTGGGGAGCCTGGTCGGGCTGCTCACGGTGATGAAGGGGCTGCCGCTCGCCTACGCCAAGGACACGCAGGAGGACAAGGAAGGCGTGTTCGACGCGGCCGACGCCCTGGCGCTGGCACTCGCCGCCATCGCGGGGATGGTGCGCGACCTGCAGGCCGACACCGCGCGGATGCGGGCGATGGCGGGGTCGGGGTTCTCCACGGCGACGGACCTCGCGGACTGGCTCGTGCGCGTGCTGCGGCTGCCGTTCCGCACGGCGCACCACGTCACCGGGCGGCTCGTCGCCGCAGCCGAGGCGCGCGGCGTGGAGCTGGCGGGGCTCAGCCTCGCGGAGATGCAGGCGGAGGAGGCGGGGATCACCCAGGACGTGTTCGGGGTGCTCGGCGTGGAGGCGTCCATCGCGTCGCGCGTCAGCCAGGGGGGCACCGCGCCCGCCAACGTGGCGCGCGAGGCGGCGCGGTGGCAGGCAGCGCTCGCGGTGCGCCCGTGACGCGCCGCGCAGGGTGGCTGGCGGCGCTGCTCGCGCTCGCGCTCGTGGCGGGGTGCGGCAAGAAAGGCGCCCCGCAGCCGCCGGGGCCGGCGGACCAGCTCACCTATCCGCGCGCCTATCCGACGTTCTGAGCAGGGCGTCGTGGGGGGAAGGCAAGTGGCAGGCAAGGAAGGCCTTCTTTTTCTGAAGAAAAAGAAGCAAAAAGACTTTGCCCGTTTGGCACCTGTTGCGGGCCATGGGTCTTGTGCCTGTCGGGGAAAGTTCTTTGGTTCTTTCTTTCAAGAAAGAACGCGCTTGCTTGCTTCTTTGGGAGTGGTTCGTGGCGGATAGCGGGGCGGAGCGGCCGGGGCTGGACGCGATCGGGCTGCGGCGGGGGACGGACAAGTCGTCGCGGCACCACGACTTCCTGCGGGTCTACGAGTCGTTCTTCGCGCCGATGCGCGACCGGGCGCTGCGCGTGCTCGAGATCGGGGTGTGGGAAGGGGAGTCGCTGCAGACCTGGGCGGAGTTCTTTCCCCGGGCGCAGGTGGTCGGCGCGGACATCAACCCGGACACGGTGCGGTTCGCAGGCGGGCGGGTGGCGGTGGAGGTCGCGGACCAGTCCGATCCGGAGCGGCTGGCAGCCCTCGCGGCGGCGCACGGGCCGTTCGACATCGTGGTCGACGACGGGTCGCACGTCTGGGCGCACCAGATCCTGACGCTGCAGGTGCTGCTGCCGCATGTGGTGGCGGGCGGGTTCTACGTCGTGGAGGACCTGGACACGAGCTACGGGGAGCTGGCCGCGCAGTATGGCGGCGGGGGGAAGGTGTCGCCGGCGCGCTACCTGCAGGCGATGTCGGACTACCTGGTGGGGGACCGCTACACCGACCTCGACGCGGAGCCGGACGCCTTCGTGCGGGCGCACGCGCGGCGGCTGGACTTCGTGGCGTTCGCGCGAAGGACGGCGGTGATCAAGGTAAGGTAGGGTCGGGCTCTGCCCGAACCCGCCAAAGGCCGGGGGCCTTTGGAAACCCTTCACTCAAATAGGGGATTCCAAAGGCGAGCCTTTGGCGGAGTTTGAGGCGGAGCCTCATGCTTGCCTGCTTCCTTCTGACCGGAGACCCAGCGATGCGCCTTTCCGCGTTCTGCCTCGCCCTGCTGTTCGCCGTGCCCGCCGCGGCGCAGGTGGTGCCGCCGCCGATGGTCAACGCTCCTGCGCCGGGGGCCGGGGCGTTCGGCAGCGGGCTTTCGGGCCCGGCGCTCAACGTCGGGCCGTCCCCGCAGGCGACGGCCGCGCCGCCGCCGCTGCGGGCGGGGAACCTGGACGTGTACGGCGCGCCGTTCACCGAGGCGCTGCCGGGCACGGGGCTGCCGTATACGCCGCCGGCGCTGTACGGCGGGGAGAACCTGCGGCGGCGGTGAGCGGCGCGGCGGCCTTGTAGGGGGCGCGGGCGAACCGTTATCTCTGGGCGATGGAGCAGACCCCGCACGACCCAGACAGCGACCCCTGCCCGGCCGAGCTGCTGGCGCGGCGGCCGCAGCTTGCGATGCATGCGCGGGACGGGCTGCTGTTGGAGGGCGTGAGCCTGGCGGGGGTGGCGGCGGAGTTCGGCACGCCGTGCTGGGTGTACGGCGCGGGGACGCTGCGGGCGCGGGCGCGGGCGCTGCGGGCGGCGTTCGCGGGGCAGGACGTCGCGGTGCACTACGCGGTGAAGGCGAACGACCACCTGGCGGTGCTGCGGGTGCTGCACGAGGAGGGGCTCGGCGCGGACGTGGTCAGCGCGGGCGAGCTGCTAAGGGCCAGGCGGGCGGGGGTGCCCGCGGCGGAGATCGTGTTCTCGGGGGTGGGGAAGACGGACGACGAGCTGCGGCTCGCGGCGTCGGAAGGCATCGGGCAGGTCAACGTCGAGAGCGCGGAGGAGCTGGAGGCGCTGTCGGCGGTGGCGTCGGCGATGGGGCGGGTGGTGCCGGTGGCGCTGCGGGTGAACCCGGACGTGGACGCGGGCACGCACGAGAAGATCAGCACGGGGCGGGCGGGCGACAAGTTCGGCATCGCCTACGGGGAGGCCGTGGCGCTGTACGCGCGGGCGGCGGGGATGGCGGGCGTGCGGCCGGTCGGGCTGGCGGTGCACATCGGCAGCCAGATCGCAGAGGGGGCTCCGTTCCGGGCGGCGTACGGGCGGGTCGCGGGGCTGGTGGGGGCGATCCGGGCGGCGGGGCACGCGGTCGAGGTCGTGGACTGCGGGGGCGGGCTGGGGATCTCGTACCGCGTCGAGGCGGCGGGGTCGCCGGAGGTCTGGGCGGGGGCGATCCGGGGGGCTCTCGGCGGGCTGGGCGTCAGGCTGATGGTGGAGCCGGGGCGGTGGCTCGCGGGGCCGGCGGGGGTGCTGCTCGCGTCGGTGGTGCGGGCGAAGCGGAGCGGGGGGCACAGGTTCGTGGTGCTCGACGCGGCGATGACGGAGCTGGCGCGGCCGGCGCTGTACGACGCGTGGCACGGGGTGCTGGCGGTCGGCGCGCGCGAGGCGGCGGGGGAGGCGAGCCCGGCGGAGGTGGTCGGGCCGGTGTGCGAGAGCGCGGACATCCTGGCGCGGGGGCGCAGGCTGCCGGAGCTGGCGGAGGGGGCGCTGGTCGCGGTGCTGGACGCGGGGGCGTACGGGGCGGTGATGAGCTCGCACTACAACGCTAGGCCGGGGGCGGCGGCGGTGATGGTCGAGGACGGGCGGGCGCAGCTGATCCTGCCGCGCGCGCCGGTGGAGTCGCTGTGGGCGCGCGAGATCCTGCCGGAGCGCGGCGCGGCGGGGGCGGAGGCCGGGGTGGCGACGGCGGGGCTGCGGCGCGCGGGCGGGCGCGGGTGAGCGGCGGGGCGAACCCGGGCGGCGGGGCGCCGGGCGCGGGGCCGGACGGGGGTTCGGGCGGGCTGCCGCGCGGGGTGGTGGCGCGGCTGGGGCGCAAGCGGGGGCAGGCGCGCGCGGTGCTGTGGGCCGAGCGGCTGTGGCCGGCGGCGTGGCCGGCGGCGGCGCTGGCCGGGGGGTATTCGGCGGCGGCGCTGCTGGGCGGGGTGGCGATGCTGCCGGCCGAGGCGCGCGCCGGGCTGACGCTGGCGGTGCCGGCGGGGGTGCTGTTCCTGCTGTGGCGGGAGGTGCGGCCGCTGCGCGCGCCGGCGGCGGGCGAGGTGGACCGCAGGCTGGAGGCGGCGTCGGGGCTGCGGCACCACCCGCTGCGGGTGCTGGCAGACCGGCCGGCGGGGGCTGGCGGCGCGGCGGGCGCCGGGGTGGGCGGCGGGCTGGGCGGCGCGGGGGCTGGCGGACCGGGCGACGCGAGAGGCGGAGGGATGGGCGCGGACCCGCTGTGGGGGGCGCACGTGGCGCGGGCGGCGGCGCAGCTGCACCGGCTGCGGGTGGGGGCGCCGCGGTCGGTGCTCGCGGGGCGGGATCTGCGGGCGCTGCGGGGGCTCGTGCTGGTGGGGCTGGCGGCGTCGCTGGTGGTGGCGGGGCCGGAGGCGGGGCCGCGGCTGGCGGCGGCGTTCACCCCTGCCCTGCCGCCCGGGCCGCCGGCGGTGGCGCCGGTGCTGCAGGCGTGGATCACGCCGCCGCCGTCCACCGGGCTGCCGCCGGTGTTCCTGCATCCGGCGAGCCCGCCGGCGCACGTCAGCGTGCCGCAGGGCTCGAAGCTGCAGGTCAGCCTGACAGGGGGGAGCGCGGCGCCGACGCTGGCGCTGGGCGGGGCGACGCAGGCGTTCGTGGCGCTCGATCCGACGAGCTGGCAGCTGGAGCGGGTGCTGGACGCGGGCGGGGCGCTGTCGGTGCGGCGCGGCGGGGGGGAGGTTGCGGCCTGGTCGCTCGACGTGGTGGCGGACGAGGCGCCCGTCGTGGCCTGGGCGGCGGCGCCAGGGCCTGCGCCGGCGCGCGGCGGGGCGGCGGACACGCGCACGCGGCTGCCGTGGCAGGTGTCGCATCGGTATGGCGTGGCGGGGCTGGACGTGGAGCTGCGGCTGGATGCGCGGCCGGGCGACGCGGCCTCGGTGGTGGCGATCCCGCTGCCGGGGGCGCCCAAGGACGCGCACGGGGTGGCGGCGCCGGACCTCACGGCGAACCCTTGGGCGGGGCTGGCGGTCACGGCGGTGCTGGTCGGGCGCGACGGGCTGGGGATGGCGGGGCGGTCGGAGGCGGCGCGGTTCACGTTGCCGGAGCGGGCGTTCACCAACCCGCTGGCGCGGGCGCTGATCGCGGCGCGTCGGCGGCTGACGCTCGATCCGGGGCATCGCGAGCCGGTGGTCGGCGACCTGCGCGGGCTGGCGGACGTGCCCGAGGCGTTCGGGGCGAACCTGGGCGTCTATCTGGGGATGAGCACGATCGCCTCGCTGCTGTCGGAGGAGGACGGGCCGGCGGATGCGGTCGCGCAGGCGCAGGGGCGGCTGTGGGAGATGGCGCTGGCGCTGGATGCGGGGGCGGTGGAGCGCACGGCGCGGGTGGTGGAGCAGGCGCGCGAGCAGGTGCGGCAGGCGCTCGACGCGATGAAGCGCGACCCGGGGGCCAAGGCGGACCCGAAGAAGCAGGCGGAGCTGAAGGCGCGCGTGGACGCGATGCGCCAGGCGATGAAGGAGCACATGCAGGCGCTGCTGGAGCAGGCGCGCCGCGACGGCACGCTGCAGCCGCGCGACGAGGCGGCGCAGCACATGGACGCGAACGACCTCGACAAGATGCTGCGCGACATGGAGGACGCGGCGAAGCAGGGCCGCGTGGAGGACGCCGAGCGCAAGATGGACGAGCTGCAGAAGCAGATGCAGGCGCTCGACGACGCGGCGAAGCAGGGCGGGCAGCAGGCGCAGGGGGGCAAGGGCGGCAAGCCCGGCGACAAGCAGGACTCCGAGCGCGCGCAGACGGCGAAGGACGCGGTGCAGGACCTGCTCAAGCGCGAGGGCGGGCTGCTCGACACCGCGCAGGGGCGCGGCAAGGAGCAGGGCAGCGAGGCGGGGCGCGATCCGGGGCGGCAGGATTCGCGGCAGGGCGGGCAGCAGGCGCCGGGGGCGGGCAAGGCGGGGCCGGACGGGCAGGACTCGCAGCAGGGCGCGGCCGGGCCGCAGCCGGGGAGCGCGGGGCCGCCGGGCGCGCAGCCGGGGGGGGCGCAGAAGGGGCCGCAGCAGCAGGGCCAGGGGCCGGGCGCGCCGGCGCCGGGCGGGGCGCCGGGGGCCGGGCCGCCGCCGGGCGCGCAGGCCGCCGTGCCGCCGCCGCCGCGCGACGCGGAGGGGCGGGTGCAGCGGGCGATGCGCCGGGCGCTGGGCGAGCTGATGCAGCAGTTCGGGGACTCGGCGGGGTCGGTGCCGAAGAGTCTGGGCGACGCGGATCAGGCGATGCAGCAGGCCGAGGACGCGCTCAAGGCGGGGCACGACGACGCGGCGCGCGACGCGGAGCAGCGCGCGGTGGCGGACCTGCGCAAGGGCGGGCAGGAGATGGGCAAGACCATGCAGCGCCAGTTCGGGCTGTCCGAGTCCAAGGACGGCAAGGACGGGCAGCAGGCCGGCGACGGCAAGGGCGACGACCCGCAGGACGGCGACGGCGAGGGCGGCGACGGCGACAAGCCGGGCAAGTCGGGGCGGTCGAGGAAGGTGCAGCGCGACCCGCTCGGGCGGCTGACGCAGGACGGCGGGCACGGGATCAGCGACGGCGACGACGTCCACGTGCCGGACCAGGCGGAGCAGGCGCGCTCGCGCGACCTGCAGGACGAGCTGCGGCGGCGGGGCGCGGACCGGGGGCGGCCGCAGGACGAGCTGGACTACATCGGGCGGCTGCTGAAGCCGTAGGGAAGCAAGGCCGGGCTCTGCCCGGACCCGCCAAAGGCCCGGGGCCTTTGGAAACCCTCTACCTAGAATGGGATTCCAAAGGCGAGCCTTTGGCGGAGTCCAGAGGCAGAGCCTCTGGCCTTGCCTGCCTCAGGCCGAGCGCCGCGTAGACGCGCGCGCTGGGCGGCCAGGCGCGCTGCACCGGGCCGCGCCAGGCGATGGCGGCGCCGGCGAGGGCGGCCAGCAGCACGAGGCTGGCCAGCCAGCCGACCCAGCCGTCGCGGCGCCCGGTGGCGGCGGGCGGGCGGGCCTCGTCGTGCGCGAGCAGGACGTCGCGCCAGGCGTGGGCGTCGTCGGGCGGGCGTGGGGCGGGGGCGCGCTCGAAGTCCTCGTCGGTGAAGCGCGGGCGCTCGGGCGGGGGGAGCGCGAAGCCGTCGACCTCGAAGGGGGCGGGCTCGGGGGCGGCGGGCTCGGGGGGAGAGCTGGCCGGGGCGGGGTGCGCGGGATCGTGGACGGGGGCGGGCGGCTCCCACTCGCGCAGGCAGCGGGCGCAGCGCACGGCGCGGCCCGCGACGAGCATGGCGTCGGGCACCTCGTAGCTGGCGTTGCAGGCCGGGCAGGTGATGCGCATGGCGGCGGAGTGTCGCCAGCGGCGGGCGGCTTGGCAATGGTGCGGCGGGACGGCGTGCGGTTGTGGCGCGCGGTTCGCGGCGCACGCGGGTATGGTGGCGCCTGGCGCGCGGGGGCGGCGCGCGGCGGAGGGGCGCGGGCATGGTGCGGCTGGAGCAGGTGGGGCTGAGCTATGCGGCGCCGGGCGCGCGCGGGGCGGAGGACGCGGTGCTGGAGGACATCAGCTTCTCGGTGCCGGCGGGGGGGTTCCGCTGGCTGCTGGGGCCGTCGGGGGCGGGCAAGACGAGCCTGCTGCGGCTGCTGACGCTGGCGGCGCTGCCGTCGCGGGGGCGGGTGCACCTGCTGGGCCACGAGATCGGGCCGCAACGGGGCGCGCATGGGGGGGCGCAGCGGCGGCTGCTGCCGCGGCTGCGGCGCAGGATCGGCGTGGTGTTCCAGGACTTCCGGCTGCTGCCGCACCTGTCGGCGCACGACAACGTGGCGCTGCCGCTGCGGCTGGCGGGGCACGCGGAGGCGGAGGTCGCGGCGGATGTCGCGGACATGCTGGGGTGGGTGGGGCTGTCGCGCAGGGCGGGCGCGCGGCCGGCGCAGCTTTCGGGGGGCGAGCAGCAGAGGGTGGCGATCGCGCGCGCGGTGATCGCGCGGCCGGAGCTGCTGCTGGCCGACGAGCCGACCGGCAATCTCGACGATGCGCAGGCGGTGCGGCTGATGCAGCTTCTCGGCGAGATGCGCAGGCTGGGGACGACGATCGTGGTGGCCACCCACAACGAGGGGCTGGTGGAGCGTCATCCGGCGCGGGCGCTGCGGCTGGACCGCGGGCGGCTGGTCGCCGATGCCTGAGGCGGCGGACAGGGGCGCGGGCGGCGGCGAGCCGGCGGGCGGGGCGGCGGGGCGATCGGCGCGGGCGGCGCGGCGCAGGCGGTTCGATGCGCTGGGGCTGCGGCGCGCGCTGTCGGACCGGCTGCTGCCGGGGCTGGTGGCGGCGATGGCGTTCCTGGCCGCGCTGGCGCTGGCGGGGGCGGTGGCGGCGTCCTCGCTGGCGTCGCGGTGGCGCGAGGGGGCGGGCGCGGTGCTCACGGTGCAGGTGCCGGACCCGCTGTCGCCGTCGGTGGCGGCGCCGGGCGTGGACCGGGTGGACGCGGTGCGGGCGCTGCTGGGCACGCAGCCGGGGGTGGCGGCGGCGCACCTGCTCGGGGAAGCGGAGCTGGGCGAGCTGCTGCGGCCGTGGCTGGGGGCGGGCGGCACGCTGTCGCTGCCGCTGCCGGGGGTGATCGAGGTGCGGCTGCGCGCGGACGCGGCGGCGGAGGGCGGGGACGGGCTCGCGGCGCGGCTGTCGGGGGCGGCGCCGGGGACGCTGGTGGAGCGCAACGGGGACTGGATGCGCCGGCTGGGGGCGCTGGCGCGCTCGCTGCAGGCGTGTGCCGCGGCGGCGCTGCTGGTGGTGGCGGGGGTGGCGGCGGCGGTGGTCGCGGTGGCGACGCGCGCGGGGCTGTCGGCGCGCAGGGACGCGATCGGGATCGTGCACGGGCTGGGCGCCACGGACGGCTTCATCGCCGGGCGGTTCGCGGCGCGCGCCACGCTGCTGGCGAGCGGCGGCGCGGGGGTGGGGGCGCTGGCGGCGCTGCCGGTGCTGCTGGGGCTGGCGTCGCTGGCGGCGCCGTTCGCGGCGCCGGCGGGGGCGGACGCGGCGGGGGCGGGCTGGCTCGGGGGGCTGGGCGCGCTGCCGGCGACGATCTGGGGGGCGCTGCCGGCGCTGCCGCTGGCGGCGGCGGCGATCGGCTGGGGCACGGCGCAGTTCACCGTGCGGCGCTGGCTGCGGCGGCTGCCGTGACAGGCGACGGGAGCGCGGCGCGCGGGGCGGATGGCGCGGGCGGGGCCGACGCGGCGCCCGGGGCGGGCGGCGGGGCGGCGGGGCGGCGGCGGGGGGGCGGGGGGCTGGTGCGGCTGGCGGGGGCGCTGGCGCTGGCGGCGGTGCTGGCGTGGGGGGCGGGGCTCGCGTGGTTCGTGCGCGGGGCGCTGCAGCCGGGCGAGGCGCCGCCGGACGCGGACGGGATCGTGGCGCTGACCGGCGGGGCGGAGCGGATCGAGCTGGCGCTGCGGCTGCTGGCGGAAGGGCGGGCGCGGCTGCTGCTGGTGTCCGGGGTGGCGCCGGGAGCGGAGCTGGGGGAGCTGGCGCGGCGCGCGGGGGTGGACCCGGGGCCGCTGGCCGCGCGGGTCACGCTGGGGCGGCAGGCGCGCTCCACGCTGGGCAACGCGGCGGAGACGGCGGCGTGGGCGCGGGCGAACGGCGTGCGCTCGCTGATCGTGGTGACGGCGGGCTACCACATGCGGCGCGCCCTGGCCGAGATCGGCTGGGCGCTGCCGGAGGTCACGCTGTACCCGGACGCGGTGCTGCCGCCGGCCCTGCGCGCGCACGGGCCGGCGGCGCTGCGGCTGCTGGCCTGGGAGTACACGAAGTGGCTGCTGGTGCGCTCGGGGCTGGCGCGGCAGGCGATATGAGGGCGGGGAAGCAAGCAAGCAGTTCTTTCCTGAAAGAAAGAACCAAAGAACTTTGCCCGTGGGGACACAGGTTCGTCGGGCGGCGCGGTGCCAGACGGAGAAAGTCTTTTTGCTTCTTTTTCTTCAGAAAAAGAAGGCTTGCTGCCTTCGCCCGGCCTGCAGCGTCACAGCGGGCGCAGCTCCGCCATCCCGTCGGCGCCGGCCTGCGCGGGATGGCCGCCGAGGCCGGGGCCGTTGAACACCGCCAGACGGTCGGGGATCGTGTAGGCAATCGGCGGCAGGCCGCGCGTCACCACGGCCGTGGCCATCGCCAGGGCGAAAAGGCTGGTCGCCACCATCTGAAGCCACATGCCGTCCTCCTGCGCCGTTAACCTTTTGTTAACACTTTTCGGGACAATGTCAATTTATTTGGACGATCTTCGGGCGGTGCGGGTGCCCCTGCCCTGCCCTGCCGCCTTTCCTGCCGCGGGGTGCGCGTCGTGAGCGGGGCGGAGGGGCTGCTCGCCGCGCAGCGTGCCGCAGGCGGGGGGGCGCCGACGCTGCGCGCGCGGCTGGACACGCTGGCGCGGCTCGACGCGATGCTGCTGCGCGAGCGGGAGGCGTTCGCCGACGCGATCTCGGCGGATTTCGGCAACCGGGCGCGGCCGGAGACCATGCTCGCCGAGCTGGTGCCGCTGCGCGCGGCGATCGCCCATGCCCGGCGGCACCTGGCGGGGTGGATGCGGCCGCGGCGGCACCCCGTGGCGATGGCGTTCCAGCGGGGGCGGGCGTGGGTGCGCACGGAGCCGCTGGGGTGCGTGGGCATCGTCTCGCCGTGGAACTACCCGCTGCTGCTGGGGCTGTCGCCCGTGGTCGACGCGCTGGCGGCGGGCAACCGCGTCATGATCAAGCCGTCCGAGCTGACGCCGCGGTTCTCCGAGGTGCTGGAGGGTGCGCTGGGGCGCGTGTTCCCGGCGACGCAGGTGGCCGTGGTGCGGGGCGGGCGGGACGTGGGCGAGGCGTTCGTGCGGCTGGGGTTCGACCACCTGCTGTTCACCGGGTCGACGGCGGTGGGGCGCGAGGTGCTGCGGGCGGCGGCGGAGCTGCTGACGCCGGTGACGCTGGAGCTGGGCGGCAAGTCGCCGGTGGTGGTGTGCGACGACATCGACCTGGCGCGGGCGGCGCGGATCGTGGCGGTCGGGAAACTGTTCAGCGCCGGGCAGACGTGCATCGCGCCGGACTACGCGCTGGTGCGCGCGGACCGGGCGGAGGCGTTCGCCGGGCTGGTGGCGGCGGAGGCGGCGCGGATGCTGCCGACGCTTGCGGGGAACCCGGACTGCACGGCGATCGTCTCGGACGGGCACTACGCGCGGCTGCAGGGGATGCTGCGCGAGGCGGAGGCGGGGGGCGCGCGGCTGCTGCGCCATCCGGCGGCGGACGACGTGGCGGGGCGGCGCATGGGGCCGGTGGTGGTGCTCGGGGCGCCGCCGGACTGCGCGCTGATGCGGGACGAGATCTTCGGGCCGGTGCTGCCGGTGGTGGCGGTGCGCGACGAGGGGGAGGCGCTCGGGTTCCTGGCGGCGCGGCCGCATCCGCTGGCGTTGTACGTGCTGGGCGACGACGTGGCGGCGCGGCGGCGGGTGCTGGACGGGACGGTGTCGGGGGGGGTGGCGGTGAACGCCACGCTGCTGCATTGCGCGCAGCCGTCGCTGCCGTTCGGGGGGCGGGG
>JBPBQX010000339.1:0-13085 GCA_050955025.1 Janthinobacterium lividum
GGTGCGCGGTGCTGCTGCACCTGGTGGACGGGGCGCAGGGGCAGGTGGTGCGGGCGTGGCGCACGGTGCGCACGGAGCTGGAGTCCTACGGCGACGGGCTGGCGGAGAAGCCGGAGCTGATCGTGCTGAACAAGGCGGACGCGATGACCAGCACCGAGCTGACGCGGCGCAGGAAGGCGCTGGAGAAGGCGTCGGGGCAGGAGGTGTTCGTGATGTCGGGCGTCTCCGGGCTGGGCGTGCGCGAGATGCTGCGCAGGGTGCAGGACAGCGTGACGGCGTTCCGGGCGCAGGGCGGGTAGACGGCATGGGGCCGGGCCAGGGGCGGGCGGCCTCGGCCGTCCGGGACCTGCGCGGGGGGGCCGCTTCGCTGTGGCGGGGGCCGCGGGCGTGACGGTCGCGCCGTCCGCCGGGGCGACGCTGCACGCGCTGTTCGAGCGCCAGGCGCGGCAGGCGCCCGGTGCGGTGGCGGTCGTCAGCGGGGACACGCGCACCAGCTACGCGGCGCTGGACGCGGCCGCGGACCGGGTCGCGGCGCGGCTGCGGCGGGAGGGTGTGCGGCCCGGCGAGAGGGTGGGCGTCTGCCTGGAGCGGGGGGCGGCCCTCGTCGCGGCGCTGGTCGGGGTGCTCAAGGCGGGGGCGGCGTGCGTCCCGCTCGACCGCATGCACCCGCCGGCGCGGCTGCAGCGCATGTGCGCCGAGGCCGGGGTGCGCCGCGTGGTGTCCGACCAGGCCCTGCCGTTCGCGGACGAGGCCGGCGTGCGGCGGGTCGAGCCGGTCGACCCCGGGGACGACCCCGGCGGCGACGACGATGGCGACGACGGGCACGCGCCGGCGGACCGCGACCGCGGCGGCGGGCGGGGCGGGCCGGATGCGGCGGCCTACGTGCTCTACACCTCCGGCTCCACCGGGCAGCCCAAGGGCGTGGTGCTGTCGCACTTCAACGTCGTGCGCCTGTTCGAGGCCACGCAGGGCTGGTTCGGCTTCTCGGAGCGCGACACCTGGACGCTGTTCCATTCCGTGGGCTTCGACTTCGCGGTGTGGGAGATGTGGGGGCCGCTGCTCCACGGCGGGCGGCTCGTGGTCGTGGACGATGCCACCACGCGGCACGCGAACCGCTTCCTGCGCCTGCTGGAGGCGGAGGCGGTGAGCGTGCTCAACCTGACGCCGTCGTACTTCCGGCTGCTGTCGTCGGCGCGCGCGCTGCTCACCGCGAGGCTGGCGCTGCGCGTGGTCGTCTTCGGCGGCGAGGCGCTGCGCTTCGCCGAGCTGGGGCCGTGGATCGCGGCGCGCGGCGACGAGGCGCCGGAGCTGGTCAACATGTACGGGATCACCGAGACCACGGTGCACACCACCTATCGCCGCATCCGCGCCGCCGACGTGGGCGTCGGGCGCAGCCTGATCGGCGTGCCGCTGCCCGACGTGACCCTGCACCTGCTCGACGACGCGCTGGCCCCGGTGGCGCCGGGCGAGACCGGGGAGATCCACGTCGGCGGCGACGGCGTCTCGTGCGGCTACCTCGGCCGCCCGGACCTCACCGCCGAGCGCTTCCTGCCCGACCCGTTCGCGCCGGGGCGGCTGATGTACCGCTCGGGCGACCTGGCGCGCAGGCTCGGGGACGGCGAGATCGAGTTCCTCGGCCGGCGCGACAGCCAGGTGAAGATCGCGGGATTCCGTGTCGAGCCGGCCGCCGTGGAGGCGGAGGCCAGGAGCCTGGCCGGCGTCGCCGACGTGGCGGTGGTGGCGCGCGAGGACCTCGGCCGCACGCGGCTGTTCGCCTACGTCGTGCTGGACGGCACCGACGTGGACGCGGTGCGCGGGCAGCTCGCGGCCAGGCTGGCGCCGCACATGCTGCCGTCGGGCTACGTGGTGCTGGTCGCGCTGCCGCTCACCGTGAACGGCAAGCTGGACCGGGCCGCGCTGCCGCCGCCGGGCCGGCAGGGCTGAGGCCGCGGCGCCGGGCGGGCGCCGCAGCGGCGGTGCTTCCCGGACGCTCGTTCCCCGGCGTCCAGTGGCGCGTCTCCCGCGTGGAGGGAGGGAGCATCCTGCGGTGTCGCCCGGCGCGGGGGCGCCGCGCGGGCCCGGGGCGTGCCGGGGCGCGATCCCGCGGGCGGCCTCGGCGGGACCCGCTGGGGAAGGGCGGGCTCATGTCGGACATGGACGTGTGCGACGTGTCCCAGGTGTCTCGGCGATGCGACTGCAGGGCGTGCTGCCTGCCGCGTCTCCGTGAGAGAGACGCCTTGCGTAAAGAAATGTATCCGGGCGCCGTTTAGCGTGTGGATTTGAGACGCGATCCATGAGGTGATGCGACCTCCAGGCAGCTCGGCATGCCGGCCGCGGGCCCGCGTGGTTGCCGGCGGATCGCCAGGGGGACCGACCGGATGGTGCAGGCGAGCGTTCGGACAGGCCCGGTCGAGGACGCGACGCTCGGGGACGTCGCCAGGCTCCTGGGGCGCAGCTTCGCCCTCGAGGGCGTCGTCAGCGGCCCGGACGGCGTGACCGCCACCGTCGGGGACGACGTGTCGCAGGAGCGTCTGCGCCAGGCCGTGACGCGGGCCCTGCGGGTGGCCCGGCACCTGAGGGAGGACGAGGTGTTCCGCAGCGAGCCGGCGGGCTGGAGCGGGCACGACGCGCAGCCGGCGCTCGAGGCGGCGGGCGACGTGCAGCGCCTCGGGCCGGGCCTGTTCGCGTTTGCCGGCGGCTTCCTGCGGGTGCGCGGGGCGCTGGACGCGCTGCTGCTGCAGGTCGCGGCGCGGCAGGGGGCCAGGGCGCTGTCCTATCCGCCGCTCTGGCCGGTCCCGGTGCTGCGCGACATCAACTATTTCCACGATTTTCCGCAGCTGGCCATGGTCGCGGCGGGCGTCGGCGGCGACTTCGCGGCGCGCAGCCGGTTCAGCGAGGCGTGCCGGAAGGGGTCCGGCGCGACGGCGATCGCCTGCACCGCGGAGAACGGCCTGGCGCCCGCGATCAACGCGCTCGCGCCCACCGTGTGCGACTGCTGCTACTGGCTGCTGCGCGACCGGCGCGACGTCGCCGACCAGGTGCTGACGGTCCACGGCAACGCGTTCCGCAATGAGGCCAGCGCGGCGGGCTCGCTCGACCGGCTGAGCGCGTTCACCATGCGCGAGATCGTCACGATCGGCAGCGAGGCCTTCGTGCTCGCGCGGCGCGCGGCGCTGCTGGAGGAGCTGAAGGGGCTCGCGGTGTCGCTGGGCCTGCGCGCCAGGATCGCGGCGGCGGACGACCCGTTCTTCTGCAACGACGCGCTGCAGAAGAGCCTGATGCAGACCGC
The DNA here is from genome assembly GCA_050955025.1 of Janthinobacterium lividum. Classification (GTDB taxonomy): domain Bacteria; phylum Pseudomonadota; class Alphaproteobacteria; order Acetobacterales; family Acetobacteraceae; genus CAXSEF01. The sequence goes on from JBPBQX010000339.1 coordinate 3,290, forward strand.
GGCGCAGCTGAAGTACGAGCTGCGCGTGACGCTGTTCGATGCGCGCGAGATCGCGGTGGGCTCGCTCAACCTGCACAACGACTATTTCAGCAGGAGCTACGACTACACGGCCGCGGACGGCACGCGGCCGTTCAGCGGCTGCTTCGCCATCGGGTGCGAGCGGCTGACGTTCGCGCTGTTCTGCCGCCACGGCCCGGACCCGGCACGCTGGCCCGGGGCGGTGCGCGACCTGCTGGGGCTGGCGTGAGCGGCGCTGCGGCGCCCGTCGTCGTCCGGTGCGCCGCGCCATGAGGGACGAGCCATGAGGGACGGGCCATGAGGGACGGGCCATGAGGGACGCGGGCATCGGGGACGCGGGCATCGGGGACGCGGGCATCGAGGACGGGGGCATCGAGGGCAGGCTGGCGGACATCCTGCGCGAGGTCGCGGGCGACCCGGGGCTTGCCGTCGGCCCGGGCACGGCGCTGGACAGCATTCCCGGCTGGGATTCGGTGAGCCTGGTGGGCGCGATGCTGCGCATCGAGGACGAGTTCGGCATCGAGTTCCAGGCCAACGAGTTCGTCGCGATGGCCACCGTCGGCGACGTCGCGCGCGTGGTCGGGTCGATGCTCGGCTGAAGCGGAGTCCGCCGGCCCCGGTCCGGGCGTCGCGCGGGGCTCCGCGCCGCGCCGCGGGCACGCGTCGGCGCCGCCTGAACAGGAGTGCGTGCATGGTCGGCAGGGATCACCTGGTGATCGACTTCACCGACGAGGCGGACTGGGTCGAGCACCGGGGCGGCGGCTGGTCGTTCGCGGAGGCGGGGGGCGCCTGGACGGAAGGGCCCGCGAGCGACCTGCTGGTGCCCGAGCCGCCCGACGCGCCGTGCCACACGCTCCTGCTGCGCGTCGCGCCGTTCCTGGGCGGCGGGTCGACGATGCAGAGGCTCGTGGTGCGCGTCGACGGCACGCAGGTCGGCGCGTTCGCCGTGGGCGGCCCGCAGACCCTGTCGTGCGAGGTGCCCGAGGCCGTGCTCCGGCGCGACGGGGCGATGCGGATCGCGTTCGAGCAGCCCGACGCGACGCGTCCCGCCGACGTGGGGGCGTCGGAGGACCGGCGCCTGCTGGGCTTCATGCACGAGCGCCTGGTGCTGCGGCGCTCGACCGTGCCGCAGGGGCCGCCGCCGGTGCCGACCGCGGCGACGGCCGCGCTGCTGCGCCGTTTCGAGAGCCTGGGCGACACCTGCGAGTTCAGCTTCCTCCAGCGCCGCCACGGCGTGGCGCCGGTCGGCCTGTTCCACTTCGCCGGCATCAGGCTGCACCGCCTGCTCGAGGGACTGGACGACGACTTCGCGGCGCTCCGCGACCCCGAGCTGCTGACGGTGATGAGCGCCGGCAGCGAGGGCAGCCGCGACATCTACCATCGGCGCTACGGCTACATGTACCACACCTTCCGGCCGGAGGAGGCGCTGCGCACCGCGGACTTCCGGCGGCAGGAGGCGGCCAGGCTCGGGTTCCTGTGGCGCATCCTCAAGGGCGACCTGCGCGCGGCGGCCCGGATCCTCGTCGTGCGCTCCGTCGACGACGTGGCCGAGCGCCATCTCCGGCTGCTGCTCGCCAGGCTGCGTCGCTTCGGCGACGTCACGCTGCTCTGGGTCGTGGAGGCCGGCCATGCCGCGCAGGTGGGGCAGGTGATCCACCTGGGCGACCGCCTGCTCAAGGGGCACGTCGCCTACCTGACCACGACCAGGGCCCATGACCTCGCCGAGGAGAGCTGGCTGCAGGTCTGCGCGGAAGCGGAGCGGATGGCCGCGCGGCTCGCGCCGCTTTCCGGCGTGGTGCCCGCCTGAGGCCCGGGGCGCCGGGCCGGGCGGGTTTTCCGCCCGGCCGACGTGCCGGTGCCGCGCCGGCGGGATTCCGGCGGCCATCGGCCAGGCGAGCCGCTCAGGCCCTTCGGCCGTCCGGCCGCGGCACGGGCGGGGCCGGGGTCAGTAGCGGAAGGCGATGCCGACGTAGGGGTTGTAGTCGGGCGCCGCCTTGGAGACGCCAAGGTAGACGCCGGCGTCGAGCTGGAGGTTCGGCGTCACCAGCCACTGCAGCGCCGGGCCTAGGGTGTGGCGCGTGCCGACGGCGTGGTCGGCGGGGAAGTCGAGCGCCAGGCCGAGCGAGGCGGTGAGCGTGGGGACGAGGACGGGGCGGCTGATGTTGAGGATGAGCTGCGGGTCGCCCTCGTAGCCGGGCTTGTTCAGGTTGCGGATCAGGTTGAGCGAGGGCTCGACGGTCAGCGAGACCTGGCGCGGCAGGGCGGTGACGAAGGGCATGTTGAGGAAGAACTCGGCGGTGCCGTTGCCCACGCCGGGTGCCGCGGTGGGCACCTTGACGAAGCCGAGGAGGCCAAGCGCGCGGTCGCCGTGGTCGTTGCCGAACAGGTTGACCTTGCCGCCGAGCAGCAGGTCGCCGGCGCCGCGGGCGCGCTGCACGCCGGTGGCGGCGCTGCGCATGGAGTCGCTGTTGTAGAGGGTGGTTTCGACGTCGAACTCGACGCTGTTGGTGAGGCCGAGCTTGAGGTTGGGGGCGCCGAGGGTGGTGGCGCGCGAGGTCGTCGCGGTGGGCGACCAGCGGTCCCAGGCGTAGTTCCAGATGTCGCTCTCGAACTGGAAGTGCCCGGCGTCCACGGTCAGCGGGCTGTGCGACTTGCCGGGGCGGTCGGGGCTGAAGGGGCGCATCTGGTCGTCGGGCGTGGGGTCGAACAGGGTGTAGGCGCTCTTGTCGTGGAGGCGGCCCGCGCTGTCGGTCACGTCGTCGGCGCCCTGGCGGACCTGCTGCGACACGGGGGCGTTGGCGTTCTGCGCGCGCGCGGGTGCGGCGGACAGGAGCGCCGCGGCGAGGCACGCGGCCGCGAGCGCAGGCGGGCGGGGGCGGGAGATCCTGGCATGGGGGGGCATCGTCGCTGTTCCTGTCGTCGTCGTCCGTCTCGGTCGCCGGCAGGGTCCGCCTGTCCGGCATCGCGTTCAACTCCGGGGCGCGGGCGGCGCTCCAGGTCGAGGTTTCCAAAGGCGAGCCTTTGGCGGAGTTTGAGGCAGAGCCTCAACCTTGCTTCGCTTCCAGGAGCCTCACGCCATGACCCATGCCGCCGCGCGCCTGCTGGCCGCCGCCGCCCTGCTCGCCGCGGGGGCCGCCTCCGCGCAGGAGGAGCCGGTGCGGCACGAGTTCACGATCGCCGGCTTCGCGACGGAGGGCGGCGTCGTGCTGCCCGAGGCGCGGGTGGTGTACGGCACGTACGGGACGCTGAACGCGGCCGGGGACAACGCGGTGCTGCTGCCGTCGCACTACATGGCGGACCTGCATGGCTACGACTGGCTGATCGGGCCGGGCAAGGCGCTCGATCCGGGGAAGCTGTTCCTGGTGACGACGGAGATGTTCGGCAACGGGCGGTCGTCGTCGCCGAGCAACACGGCGGAGCCGCTGCACGGGCCGCGGTTCCCGGCGATCGCGATCCGCGACGACGTGGAGGCGGCGCGGCGGGTGCTGGTGGACGGGCTCGGCGTGCGGCACCTGCGCGCGGTGGTGGGCTTCTCCATGGGGGCGCAGCAGGCGCTGCAGTGGGCGGTCAGCCACCCGGGGTTCATGGACCGCGTGGTGGCCACGTCGGGCACGGCGAAGACGTACGGGCACGGCGTCGTCAGGCTCGACGGGCAGATCGCGGCGATCGAGACGGACCCGGTGTTCGCGGGCGGGGAGTACACGGCCGAGCCGGTGCGGGGGATCGAGGCGACGGCGCTGGTGTGGCTGGGGTGGCTGTACTCGCAGGAGTGGTGGCGGCGCGAGCTGTGGCGCGGCGAGGTGCCGGCCGGGACGGAGCTGGCAGGCGCGGTGGCGCGGATGACGCACGAGTTCTTCGAGGGGCGCGATGCCAACGACCTGATCGCGCAGATGCGGACCTGGCAGGCGCACGACGTCGGGAAGACGGCGCCGTTCGCAGGCGACCTGGCGGCGGCGCTGGGGGCGATCCGGGCGCCAGTGCTCTACATGCCGTCGGCCACGGATCTGTACTTCCCGGTCGAGGACGCGCAGTACGAAGCGGCGTTCATCCCGCACTGCGAGCTCGTGCCGATCCCGTCGCTGTGGGGGCACCCGGCCGGGGCAGGGGCGAGCCCGGAGGACGCGCGGTTCCTCAACGAGAGGATCGGGGCGTTCCTGAAGCAAGGTTGAGGCGCTGCCTCAAACTCCGCCAAAGGCTGCGCCCTTGGAACGCATCCCTTAAGCAAGGCCGGTCCAGGGGCGGCTCGCCCCTGGCGGGTTTGGGCAGAGCCCATGCTTGCTTGCTTCAGAACCGCGCGGTCGCGCTGGCGAACATGGAGGTGCCGGCCTGCGTCCAGAACAGCGGCGTGCCGGCGGCGAGCGTGTACCCGGCGAGGCCGTCGGCCTTGCGGCCGTTCAGCAGGTTGAAGGCCTGGAGGCGCAGCGCGAGGGGCGTGGGGCCGAGGCGGAGCGTGGTGCCGGCGGCGGCGTCGAGCTGGCCGTAGGGGGCGATCCACTGCGCGCGGCCGGTGTCGCCGTAGGAGCCGCCGGTGCGGCGCTCGATCAGCGAGGCGGTGAGGCGGTCGCGGGTCAGGAGCAGGCCGGCGGACAGGGTGAACTGCGGGGTGGAGGGGGCGGGGCCGCCGGGGGAGTCGGCGGTGGCAGCCTGGTGCGACTGGTTGAGCGAGCCGCTGGCGTAGAGGGACAGGCCGGCGCCGAGGGACTGCGTGGCCTCGGCCTCGGCGCCGCGGTAGGTGACGCGGCCCTCGGGGAAGACGGTGGCGTTCCCGGCGATCGTGCGCACGCCGACGGCGTCGTCGAACAGGATCGCGTAGAGGTCGGCGCTCGCGGCCAGGCCGTGCGAGCGCCAGGCGGTGCCGAGCTGGAGGTTCGTCGTCCGCTCGGGGGCGATGGGGGCGGTGCGGGGGTCTGTCACGTCGAAGAGCTGGAGCCGGGGGGCTAGGAAGCCGCGGGCGGCCTGGGCGTAGAGGCTCCAGCGCGGGGTGGGGCGGAGCAGCGCCGTGAGGGAGGGCAGGGCGGCGCCGAAGCCGCGCGACACGCGGGTGGGGAGGCGGGTGCCCTGCATCACGGGGGCGTCGATGTCGCGGGCGGACCAGGCGCCCTTCAGGCCGGCGGTCAGCGTCAGCCAGGGGCGGGGGCGCCAGCCGAGCTGGGCGTAGGGCTGCACGGTGAGCAGGCTCTCGTGCTGCAGGCGGTCGATGGATGCCGAGCCGGGGGTGCCCGGGACGGTGGGCAGCACGGGGTTGGGCGTGCCGCCGGCGGACAGGTCGATCTCGATCGAGCTGCGGGAGTTGGTTTGGCGCTCGGCCCACAGGCCGGCTTCCAGGGTGAGGGCGGCGGGCAGGGTCTGCACGGCGCGCAGGATGGCGCCCCAGGCGCGCAGGCCGTTGCGGAGCGACTGTCCGGGGACGTCGGCGGGGGAGAGTGCGGTGCCGTTCGGGGTTTCGCCGTTGGGGTCGAGGCCCTGACGGAAGCGGCGCTCCAGGCCGTAGGTGTAGAGCGTGTCCGACAGGGTCAGGGCAGGGTTCGGCGTGGCGGCGAGCGTCGCGTAGGCGATGTCGGTGCGGTAGGCGGAGCTGTTGTAGCCCGCGTAGGCCTGGGAGCGGGGGTCGGCGTTCAGGGCGGTCGAGGGGCCGAGGGCGGCGATCCGGGCGCGGGTGGCGCCGGGGGGCTCGTTCTGCGTCGTGCGGCTGGCGTTGGCGGCCAGGGTGAGGGTGGCGTCGGGGCCGAGCGGGACCACGAGCTTGCCAAAGGCGGTGGCGCGGCGCTGGGCGGCGAGGGAGAGCGCGCCGTCGGACCGCGCGGATTCGAGGTCGAGCACGCCGGTGGCGCCGCCGGGGAGCAGGGCGAGGCCGGAGTCCAGCAGCACGCCGCCGGAGCGCGTGGCGAAGGAGCCGAGCGAGACGGTGGGCGAGATCGTCGGCGCTGCGGCGGAGGGCGCGATCGAGCGCAGGGCAATGGTGCCGCCGAAGGTCGCGTCGCCGAGGGTGGCGGCGCTGCCCGGGCCGCGGTCGACCGTGACGGAGGCGAGGTCGCGGGCGACGAAGTAGGCGGAGCTGTGGTGGGTGAAGTCGTCGCTGTCGGCGAAGGGGATGCCGTCGAGGGTCACGTTGTACTGGCCGTCCACGAAGCCGCGGATCGCGAGGATCTGCGCCTCGCCGAGGCCCGGGCCGTTCGGGCTGACGTCGATCACCGAGGGGGACAGGCGGATCGCGTCGTCGTAGCCGCCGGTGGGCGCGACGTAGCGGTCCAGGGCGGCGCGGCTCGTCACGGAGGTGGGCTGGGTGGCGTCCAGCGGCTGCGTGGTGGGGGAGTCCTGGGCTGCGCCCGAGGCGGCGTGGACGGGGGCGATGGGGATGGCCGGGTCGGCGGCGGCGGGCAGGGGGGCCGCGGCGAGCAGGGCGGCGCAGAGGCGGGCGAGGCGGGGCACGGGCGGGCTGTAGCGTGGGGGGTGGGGGCGGTCGCGTGATGGTACGGTGACGGAAGGAAGGTCGGGCTCTGCCCGAACCCGCAAAGGGTCCGAGGACCCTTTGATCCCTTGACTTAAGGGGGGCGTTCCAAGGGCGCAGCCTTTGGCGGAGTTTGAGGCGGAGCCTCAACCTTCCTTCGGTCCCGCCCCCAGGCTCCACGTCGCCGGCGGCGTGCGCAGCAGCGGGATCTGTCCCGCCGCGACCGTGCCGTCGCGCCAGGTGACCGGCAGCGCGACGCTGGCGTCGGGCTGCGCCATGAGGCCGAGCACGGCGTGCGCGACGCGGGCGGTGCCGGCGCCGATGGTGCCCGACTTCGCCAGGGCGTCCAGCGCGGCGTCGTAGCCGGAGAGGCGCAGCGTGGCGGTGGCGGAGGGCTGGAGCGCGCCGTCGAGGGCCAGGGTGGCGGTGCCGGTGGCGGCGAGGTCGCCCCAGCGGGTCTCCAGGCGCTGGACGACGACGCGGCCACCGCCGTCGCGCCAGGCGGCGGCGGTGGCGGCGGGGGTCGGGCGGAGGGCGAGCGGGCCTTCGACGGCGCCGGCGAGGGACAGGGTGCGCAGCGTCGCGGGCAAGCCGGGGAGCGCGACCTCGGCCGCGTCGAGGCGCACCGAGGCGGCGGCGGCGTCGCGGCCCGCGCCGGGATGCAGGGCGAGGGACAGCGATAGCGCGTCGGTGGCGGCGGACGCGCCGCCGGGGAGGGCGAGGCGCAGGGCGGCGGCGGTGACGGCGGCCTCCGTGCCGGGCGAAGCGTTGCGCAGCGGCACGGCGATCCGGGCGTCGGTGGCGTCCACCGCGACGGCGGGCAGGGGGGCGAGGCGCAGGCGCTGCGGGCCGCGCGGCAGGAGCAGCAGGGTCGCGGGGTGCAGCGGGGCGACGCGCAGCTCCAGGCGCGCGACGGACCATTCGAGCCAGCCCGGGGCGGTGCCGTCCGGGGGGCTCGAGAGGGCGACGTTGGGGAGCACGAGCGCGGCCTCGAACGGGAAGCCCGCCCAGGCGGCGGGGCCGGCGCGCACCGTCCAGCCCTCGCGTTCGCGGGCGGCGGCCCAGTCCCGCACGCCGGCCTGCAGGCGCCACTCGGCGGCCAGCCAGGCGGCGGGGACCAGGAGCACCGGGAGCAGGGCCAGGAGGGGGACGAGGCGCCTCATGGCGGCAGCGTAGCAGGGGGCGGCAGGGAGGAGGAAGGGCAGCAAGGCCTTCTTTTTCTGAAGAAAAAGAAGCAAAAAGACATTGCACGCTTGGGATGTTTTTCGGCGTGATTGGCATGGAGCTTGTTGGCGGAAGTTCTCTGGTTCTTTCCTTCAGGAAAGAACTCGCCTGCTTTCTTGCCGGGGCGTCTAGGGGGAGGCAGGGCCGAGGAAGCGGGGCAGGTAGAGGCGCACCGTGGTGCCGGCGCCGGGGGTGCTGTCGAGGCGGACGTGGCCGCTCGACTGGCGGGCGAAGCCGTAGATCATGGACAGGCCGAGCCCGGTGCCCTGGCCCGCCGGCTTGGTGGTGAAGAACGGGTCGAAGGCGCGCGTCGCCACCTCGGGCGTCATGCCGGTGCCGGTGTCGGCCACCGCCACCATCACGTAGTCGCCGGGCACGCCGTCGCCGAAGCCCGCGGTCACGGTGCCGCGCGGGGCGGAGCCTTCGGCGAGGGAGCCCGGGGGGGCGGCCGTGCCGGGCGTGTCGTGGCGGCCGGCGGCGTCGAGGCAGGCGTTGGCGGTCTCGATGCGCAGCCGGCCGCCGTCGGGCATCGCGTCGCGGGCGTTGATGCACAGGTTCAGGATCGCGTTCTCGAGCTGGTTCGGGTCGCACAGCGTGGGCCACAGGCCGGCGTCGCGCGTGCAGGACACCGCGATCGCGGCGCCGGCGGTGCGGCCGATCAGCTCCTCCAGCCCGGCGACCAGGCGGTTGGCGTCGGTGGGCTCGGGCTCCAGCGTCTGCTGGCGCGAGAAGGCGAGCAGGCGGTGGGTGAGCGCGGCACCCCGGTTGGCGGACGCCATCGCCGACTCGGCCAGGCGGGCGAGCTCGCCGGTGCGGCCCTGCGCGATGCGGCTCTGGATCAGCTCGATGGAGCCGATGATGCCGGTCAGCAGGTTGTTGAAGTCGTGCGCCAGGCCGCCGGTGAGCTGGCCCACCGCCTCCATCTTCTGCGACTGGCGCAGCAGGGTCTCGGTGTTCTCGCGCTCGGCGATCTCGTCGTGGAGGCGGCGGTTGGCGTCGTGCAGCAGGGCGCTGGCGCGGTGCTGCGCGGTGAGGTCGGTGACCACCGCGCACAGCGCCCGCCCGCCGCCGCCCAGCTCGCTGAGCGAGAGCACCGTGGGCACGAGGCGGCCCGCGCCGGCGTGCAGCGCGAACTCGCCGCGCCCCTCGCCGCGCTGGAGCAGGCGCTCCAGCCGCGCGGCGTCGCCGGGCGGGACGAAGCGCTGCAGCCGGCCGCCGACGATGTCCTCCTGCGGCGCCTGCAGCAGCTCGGCGAGCGCGCGGTTGCAGTACAGCACGACGCCCTCGGCATCGAGCGTGAGCGCGCCCTCGCCGATCCGCTCGATCAGGCGGCGGTAGGGGCGGTCGTCGTTCTCCAGCGTGTAGATCGTCGGGCCGTCCGAGCCGCCGACCACGACAGCGTCCACGTCGCCGTGGCGGATCGCCTCGATGGTCTCCTCCGCCTCGCGCAGGCGCTCGCGCAGGTCGAGCAGCTCCTCGCGCAGGGCGTCGGGGGAGGCGGCGCCCCCGGCCGGGGCGCCAGGGGAGGGGGCGCCAGGGGAGGGGGCGCCAGGGGACGGGATGCCAGGAGACGGGATGCCGGGAGGGGGGGCGGCGCGGGGCGTGTCGTCCGGGGCGGCGGGGGTCACGGCGCGGGGTCCAGGCCCAGGGCGGCGAGCACGCGCGCCTCGTTCGACAGGTCGCCGACCAGCCGGCGCACCGGCAGCGGCCGCAGCCGGATCAGCGTGGGCACCGCGACGATCTGGTGCACCCTGGCGCCTTCCGGGTCCTGGTAGATGTCCACCACGGCGAGGGTGTAGCGGCCGGGGATCCGGGACTCCAGGAGGCGCCGCGCCGTGGCGACGGTGCGCCCGGAGCGCGCGGTGTTGCCGGCGACGTAGAGGCGCAGGACGTGGGAGGCGGCCGGTTCCTCCGCGGCGGGCGGGAGCGGGCGCGGGTCCGCTCCGGGGTCTGCCATGCGCGCTCAGCCGGCCGGGCGGAGGTCGAGTCCCACCAGCACGCGGTCGGTGTCGGACAGCGTGCCGATGATGCGCTTGATGGGGGTGGGCAGGTGGCGCACCAGCGTCGGCACCGCGAGGATCTGGTCGCCGGCGGCGAGCTGGGGGT
>JBPBQX010000340.1:0-11915 GCA_050955025.1 Janthinobacterium lividum
TGGTCGCGGCGCCGGGGGAGCAGCACTCGCTGGGGCTGTCGATGCTGAGCGACTTCTTCCGCGGCGCCGGCTGGCAGGTGCAGAACCCGGCGATCGCGGGGGCCGCCGACGCGGCGCGCGTGGTCGCTGCGCGGCCGGTCGACCTGATCGGCTTCTCGCTCGGCGCGGAGGTCCATTTCGGCCGCCTCGCGCTGTGCGTCGCCGCGGTGCGCCGCGCGTCGCGCAACCGCGGCATCATCGTCATGGTGGGCGGCCCCGCGTTCCTGGACCGTCCGGAGCTGGCCATCCGGATCGGCGCCGACGACACCGCGCCCGACGCCGCCGAGGCAGTGCGCCGTGCCGCCTCGCTGCTCGCGGCACGGCGCAGGCCCGCATCCGCCCGTCGCGCCTCGACCGCGCAGCCGCGATGAGCCATCAGGTGAGCTTCAGTCAGCCGGGCCGTTTCAGCACCATGAAGTCCAGACCTTCCATTCCCGACGAGCAGGCGCCAGGGGCACTCGATGCCGACGCGGTGGCACGCCTGCTTGCCGCGGCGGCCGACGTGGCGCTGGTGATCGACCGCGACGGGGTGGTGCGCGCGGCCACCTTCCGCAGCGCCTCGCTGGAGGCCGACCTCGGCGGGGCGCAGGCCGTGGTGGGCCGGGCATGGAGCGACACGGTGAGCGCGGAAAGCCGGCCCAAGGTGAGCGCGCTGCTCGAGGCGGCGCTGGCCGGCGACGCGCCGCGGCTGCGCCACCTCAACCATCCCGGCGTGGCCGCCGGCAGGCCGGGCGCGGGCGACGTGGCCGTGGAGTACAGCGTGACGCAGGCGGGCCCGGCGGACGGCCTGGTGGCGTTCGGCCGTGACCTGCGCCCGCTGGTCGGGCTGCAGCAGCGGCTGATCGACGCGCAGCAGACGATGGAGCGCGACTACGCGGGCCTGCGGCAGGCACAGACGCGTTACCGCATTCTGTTCGAGACCTCGCCCGAGCCGCTGATGGTGCTCGACGCGCACAGCCTCAAGGTGAGCGAAAGCAATCCGGCCGGGCGGCGGCTGGCCGGCACGCGCCGCGCGCAGGGCTGGCTGTTCCCCGAGCTGTTCGAGCCGCACGACCGCGGCGCCGTGCTGCGCGTGCTCGCCGCGATCAAGACGGGCGGGCGGGCGGAGCCGGTGCGGGTGCGGCTGGCGGAGCCGGTGGTGTCGCTGGACGGCAGGGCCGAGCCGGCCGGCGCGGCCGATGGCGACGTGTCGCTGTCCGCCTCGCTGCTGATCGAGGGCGACAGCTCGGTGCTGCTGGTCCGGGTGATGCCGGGCGCGGTGGCGAGCGGCACGACGCTGGTGTCCGAGGTGAGCGAGCGGCTGCTGCAGGCGCTGGAGCAGGCGCCCGACGCGTTCGTGGCCACGGACGGCGAGGGCACGATCCTGGCCGCCAACGCCGCGTTCCTCACGATGACGCAGCTCTCGGTCGTCGAGCAGGCGCAGGGGCGCGCGCTGGGCACCTGGCTCGGCCGCGCCGGGGTGGACGTCGACGTGCTGCTGGCCAACCTGCGCCAGCGCGGCTCGGTGCGTCTGTTCGCCACCACGCTGCGCGGCGAGCACGGCATGCTGACCGAGGTCGAGATCTCCGCCGTGGCCGTGCTCGGTGGCGCGCAGCCCTCGTTCGGCTTCGCGATCCGCGACGTGGCGCGACGGCTGACGGCCGCGGCCGCCGCGGTGCCCGAGGTGCGCGCCGCGGTGGTGCCGCGCTCGGTGGAGCAGCTCACCGAGCTGATCGGCCGCGTGTCGCTCAAGGAGCTGGTGCGCGACGCCACCGACGTGATCGAGCGGCTGTGCATCGAGGCGGCGCTCGAGCTGGCCGAGAACAACCGCGCGTCGGCGGCCGAGATGCTCGGCGTGAGCCGGCAGAGCCTGTACGCCAAGCTGCACCGCTACGGCCTTGGCGACCTGCCCGAGCCCGGCAGCGGGTGGGAAGGCGAGTGAGGGGCGCCGCACTCGCCCAAGGCGGCGTGCCGGCCGCGGGCGCGCGTCCGTCGGCGGGCGCGCTGCTGGAGCTGCTCAAGCCGCTGACCTGGTTCGCGCCGGTGTGGGCGTTCGGCTGCGGGGTGGTGTCGGCAGGCGCGTTCCCGGCCTCGCGCTGGGGCCTGGTGGCGGCGGGCGCGGGTCTCGCGGGCCCGCTGGCCTGCGGCACCAGCCAGGCGGTCAACGACTGGTTCGACCGCCACGTCGACGCGATCAACGAGCCGGGGCGGCCCATCCCGTCCGGGCGCGTGCCGGGGCGCTGGGGCCTGGGGCTCGCGGTGGCGTGGAGCATGCTCTCGCTCGCGGTGGCGCTGGCGCTCGGGCGCTACGTGTGGATCGCAGCGGTGATCGGCTTGGCGCTGGCCTGGGCGTACAGCGCGCCGCCGGTGCGGCTGAAGCGCAACGGCTGGTGGAGCAACCTCGCGGTGGGCGTGTCCTACGAGGGGCTGCCCTGGTTCGCCGGCGCCGCGGTGAGCATGCAGCACTGGCCGGGGGGGCGCATCGTGGCGCTGGCCGCGCTCTACAGCCTCGGCGCGCACGGCATCATGACGCTGAACGACTTCAAGTCGGTCGAGGGCGACCGGCAGATGGGGCTGGGGTCCCTGCCCGCCCGACTCGGGCCGGACCGCGCCTGCCGCCTGGCCTGCGTGGTCATGGCGGTGCCGCAGGCGGCGGTCGTGGCGCTGCTCGCGTCGTGGGGGCAGCCGGCGCACGCGGCAGCCGTCGGCGTGCTGCTGGCCGCGCAGCTCGTGCTGATGCGCAGGCTGCTCGCCGACCCGCGCGGGCGGGCGCCCTGGTACAATGCGACGGGGACCAGCCTCTACGTGCTGGGGATGCTGGCGGCGGCGCTCGCGGTGCGGGCGTCTTGATCGGGCAAGGCAAGGCCAGGGCGCTGCCCCTCGTCTTGAAGGCGGAGACCCACCAGGGCGAGCCGCCCTGGACCGGCACACGGAAGGGACAGGCGGACATGGGACTCCAGGTGGCGCCGGGGTCCGGGGAGCGGCCTTGCCCCCCGGCCTTCGACTTCGATGTCGTCGTCGTCGGCGGCGGGCCCGCGGGCGCCACGGCGGCCTCGGAGCTGGCGCGGCGCGGGCGCTCCGTGCTGCTGCTCGACCGCGGCGGCCGGGTGAAGCCGTGCGGCGGCGCGGTGCCGCCCCGGCTGATCCAGGACTTCGCCATTCCCGACAGCCAGCTCGTGGCGCGCGCCACCTCGGCGCGGATGTTCGCCCCCTCGCATCGCTCGGTGGACATGCCGATCGAGGACGGCTTCGTCGGCATGGTGGACCGCGACCGCTTCGACGAGTGGCTGCGCTGCCGCGCGGCCACCGACGGCGCCACGCGTCGCACCGCGCTGTTCGAGGGGCTGCGGCACGAGGACGGCGTCAGCGTGGTCGCGTGCCGCGAGTGCAGCACCGACGGCAGCGGCGCCGCCTTCGAGGTCCGGGCGCGCGCGGTGGTGGGGGCGGACGGCGCACGCTCCGCGGTGGCGCGTGCCGCGGGCGTGAAGGGCGCCTCGCGGATGCGCTACGTGTTCGCCTACCACGAGATCGTTCGTTCCCCGGCCGGCGCCGATCCCGGGCGCTGCGAGGTGCACTACAACGGCAAGGTGTCGCCGGACTTCTACGGCTGGGTGTTCCCGCACGGGGAGACCACGAGCGTCGGCCTCGGCAGCGCCCGCAAGGGCTTCGCGCTGCGCCGCGCGACCACGGCGCTGCGCGCGGCCACCGGGCTGGAGGACGCGGAGACCCTGCGGCGCGAGGGCGCGCCGATCCCGATGCACCCGCTGGGCCGCTGGGACAACGGGCGCGACGTGCTGCTGGCGGGCGACGCGGCGGGCGTGGTGGCGCCGGCCTCGGGGGAAGGCCTCTACTATGCGATGCTCGGGGGCCAGCTCGCCGGCGAGGCGATGGACCGCTTCATCGCCACCGGCAAGGCGGGTGCGCTGCGCGACGCGCGACGGCGCTTCATGCGCGCCCATGGCGGGGTGTTCCGCGTGCTCGGGCTGATGCAGCGCTTCTGGTACGCCAACGACAACCGGCGCGAGCGCTTCGTCAGCATCTGCCAGGACGAGGACGTGCAGCGCCTGACCTGGACCGCCTACATGACCAAGGAGCTGGTGCGCGCGAAGCCCGTCGTGCACCTGCGCATCTTCTGCAAGAACATCGCCCATCTCGCCGGGCTCGTCTCGGCGTGAGCTGGGACGTCGCGACCGCGGCGGGCGGCGTCGCCGCGGTGCTGTTCCTGGGCGGGCTGCTGACCGAGATCGGGCCGTGGTACAACGCCCTGCGCACGCCGTGGTGGCAGCCGCCGGGCTGGGCGTTTCCCGCGGTGTGGACGACGATCGGCATGCTCACCGCGTGGGCCGCGGTGCTGGCCTGGCGCACCGGCGACGGCGCCGAGCGCGGCTGGGTGGTGGCGCTGTTTGCGGTCAACGCCGTGCTGAACGTCGCCTGGAGCGGGCTGTTCTTCAAGCTGCGCCGCCCGGACTGGGCGCTGCCCGAGGCGGCGGCGCTGTGGCTCTCGGTGCTGGCGCTGGTGCTGGCGTTTCGGGGGTGGTCGCCGTTCGCTGCGGCGCTGCTGCTGCCCTACCTCGCCTGGGTGGGCACCGCCTTCTTCCTGAACCGCGCGGTGGTCGTGCTGAACCGCCCCTTCGGCCGGCCGGGCGCTGCGCCCTCGCCCGCCCTGCCCGGAGCCACCGCCATGACGGAGACCAAGCGATGAGCGGCGATGTCGAGGCGGCGCTGGCGGAGGCCGCGCACGCGGACGGGCCGCGGTTCGGGTCGGGCGATGCGGGTCACGCGGGCTGCCCGGAAGCGGCACGCGCGATGCTGACGACGGCTCCGCGCCACAGCCCCGCGCTGCCGCTGCGCATCGGCACGCGCGGCTCCCCGCTCGCCCTGCAGCAGACGCGCTCCTTCATGGCGACGCTGGCGCGGGCGTGCCCGGTGATGCACCGCTTCGGCGTGTTCCAGGAGCGGGTGATCCGCACCACCGGCGACGCCGTGCAGGACCGCCGGCTGGCCGAGATCGGCGGCAAGGGCCTGTTCGCCAAGGAGATCCACGAATCCTTGCTTGCCGGGCGCATCCATCTCGCGGTGCACAGCCTCAAGGACCTGGAGACCGAGCTTCCCCCCGGCATCGTGCTCGGCTGCACCCTGCCGCGCGAGGATCCCCGCGACGCCCTGATCCTGGGCGACGAGTGCGGCGAGCCCGACGAGGCAGACCCGTTCGCGTGCCTGCCGCGGGGCGCGGTGATCGGCACCTCCTCGGTGCGGCGGCAGGCGCAGCTCCTGCACGCCCGGCCGGACCTGCGCATCGTGCTGTTCCGCGGCAACGTGCAGTCCAGGCTCGACAAGATACGCCACGGCGTGTGCGCGGCGAGCCTGCTGGCGATGGCGGGGCTGCGCCGGCTGGGGCTGGAGGCGGAGGCCTCGCTCGCGCTGCCGGAGCACGCGATGCTGCCGGCCGCCTGCCAGGGGATCGTCGGCGTCACCGTGCGCGAGGACGCGCATGAGCTGCGCGAGCTGCTGCTGCTGATCGAGGATTCCGCCGCGCGCGTGGCCGCCACGGCGGAACGGGCGATGCTGGCGGCGCTCGACGGGTCGTGCTCGACGCCGATCGGCGCCCACGCGCGGCTGCTGCCGGGCGGAGCGATGCGGCTGGACGGCCTGCTGGCCTCCGGTGATGGCGCCATCGTGCGCCGGGGCACGATCGAGGGGCCCGCCTCGAGCGCCGTCCGGCTCGGCCTCGAGCTCGGCGCCGAGCTCAAGGCCGCCTTCCCGGCGGCGGCCTTCGTCTAGCCGCTACTCGATGCGGCCGCGCAGGACGCTGATCGTGGCGTAGAGCCGGGCCACGGCGGCGTGGATCGGTTCCGGGCCCTGCGCGTCCAGGTTGGCAGGCACCTCGCTCAAGGTGTCGATGACCTGCTTCAGCTCGGGCAGCGTGTCGGCGTGGCGCTCGCTGGCGGCCAGGTAGAGGAGCAGCATGGCCGGCAGAGCGGTCTCCGCGAACCCCGCCAGCGTGCGAAGCGCAGGGATGTCGGCACCCTGCGGTGCAGGCGTCCTGTCGGGGCTGTGCGACACCGGGCGCAGCGGCGGATCGTCGTCGAGGTTCTGAGGCGACACGGCGCTACTCCGGGGCGGCAGGCCGACGGATCACAGGTCTCCTCACCTGCAGGGCCGCAAAATCTTGTCTGTTGTGATGGATTGTCACGTTCATCCCCCCTTTTTTTCCGCGGTGCTGGCCTTTGCGGCCGTTTGTCGTCCGTGCACGTCGCGGCTAGCCGGTTCGTCCGTAAGTGACGAGAGCAACTTCGGTCATTGCAGGCTGTGCTGGGCAAGTCTGGCTCAGGAAGATCGGCACGGTCATAAATCAGGCCTGACCATGGCAAGGCATCGCGGAACGAAAGACATGGAGGCAGGCCTGTTCGCCACACCTGGCTGCAACGGACGAGTTCCGCCGAACCATGCGTTGCACGCTGCCGCGTACCGCTGCGGAGTGCAAGCCCGGCGGAGGCACAGGCGTTGCTCCGGGGAAAGGGCAGGCTCCGGCACCTTGTCTCGTTGCGGCCCGGGCGCGCCAGGAAGAGGAGTCATAGGGGTCGGCGGCATGAAGTGCGATGACCGGGCCTCGTCCAGGACCCTCGCCGGCCACCGCACGTCGGCCGGCGCTAGAACGGCACGCCTCGCAGCGCTGCCGGCGCGCGATGCGCCGTGGCCTCGTGCCGGGCCGGCGAGGGGCGCCTGGCCAGAGAGGCGGCCGCTTCCAGCGCCAGCAGCGCGAGCTTGCGGCGCCGCGCCACGACGCAGCGCCCGCCGGCGAGGTAGCCGGGCCCGGCACGCAGGATCTGGCGGCCGATCTCCTCGTACAGCCGGCCCGCGACGCGGATCGCGAGGCGCGCGCGGGGCGGCAGGTGGCGTTGCCCGTGGGCTGCGGAGCGGTAGCGCGCGTCGGCCAGGGCCAGCAGCCGGCGCACCGCGGCGAACACGCTCGACGGGTCGCGGGCGACGTCGGCGGGGCCGAATCCCGGGGGCAGCCAGCTCGCGGGAAGGTAGAGGCGGTCGCGCGCGGCATCCTCGACCACGTCGCGCGCGATGTTGGTGAGCTGCATCGCGATGCCGAGGTCGACGGCGTGCGGCTCCGCGGCGGCGAGGTCGCGCACGCGGAGCACGCCGCACATCAGCACGCCCACCGTGCCGGCGGCGCCGTAGGCGTAGCGGACGAGCGCCGCCTCGTCGGCGATGCGCACGCGGTCGAGATCGCCGAGCATGGTGTCCACGAACGCCGTGGTGGCGCGCGGGCAGGCGTGCAGGGCCGCGAAGCGGGCGGCGAGCGGCGAGCGGCCCCTGGTCGCCGCCATGTGCTCGCCCGGGCCTGCGGACAGCTCGGAACGCAGCGCGAGCAGCGCCACGCGGGCGGCGGCAGGGTCGGGAGCCTCGTCCGCGAGGTCGTCCACGGCACGGCACACCACGTAGAGTTCGGCGGCCGCCTCCAGGTCGGCGCGTCGCAGCAGCCTGCCAGCAAGGCGGAACGTCTGGCCGTGGCGCGCGAGCACGCGCACCGCCTCACGCCTCATGCCGCACGGCTCCGGGCGGGCTGGCTGCGAGCTGTCCCGCTGCGCCCGGCGAGGTCGTGGTCCGCGCCGCCACGGGCCGGGCGGTTCCCGGCCGCCTCCTGGCGCAGCAGGGTCTCGACCACCTTGGCGGAGGTCAGCACGCCGGGCACGCCGGCGCCGGGGTGGGTGCCGGCGCCGACCAGGTAGAGCCCGCGGACGTCGCCGCAGCGGTTGTGGAACCGGAACCATGCCGACTGCATCAGGGTCGGCGCCGCGGAGAAGCCCGAGCCATCGCGGCTCAGCAGGTCGCGCTGGAAGTCGTCCGGGGCGATCCAGCTTTCCGAGACGATGTGTCGCTCGAGGTCGGGCAGGCCGCGCTCGGACAGGATGCGCACCACGCGGTCGCGCATCACCGGGCCCGCCTTCCGCCAGTCGATCGGTGCGCGCAGGTTTGGCACCGGGGCGAGGACGTAGAACGCGTCGTGGCCGGGGGGCGCCAGCGAGGGATCCGTGGCCGTGGGGCGGTGGAGGTAGAGGCTGAGGTCCTCGGGCAGCGTGGCGGCGCGGCCGAACACCTCGTCGAGCAGCGCCCGGTAGCGTTCGCCCAGCACCATCGTGTGGTGCGCCATGGCGGGGTACTGCCGGGTGGTGCCGAAGTACAGCACGAACAGGCCCATCGAGGGCTGCACGCGCGCGAGCCTGCGCCCGGTCCACCGCCGCCGTGCCGCGGCGGGCACCAGGTCGGCATACACCGCCGGGGCGTCGGCGTTGGCGATCACCCGCTCTGCCGGCACTGTCGCTCCGCCTTCCAGCCGCACGCCGGCGACGCGCCCGTCCTCGACGAGGATGCGCTCCACGGTGCTGCCCATATGGAACGCGACGCCGTGGCGCCGTGCAAGCGCGCAGAGCGCCTCGACCACCGCCGCCGTGCCGCCCAGGGCGAACCAGACGCCCCAGCGCCGCTCCAGGTGCTGGATGAGGGCGTAGATCGCCGGGGTGCGCCAGGGATGGCCGCCGATCAGCAGAGTCTGCAGGGTGAACACGCGGCGCAGGGCCTCGTCCTTCACGTGCGACGCCACCAGGGCGTGCATGGAGCGCCAGCCCCCCAGGCGCAGGAGGTGCGGCAGCACGCGCAGCATGGTGGCCGGGCTGTGGAACGGGGCGGCGCCGTACTGCTCGTAGCCGATGGCGAACAGGGCGCGGGTGCGCCGCATCAGACGCCCGAAGCCGGCCGCGTCGGCGGGGGAGAAGGCGGCGACCTTGCGCGCCATCTCGGCCTCGTCGCCGCCGTAGTCGAAGTGGCGGCCGTCGGGGAAGGTGATGCGGTACCACGGATCGACCGGCACCAGGCGCACGTGGTCGGACATGCGCTCGCCGAACAGGGCGAACAGCTCCTCGAGGAGGTAGGGCGCGGTGAGCACGGTGGGGCCGGCGTCGAAGCTGTAGCCGTCGCGGCGGAAGACGCGGGCGCGACCGCCGGGCTGGTCGAGGCGCTCGTGCACCGCGACGTCGTGGCCCAGCGCACGGGCGCGCAGGGCGGCAGCCAGGCCGCCGAAGCCGGCGCCGATCACGACGGTGCGCGATCCGGGCGCGGGCGGGGACGGCCACAGGTGCGCGGCGGCAGCATCTTCCAACGGGATCACCCTGAAGCCGGCGCCGGGCCGGAGCGTACTCCGGGCACAGTGACGTACCCCGCGCGGCACAACAATGGCGGGCAGCGGGATGGAGCGGCAGCCTCGCTGTGATGTCCCGAGCCGCGTTGACGGCGGAGGCGTCGGGTCGGGTTGGAGTGCCGGCGCGGCAGGGTGTCCGACTGGCCGCCTTGGATCGTCCCCCCGCATGTGGCGAGAGGCGGGACCACGTGCGGTTATGGGGGCCTTAACCGTTACGGTAGTATGCAAGCAGCCTGCCCGCGTCGAGGCACGTCGGAGTTCGCATTGTCGATGTTCTTCCGTGCCCTGCTGCTGATCTGCCTGCTGCTGGCGGGACGGCACGCCCAGGCGCAGGCTGCGCCCGGATGGTCGCCGTCGCTGCTGGTCAAGGGCGGGACGCTCGGGTTCGGCCCGGAGCTGGACGTGCGCGTGCCGTCCACGCGCTTCGGGGTGCGGGTCGACATCGACGGGCTGGGCTTCCACGACGCCGACATGATCAACGGAACGATCGCCCACAGCGAGCCGGCCTACGCCTACGACGCCCGGCTTCGCTACGGCGGCACGGTGAGGCTGCTCAGCGGCGGCGTGAGTGGGGACTGGTACCCGTTCGGCAGCGGGCTGCGGCTGTCCGCGGGACTGCTGCTGAACGGCAACGAGGTCCACGCCCATGCCCAGCCGGTCGGCCTGCTGCGGCTGGGTGGCACGACCCTCGTCGGGCCGGCGCCGGCCCGGGTCGACGCGCGTGCGACGTTCAACCTGGTGGCACCGGTCCTGGGGCTTGGCTACAGCGCGCTCGTGTTCGGGCGGGTGCGCGTGTCGCTGGACGTGGGAGCGATGTACCAGGGCAACCCGCATCTGTCCTACGGCCTGACCGGCAGCCTGACGCAGCTGCCGTCGGTCGCGGGGGATGCGGAACGGGAGCGGCGGCGCATCCAGCACGAGGTGAACTACCCGGTGTACCCGGTGGCGATGCTGGGCATCGGCTGGCAGTTCTGAGGGCAGGCCAGGATCGCCGGGCCGCTGCCCACAGCTCGCCGTTCCGGACATCCGGCTGCCCGCCGGGGACGAGCAGGCGTCGGGCGGGGCGAGGGTGCGCCGAACCAAGCGGCAGGCGTCGACCCGGTTCGTTCAGGCCGTCAGACCGAGCGCTGCGCGCGCCTCCGCCGTTGTCGCGGGGCGTGCGTCGTGGCGCGACAGTGCCTCGGCCGCGTGCGCCACCAGTTCGGCGTTGCTGGCGGCGAGGCGGTCGCGCGTGATGCGGATGTTGTCCTCGAGCCCTGTGCGCACGGCGTCCGCGCCGCGCGCCAGGGCCCAGCCCATGACCCGCGCCTGGGTGGCGCCGATCCCGGCCGCGGTCCAGGTCGCATGCGGCAGGACGCGGCGCAGCTCGCCGAGCATGAGGTCGAGCAGGTGCTCCTCGGCAGGCATCGCGTTTCGCACGCCCATGACGAACTGCACGTGCGGGCGCTCGTCCATCAGCCCGGCGTCGGCCAAGCGGCGGGCGCCGTGCAGGTGGGACAGGTCGAAGATCTCGATCTCCGGGCGCACGCCGAACGCCTGCATGCGGGTCGCGAGGTCGGAGACCAGGGACGCCGGGTTCTCATAGACGATCGAGGGGAAGTTCACCGAGCCGGTGGAGAGCGAGGCCATGTCCGGGCGCAGGTCCAGCGCATTGCCGCGCGCCGCCGGGTCACGACCGCGGCCGCCGGTGGAGAACTGCACGATCATGCCGGGGCAGTGGCGGCGCACGCCTTCCTGCACGGCGGCGAACAGGGCGGGGTCGCTGGACGGGCTCTCGTCGGGGTTGCGGACGTGGATGTGCACCAGGGTGGCGCCCGCCTCGAAGGCGGCGTGGGTGCTCTCGATCTGCTCGGAGGGCGTGGTGGGCACGGCGGGGTTGTCGCGCTTGCGCGGCACGGAGCCGGTGATGGCGGCGGCGATGACGACGGGTCTCATGGGGCGCTCCTGCTGGGGCCGGGCGTGGGGGCATGCGGCGGGCAAGGAACGTCGCCAAGGCGGATTGTCGGTCCCTGCCCTGTCGTTCCCGGTCGCGCCAGCGCACGCGAAGTTCGGGATGATCGTCCTGTAGCCGGGAAACTTCTTGATGGCACCTGGGGCGACGCCGGCATGGGGCCGGTCCGGCTGTTCCGGGTGCCTTACGGTGCGTACCTTGGCCGACCACCACCCGCGAGACCCAGGGTCCGGCGTTCAGCAGGCCGAGGCCGGATGGGGGCATGTTCCCGTTCCGGATCGCGGCATCCGCCAAGGCATTAACGATTTGTTCTTTATTTGTTCGGAAATATCGGTATGCTGGCTCGAGATGCAGGAGGCGCTCGTGCAACATGGTTCAGGCTGGATCGGCGGGCTCGCCGGTGTCGTGATGGTCGGCGGCGCGGTGCTCGCGCGCAGCCCGGTGCAGCCACCACGGCCGGCCGTGATGCAGGTCGCGGCCCCCTCGCCCATGGTCACGCACGGGCGGCCGCTGTTCGCGCCAGCGTGCTCGGCGGTCTACCGCACGGACAGGTGCGACATGACGCGGCATACGACCTGGAAAGCATAGGCGGGCGGCCTGCGTCTGAACGTTCTGCCTTAAGGAACGAGTTTCCAGAGGTCGCTGGCCTCTGGCGGGTCAGGGCAGAGCCCGGCCCTGCTTCCTACTTCGGCGGGCTGGCGGCGTGCGTCGCCAGGACCGCCTCCGTTTCCGAGTCGA
>JBPBQX010000341.1:0-11814 GCA_050955025.1 Janthinobacterium lividum
TTCCGGCGGGGTGGGGCTCGCGGGTGGCAACCCCGTTCGCCGCCGCGGGTTTCCCTGGGCTGCCGGCGGGCGGGGCTGCGTCGTGCCGGGCGGGCGGGATTTCAGGGAGTGCGGCGATGCGGCGTCGAGACGTGCTGGGCGGGGCGCTGGTGCTGCTGGCGGGGTGCGCGGGGCTGCCGCCGGCGGGGACGCTGGACGCGGCGGACCTCGCGGACGTGGCGCGGGTCGAGCGCACCCTGGACGCGATCCGGACGCTGCGGGCGCGGTTCGTGCAGGAGGGCGCGGGGCCGGGCGGGGCGGGCACGGCCTGGCTGGAGCGGCCGGGGCGGCTGCGGCTGCAGTACGACCCGCCGAGCCGGGCGGTGCTGGTGGCGGCGCGGGGGCGGGTGGTGCTCGCCGACGGGGCGACGGGGGGGAGCAGCAGCCTGCCGCTGGCGCGCACGCCGCTGGCGATCCTGCTGGCGCCGGAGATCGTGCTGTCGGGGGCGGTGACGGTGATCTCGGTGCAGCGCGGGCCGGGCGTGCTGGCGGTGGCGCTGCGCTCCACGGAGCGGCCGGGCCAGGGGCGGCTCACGCTGGGGTTCGCGGAAGGGCCGCTGGCGCTGCGTGCGCTGGAGATGGTGGACGGGCGCGGCGACGTGACGCGGCTCGCGCTGCACGACGTGGAGACGGGGGTGGCCGTGGACGAGTCGCTGTTCGGGCTGCCGGGGGCGTAGGCCGGCCCCCGTTGCAGCGCAGGGTTGTGGTCCAGGACGTTTCTTGCGAACATCGTTCCGGATCCGGATGGGGGAGCGAACGTGGCGTCGATCGAGTTCAACGCGGCCTGGTGGAAGAAGAACGGCGCCAAGACCCTGACCGGGTCGGGGATGGAGGAGGCCCTGAAGGCGTGGGAAGGGGCCAGGAAGTCGGAAGGGGCGAAGCTCGTCGCCGCGCTGACCGCCCTGCACAAGGCCGCGACGGTTGCGGAGAAGAAGGCCAACAAGACGCTCCACAAGGAGACGATCGGCTACCTGCAGGCGTACCAGAAGAAGTGCATGGAGTTCATAGTCAAGGTGGAGAAGGCGGACGGCAGCAGCCTGGCCACACCGGACAAGATACTCACCAAGCCGGTGCTTGCGCTGCTGGGCTCGACGCAGAAGGGCAAGTTCTTCACGAGCGAGCTGACATACCTGTTCGTGACGAAGGGCAAGCCGGACACCGCCTCGGCCGCCATCTACAACACGTTCATCAGCGAGTCGGCCGCCAAGCAGGTCAACCTGCCTGAGCCGAAGCGCAAGAAATGCGATGAGCTGGCAGGGGCGGAAACGTGGACGGACAAGGGCTGGAATGATGCACACGACGCGATCTGGGCCCTGTCGTTCAAGGGCACCAACATGGCGGCACTGAAGATCGTGCTCGCCGCGCTCGAGGCCGAGCCGGTGCTCAACGAGATCCGCGCGGCCTGAGGCGGCGCGCCGGGCCGGGGCGCGCGCTACCCCTCGGCGAGCGCCGCCTCGGCCCAGGCGGCGGTCCTCAGCAGGTGCAGGTCCTCGCGGTACCGGCCGACGAGCTGGATGCCGAGGGGCAGGCCGCCGGCGATGGCGGCGGGCAGGGTGGCGGCGGGGACGCCGAGGTAGGTCCAGGGCGCGCACAGGGACGCGTCGCCGGTGAGGTCCAGGCCGCGGGGCGCGGTGCCGGTGGCGGGCACGGTCAGGACCGCGTCGAAGCCGGACAGGACCTCGGACAGGCGGTTGCGGAGGATGCGCTGCTGCTGCAGGGCCTCGAGGTAGGCGGTGGCGGGCAGGGTGGGGCCGACGGCGGCCAGCGCCCTGAGCGTGGCGCTCAGGCGGTCGGGGACGCGGGCGAGGCGGTCGCGGTGGATCGCGGCGGCCTCCACGGAGAGCAGGGTCTGCGCCCAGTCCCACATGCCCGCAAACTCCGCCGGCAGGACCAGCTCGTGGACGGAGGCGCCGGACGCGCGCAGGCGGGCGGCGGCGTGGTCCAGGGCGTCGCGCTGCGGGGCCTCGACGCCGTCCCAGCGGTCGGTGCGCAGCAGCGCCAGGCGGGGCGCGGGGGCGGCGCCGGGGAGGGCGTCGCGCAGGCCGGCGACGGGGTCGACGGAGAAGGCGGGCAGGGGGGTGCCGTGGGGGTCGCCGTCGCTGCGGGCGGCGAGCAGGGACAGGGCGTAGGCGGCGTCCTCCACGCGGCGGGCGAACAGGCCGACGTGGTCGAGCGAGCCGGACAGCGGGTGGACGCCGGTGCGCGGGATGGCCCCGTAGCTGGGCTTGAGCCCGACGGTGCCGCAGTACGCGGCGGGGCGGATCACCGAGCCCACGGTCTGCGTGCCGAGCGCCAGCGGCACGATGCCGGCCGCCACGGCGGCGGCCGAGCCGGAGGAGGAGCCGCCCGGGGTGTGCGCCGGGTCGTGCGGGTTCACCGTGGCGCCTGGGTGGCGCCAGGCGTACTCGGTGGTCACGGTCTTGCCGAACACCGTGGCGCCGAGGGAGCGCAGGCGCTCGACCACCCAGGCGTCGCGCCCGGGCACGCGGCCACGGTCGGCGAGCGCGCCGTTCTCCGTGGGCATGTCGGCGGTGTCGATGATGTCCTTCACGCCCACCGGCAGGCCGGCGAGCGGGCCACCGGCGGCGGGCGCGGGCAGGGCCGCGGGGCGGTGGGCGAAGGCGTGCAGCCACGGCTCGCACTCGGCGGCGCGGGCCTCGCAGGCGGCGGCGTACGCGGCGGGCGACAGGGTGCCGGCGGCGAAGGCGCGCAGGGCATCCAGGGCGGAGGGGGGCGTGGGGGTCGCGAAGGCGGGCAGGGGCATGGGGGGCGTCCGGGCGCGGGAGGAAGGAAGCAAGGCCGGGCTCTGCCCGGACCCGCCAAAGGCCTGAGGCCTTTGGAAACCCGTCCCGAAGGAAGGCTTGCTTCGACAGATGGATTCTCAAGGCAATTGCCTTGAGCGGAGTCCAGAGGCAGAGCCTCTGGCCTTGCCTGCCTTACGGAAGCTGCAGCGCCTTCTGCACGTAGGTCTGGACGGCGAACTGCGCGTAGTCGGGCTGGGCGGCGAGGTTGCCGAGCGCGATCTGGGTCTGCATGGCGGTGGTCAGGGCCTCGGGGGTGGTCTGGACGCTGGTGGGGTAGACGTTCTCGGCGAGCATGCGGGTGACGGCGGCCTCGACCACGGCGGGGTCGAGGGACGGGAACTCCTTGCGCGCGATCGCCAGGGTCGCGGGCCTGTCGGCGTGCATGAAGCGGATCGCCAGCTCGAGCGCGTTGACCACGCGCTGCGCCTTGTCGGGGTCCACGCCGGCGCGCGCGGTCAGCGAGGAGAAGGCGTACGGGCCGTACGCCTTGGGGAAGCCGACGACGACCTTCATGCCGCGCGACACCGCCTGCTCCAGGCCGGGCTCGTACATCACGGCGACCTTGGCCTGGCCGGCGAGGAAGGGGCCGGGCTCGGAGCCGATCTGCACGGGGATCATGTCCACGTCGGTCTTGGCGTCCAGGCCGCCCTCCTTGGCGAGCTTCATGAACAGCGAGGTGGAGGTCGTGGGCATCGCGCCGGTCACAACACGCTGGCCCTTGAGGCTGGCGACGCCGTCGTACTGGAAGTCCGGGGCGGCCGCGATCCACACGGCGGCGCCGTTGACCAGGTTGGCGACGATGTCGACCTTCGCGCCCTTGGAGGCGGCGATCGCGGTCCACTCGGGGCCGTGGATGGAGAAGTCGGCGCTGCCGGAGATCACCGCGGACAGGGCGGACGGGGGCGAGCCGGCGGTCTCCTTGTCGACCTCGACGCCCTGCTGCGCGAAGAAGCCGTGGTCGATCGCGACGTAGAACGGCAGGTAGAGCATCGACTGGAACGCCTGGCTGATCACCACGGGGATCGGCTTGTCGGCGGCACGGCCCGCGGCAGGGGCTCCGAGGAGCAGGGCGGCCAGGGCGGCGCGGCGCAGCAGGGTCTTGCGGGTCATGGGGGCTCCGGGGTGGACGGGAAGGAAGCAAGGCCGGGCTCTGCCCGGACCCGCCAAAGGCCTGAGGCCTTTGGAAACCCATCCCAAGGAAGGAAGGGGAAGGCTTGCCTTAACAAGTGGATTCTCAAGGCAATTGCCTTGAGCGGAGTCCAGAGGCAGGGCCTCTGGCCTTGGCCTCAGGCCTGGACGGTGGCGCGGGTGGTCTCCTTCCAGGGGAGGAGGCGGGCCTCGAGGGCCTCGATCGCGTAGTAGAGGACGAAGCCGACCAGCATGAGCATGAACAGGCCCATCCAGACGGTGTTGAGGTCGTAGAGTCCGGACGCCTCGTAGATCAGGTGGCCGAGGCCGCGCTTGGACGAGATGAACTCGCCGACCACGGCGCCGACGAGGCCGAAGCCGATGTTGATGCGAAACGTCGCGATCATGGCGGGCAGGGTGGAGGGGACGATGACGCCCCAGAACACCTGGTGCTTGGAGGCGCCCATGGAGACGAGCAGGGACTGCAGGTCGCGGTCGGAGTCGCGCGCGGCCTGGTAGGCGGCGATCAGGGCGACCAGCGCGGTGAGCGAGACGGCGAGCGCCACCTTGGACACGAGGCCGGTGCCGAACCACAGGATGACGATCGGGGCGAGCGCGATCTTGGGCACGCTGTTCAACGCGACGATGAACGGCTCGGTGAGGCGGGCGACGAAGGCCGAGTACCACAGCGCGAGGCCGCACAGCGAGCCGGCGACGGTGCCGATCGCGAAGCCGAGCACGGCCTCGTAGACGGTGATCGCGGTGTCGTACGGCAGCGTGCCGTCGAGCAGGGTGCGCAGGAACACGCGCCAGATGCCGGCGGGCGCGCCGACCAGGAAATCCGAGATCCAGCCCGCGCGCACGCCGGCCTGCCACAGCGCGAAGAACAGGGTGATGGCGCCGAGCTGCAGCGCCGCGCGGCCGGTGCGGGTGTCGAGCCGCGCCAGCAGCGGGGACGCGGCGGCGCGCGCGGGCGCGGGGCGGGCAGGCGCGCGGGCGGCGGCGGCGCTCATGCGGCGTGCCGGGTCTGGATGTCGAGCTCGCGGCAGAGGGTGTGGAAGTACCCGGGGAACAGCGCGTGGGAGCGCGCCTCGATCGGCGAGCCGCGGGGGATGGCGATGTCGTGCACGGACTTCACCGTGGTGGGGCGGCCGGAGAGGACGACCACGCGCTTGGACAGGGCGACGGCCTCGTCGATGTCGTGGGTGATGAGGATCACCGTCTTGTGGAACGTCTCCACGGCCTCGAGCAGGACGCCCTCCAGGTAGAGGCGGGTCTGGTAGTCGAGCGCGGAGAAGGGCTCGTCGAGCAGCAGGATGTCGGGGTCCATGATCAGCGTGCGGATCAGGGCGACGCGCTGGCGCATGCCGCCGGACAGGGTGCGGGGGTAGCTGTTCTCGAACCCGGACAGGCCGAAGGTCGAGAGGTACTCGCGCGCCGTGTCGAGCGCCTCGGCCGGGCGCACGCCGCGGACCTGCAGGCCGAGCAGGACGTTCTGCAGCACGGTGCGCCAGGGGAACAGCAGGTCCTTCTGCATCATGTAGCCGATGCGGCCGCGCAGGTTGGGCACGACCTCGCCGCGGTAGGTCAGCGTGCCGGCGTCGGCGTCGAGCAGGCCGGCGACCATGTTGAAGATGGTCGTCTTGCCGCAGCCGCTGGGGCCGATGATGCTGACGAAGTCGCGCTCGTGGATGTCGAAGTCGAGGCCGGCCAGGACCTCGGTGGGGCCGCCGCGGCCGGGGAAGGACTTGCGCAGGCCGCGCGCGCTGAGCTGGGGCGCGCCGGGCGGCACCGCGGGGGCTGGCGAGGGCATGTCCGGGGCGTTCATGCGGCCGATCTAGGCACGAGGCTTTGCCGCGCGGCAAGAATGCATTGTATACAATGATGGTAAAAGCAGCGATCGGAGCTGGCTGGTGCCTACCATGAATGCATCATGCGCGATCAATGCTCATCCTGTGTGCGTTCCTTGAGCGGGTCGGGGACGGCACGGCGCTACGTGCTCGACACGCTGCGCTCGGAGATCCTGCGCGGGCGGCACCGGCGCGGCGACCGGCTGCGCCAGGAGGAGGTCGCGGCCCGGCTCGCGGTCAGCACGACGCCGGTGCGCGAGGCGCTGCGCGACCTGGTGGGCGAGGGGCTGATCGCGCTGGACCCGCACCGCGGCGCGGTGGTGCGCGGGCTCACGCTCGGCGAGCTGCGCGAGATCTACGAGCTGCGCATCGTGCTGGAGCCGATGCTGGTCGCGCGCACCGCGGCGGGCGTCACGCCCGACCAGCTCGACCGGGCGCGCGCGGTGCAGGCGCTGCTGGACGCGCAGCCTGCGCCGGAGCAGTGGGCCGCGCTGAACGAGGCGTTCCACGCCGTGCTGCACGAGGGCGCGCGCGAGAGCCGGCTGGCGCGGCTGGTGGACGGCCTGGCGAAGTCCGCGGAGCCCTACGTGGCGCTGTCGCTGCGGCTGACGGCGGCGCTGGCGGCGGCGAACAACGCGGACCACCGGGCGATCCTGGACGCCACCGCGCGCGGCGACGCGGCGGCCGCGGCCGCGGCCAGCGCGGCGCACCTGGCGCGGACGCTGGGGGCGCTGGAGGGCTAGGGAAGCAAGCAGTTCTTTCTTGAAAGAAAGAACCAAAGAACTTTCCACATTGGGCCTGTGCCAGCCGCGTCGGGTCCGTGACCTTATGGGCAAAGTCTTTTTGCTTCTTTTTCTCCAGAAAAAGAAGGCCTTGCTTCACGTCCCGCGCGTCGTGAGCACGGACACGAGGTAGAACGGCCTGCGGTGTTCCGAGACCTGGTCGAGGCAGCGTGCGAAGGCGCGGTGGATGCGCCGCGAGGTGCGGCTGTCGGGGTCGGCGGCGAAGAAGAAGTGGTTGGCCAGCAGGCACAGGCCGCCCGGCGCGAGGAGGCTGGCCACGCGCAGGGCGAGGTCGTCGAGGGTGGCGTCGCTCAGGGGCTGGGGCAGGTAGTAGAGCGTGTCGGCGAGGACGACGAGGTCGAAGCTGCCGTCCAGCGCCGCGGGGAGGCTGCGCAGGTCGCCCTGCTCGAAGCGGAGGTTGGGGGTGTCGGCGTGCAGGGCGGCCGCCTGGCTGACGGCTTCCTGCGAGATGTCGAGGCCGGTGACGGTGTCGGCGCGCGCGGCGATGCGGCGCGCGAGCAGGCCGAGGCCGGCGCCGACGTCGAGCACGCGGCCGAAGCGGCGGCCGGGGGGCAGGAGGCCCACCAGCACGTCGTACTTGCGGCGCTGGTACAGGTAGCGCGGGTCGGCCGACGCCCAGGGGTCGCCGGTGGCGTAGGCGGCGTCGAAGGCGGCGGGGTCGCCGCCGGCGGCGCGGGCGCGCCGGATGGCGGCGTCGGTGCGGGCGCTGCGCACGAAGAGCGCGATGTCGCGCGGGGACATGAACGCCGCCGCCGCGGCGCCGCGGCGCACGGAGCCGAGGCCGCGCTGCAGCCCGGCGGCGGCGGCGGCGAGGAGGGCGTCGGCGGGGCCCTGGCCGGCGGGGGGGACGGGCAGCTGCGCGCCGGACCGGGGCGGGAGCGCGAGGAGGGCGTCGGCGGCGTGGGGGTCGCCGGCCCGTGTCTTCACTGGTGCGATGGTCGCCATCCTGGTCGTCGCCGGGCGCGGGACTCGTTTCCCGGCCGGTCCCATCCTGGACGACGCCGGCGCGCGGCGCCAGACGCCGCGTATCGTGTGACGCGCCCGCGCCGGCGCCGGGTATGCTGGCGCGGCGCGGCGGCCCCCCGGCCTGCACCGGGAGGCGACGTGCCGCGCTGGGACGGGGCGGGCGACGCAGGGTCGGGCCGCCGGACTGCGACAGGAGCACGGGCCATGCAGCAGGACGATGTTGCCGGAGCGGGGGTCGCCGGGGCGGGGGCGGGCATGACCCGCGCGGCGCTGCCGAGCAGCCGGGTCGCGGATCCGGCCGCCTTGCCGTTCGTCACGGACGTGGGCGAGCGGCGGGGCGACATGCTGTACCGCCGGTTCGGGCGGACGGGGGAGATGGTCTCGGCCATCGGCATGGGCGGGTTCCACCTCGGCAAGAAGGCGCTGAGCGACGACGAGGCGGTGCGGCTGGTGCACGAGGGCGTCGACCGCGGCATCACGTTCATGGACAACTGCTGGGACTACAACGAGGGGCGCTCGGAGCTGCGCATGGGCGTGGCGCTCGACCAGGGCGGGTATCGCGACCGCGTGTTCCTGATGTCGAAGATGGACGGGCGGACGAAGAAGGAGGCGGCGGACCAGATCGACACGTCGCTGAAGCGCCTGCGCACGGACCGCATCGACCTGGTGCAGCACCACGAGATCCTGCGCTACGACGACCCCGACCGCGTGTTCGCCGAGGGCGGCGCGATGGAGGCCTTCGTGGAGGCGCGCCAGGCGGGCAAGCTGCGCCACATCGGGTTCACCGGGCACAAGGACCCGCGCATCCACCTGCAGATGCTCGCGGTGGCGGCGGAGCGCGGGTTCGTGTTCGACGCGGTGCAGATGCCGCTCAACGTGATGGACGCGCACTTCCGCTCCTTCGCCCACCTCGTGCTGCCGCATCTCGTGGAGCAGGGCATCGCGGCGCTGGGGATGAAGAGCTTCGCCGACAGCGTGCTGCTCAAGAGCGGGGCGCCGATCCGGCCGATCGAGTACCTGCACTACTCGATGAACCTGCCGACCGCGGTGGTGATCACCGGGATCGAGAACCAGGGCGACCTCGACCAGGCGTTCGAGGCGGCGCGGACTTTTGCCCCCATGGACAAGGCGGCGGTGGCGGAGCTGCTGTCGCGTTCGCGGCCCTACGCGCTGGAGGGCAAGTACGAGCTGTTCAAGACGAGCGCCACCTTCGACGGCACGGCGAAGAAGTCGGAGTGGCTGGGCGAGGACGTCGACTCGGTGAAGGCGCTGGCGCCGGTCATGGAGTAGCGGCGGGTGCCGCGCCCGGGGGCGTCGCCGTCCCCGGGCGCTTCGCAGGGCTAGGGCTGGCGGGCCGGCGTGGCCGAGGCCTGGTCGCCCGGGGCCATGGTGCCGGGCGTGGTCGAGTGCTCGGCGTCGTAGGCCGTCGCCTTCTCCTCGGTGCTGCCCTTCGCGCCGGGGTGCGCCTGGTCGTACAGGGCGGCCTTGGCGCGCGCCTCCTTGCGGTGGGCGTGGCGGACGTACATGCCGGTCACGCAGCCGCCGGCGGCGCCGAGGACGCCGTGGTGCGCGAGGTGGCCGCCCACCGCGCCCGCGGCGCCGTACTTCAGGCAGCCGCCCGGCTCGGCGTGCGCGGGCGCAATCGCCCCCGCCGCCAGGAGGCCGAGGATCGCCAGGGCGGGCTTCTTGTTCATGACGGTGCCTTCCATCGTTCCAAAGTTCTGCCCGCGCGGCGCGGACGTCGCGGCGGGTGTCGGCTCGCGACGATCCGGCAGATGCGGTGCCGCGGGGGCAATGTAAAGACCCTTAACATTTTCGTCGCGGGAAGGAACTCCGGCTTCCAGCCTCCGTTCCAGAGCCGCATCCATCGAGCGGGTGCGACCCACGGGACAGGCCCGTATCCGGCCGCCGCGCCGGGCAGGGGCCATGGCTCCGCGACGCGGCCAGGCGGGGTGTCGCAGCCCCGGCCCGTGTCGCGCCCGCCCGGATGCCCACCAACCAGCAGGAGTCCGCAATGGACGAGAACCGCATCGAAGGCACCGCCAAGGACGTCGGCGGCAAGATCCAGGACGCCGTGGGCGGCCTGACGGGCGACACGTCGACCCAGGCCCGGGGCAAGGCCAACCAGGCCGCCGGGCAGGCGCAGGACTACTACGGCCAGGTGATGGACGAGGTCATGGGCTTCGCCAAGGACCAGCCGGTCGCGGCGCTGCTCTCGGCCGCCGGCGTGGGCCTCGTGCTCGGCTACCTGCTCCGCCGCGTCTGAACCGCACGCACGGGCGCCGCCCTGGTGGGCGGCGCCCGTGCCGCCATGGCTCCCCGCGCCTTGGTGCGTCGGCGGGACGCGCCTGTCGCGCGGCCTGCACGACGCCGCCGCGTTGGCGCCCCTTCGCCCGTGATCAGGTCCAGGCGAACCGGCCTGCCGCCGCGCGTCCTCCGCGCACTGGGACCGCACGACAAGGCCATCGTCGAGCACTCCCGGCCGCAGTGTCGCTCCGCGCCAATGTCGGGCGAATGCCGCGTGACCGGTCGCCTGACGGACCGTTACGGGGGCAAACGATGACATATAAAGAGAAGTCTCAATACTGATCTACAAGGGCGGCTTGTTCAAGCTGCCTGCCAATGTTGATGGTGTGTTGATCCGAGAAATTCGCGAATCTTCGGTGCTCTTGTTGCCGATCTGCCACGCGCGCAGGGCGGATCCTCGGATTTCCGGAGATTGTAGTACGCCTGTACTGCTTTCGCGCCGTGTCCCACGGTTCCGCAGGTCTTTAAGATGCGTCATCACGCTGCTGTGATGACGATGGCAGAGATTGTCGAAACTTCTGAGACAATCGGCAGGGCAGTCATGGACCCGCCCAACTTGACCTGAGACACAGAAGTCCGCAGCGGTA
The DNA here is from genome assembly GCA_050955025.1 of Janthinobacterium lividum. GTDB lineage: Bacteria > Pseudomonadota > Alphaproteobacteria > Acetobacterales > Acetobacteraceae > CAXSEF01. The sequence goes on from JBPBQX010000341.1 coordinate 10,485, forward strand.
GGCTCCCGGAAAAGGAGCTCTACGTGCATCACTACAAGACCCTGTCCGCCATCTTTCCTATCTATGTTGCATTCGCGTGTGGCGCGGCTCATGCGCAGTTGGCCAACCAGCAGAGCTTTAGTGGCCAGAACAACACCATCACCCCGTTTGGCTACGGCAACGTCGCCCAGACCTTGACCACCTCCGCAGGCCAGACCGGCAATGCGGTGTGTGCCGCCTCCACGACGCCTGCCTGCCTGTCGATCTCCGGCCAGGGCGACTGCACCTGGCAGACCCCGGCGAACACGCTGGTGTCGTGCAACCAGGGCGGCAAGGCGGGCGTCGACGAGACGCCGTTCGCGCCGGTCAACTGCAACAACAACCTCGACGGCGACGGCGGCGCCAGCGGGCTGATCACCGGCGCGGACTGGTGCGGCTGGGCCAGCTACATGGCACAGCGCAGCATCGACACCCTCTACCAGTACGACGACTACGTCCGGCTCGGCGTGAACAAGCGGTTCGGCGGAACGGTGTTCGAGCTCTACGGCACCGACAAGCTCGACCGCATCCAGCAGCATCCCGGCGGAGCGACGCAGCTGGCGCTGTACGGCGACGACCTGAACTACGCGCCCGCCGGCACGCCGTCGGGGTGGTTCGCCACCAACTCCAGCCCCGCCTTCCTGCCGCCCGCCGCCCTGGGGTGGGACAACCATGCCTACGGCTCGCAGGCCTCGTGCCAGGCCGCCCACCCCGGCGCCACCTGCTCGCTGCGCATGGCCGCGGACAACGTCAGCGACGACGTCACCAACGTCGGCTGCGCCAACAACGGCGCCGATGCCGGGGTCGGCTTCAACCCGGTCCAGGCGGTCTCGCAGAACTGCTGGTACGGCAATCCCGACAACTACGTCGACGACGTGTACTCGCCCGGCAACGGCTACGTGACCGTCGACAAGCATGGGCCCGCCAACTACTCCAAGAGCAGCAACGTGCCCGGCCTGTTCTGGGCGCAGACCTCGCAGGTGATCGGGCCGTTCGCGCAGCTGACCTACGACATCAAGGGCGGCAACGCGCTGCGCACCATGACGCCGGACTTCCAGGAGCTGCCGGCGATCTTCCTGCACCAGGGCATCGGCGCGCAGGTCTACTACTACACGGGCCCCAACGCGTACAACGCCGTCAGCCAGCCGGTGACCAGGGCCACGTTGGCCGTCGGCGCCACGGGCATCCTCGGCTTCACGCCCCGCTCCGGGCAGTACGGCGCCGGCTACGACGTCGCAATGACCGAGGACTGGGCGAGCATGTGCGACGCCACGGGCACCAAGTGCGTGACCATCGCGTCGTTCTCCAATGC
>JBPBQX010000342.1:0-11487 GCA_050955025.1 Janthinobacterium lividum
GGCGCACGTGCTGTTCGCGCAGTCGGCGGTGAGCGCGCACGCGCGGCTGGCGTGGGTGTTCAACTGCGTGGCGCGGATCGGCTGGCTGAACCGCATGACGCAGTTCAAGGACAAGGCGGGCAAGGATCGCGAGGCCATGTCGGTCGGGCTGTACGCGTATCCCGTGCTGATGGCGGCGGACATCCACGCGTACCACGCGACGCGGGTGCCGGTGGGCGATGACCAGAGGCAGCACCTGGAGCTGGCGAACGACATCGGGGCGAAGTTCAACCACGACTACGGGGTCGAGTTCTTCCCGGTGATCGAGCCGCTGATCGGGGGCGTGGCGGCGCGGGTGATGAGCCTGCGCGACGGGGCGCGGAAGATGAGCAAGTCCGATCCGTCGGACCAGAGCCGCGTCAACCTGACGGACAGCGCGGAGGAGATCGCGCTCAAGGTCAGGCGGGCGCGGACGGATCCGGACGCGCTGCCGTCGGAGGTTGCGGGGCTGGAGGGGCGGGCGGAGGCGCGCAACCTGGTGGCGATCTTCGCGTCGGTGAGCGGGGTGGAGCCGGACGACGTGCTGCGCGAGTGGGGCGGGCAGGGATTCGGGGTGTTCAAGGGGGCGCTCGCGGACCTGCTGGTCGCGCACCTGGCGCCGATCCGCGAGGAGACCGTGCGGCTGCTGGGGGATCCGGGGCACATCGAGGCGGTGCTGCGCGACGGGGCGCAGCGGGCGGCGGCGGTGGCGGACCCGATCGTGGCAGAGGCGGAGCGGATCGTCGGGTTCCTGCGGTAGGCAAGGCCGGGCTCTGCCCGGACCCGCAAAGGGCCCGAGGCCCTTTGATCCCTTGACTTAAGCTATGCGTTCCAAGGGCGCAGCCTTTGGCGGAGTCCAGAGGCAGAGCCTCTGGCCTTGCTTTCTGGTATGGGAGATTCGGTTTTGAACGCGGTGACGGTGGTGAGCCTGTTCGCGGCGACGTTGTCCACGGTCAGCTTCGTGCCGCAGGCGTGGGCGATCATACGCTCGCGCAGCACGGAGGGCGTCTCGCTGAAGATGTACCTGATCACGGTGGTGGGGTTCGTGGCGTGGCTCACCTACGGGGTGCTGGTGCGGCAGTGGGCGATCGTGGCGCAGAACCTGGTGTGCCTGGGGCTGTCGTCGTTCATCCTGGTGATGAAGCTGCTGCCTCAGGCGAAGAAGGAGGCGGTGGCGGAGGCGCTCACGCCGCCGGGGCTGGGGGACGAGCCGGACTGAGGGCGGGCCGCCAGTCGCGGCGGGGCAGCTCGAACCGCGTCTCGTCGCTGGGGGCGCCCTTGAAGAAGTCGGCGCGCTCGATCGTGCGCGTGGCGGTGAAGCCGAGGGAGGCGAGCAGGGCGCGGGAGGCGTCGTTGCGGGTGTCGACCAGGGCGCGGGCCAGGGTCACGTCGTCCAGGGCGAACACGAGGTCGAGGGTGGCGGCGAGCGCGGCGCGGCCGATGCCCTGGCGCCAGTGGGGCGGGAAGACGTGGTAGGCGAGGGTGGCGAGGCCGGCGGTGACGGTGGCCTGGGTGTAGCCGAGCGGCGCACCGTCGGGTGCGCGGCGGATGATCCAGTTGAGCCAGAGCGCGGAGCCGTCGGGGGAGCGGCCGGCGGCCTGGCGGCGGTAGCGGGCCTGCAGGGCGGCGAGGCCGGCGGGCGGGTCGTCGGGGAGGAAGGCGTAGGCGGCGGGGTCGGACAGGCCGGGGAGCATGGCCGGGGCGTGGTCGACGCGCAGGGGCTCGAGGCGGATCACGGCGGGGGGTTCCTTCGCGGGGGCGAGGGCTGCCGGGCGCCTCAGCGAGGAGGCGGCGCGGGGCGGCGCGGGGCGCCGAGGACGGCGGCGGCGCGGGCCTCGTCGAACGCGCCTTCGGAGCGGGCGATGACGATCGTGGCGACGCCGTTGCCGATGATGTTGACGATGGCGCGCGCGGCGTTGGTGAAGCGGTCGACGCCGAGCATCAGGACCAGGCCGGCGGCGGGGATCTGGTTCATGGTCGACAGGGTGGCGGCCAGGGTGACGAAGCCGGCGCCGGCGACGCCGGCCGAGCCCTTCGAGGTGAGCATCAGGACCAGCAGCACGACGAGCTGGTCGCGCAGGCCGAGGGGGGTGTTGGTGGCCTGGGCGATGAAGATGGCGCCCATGGCGAGGTAGATCGCGGTGCCGTCGGCGTTGAAGGTGTAGCCGGCGGGCATGACCAGGCCGACGATCGGCTTGGCGCAGCCCAGGGCCTCCATCTTGGTCATGAGGGGCGCGAGCACGGCCTCGGACGAGGAGGTGCCGAAGGTGATCAGGATCTCCTCGCGGATGTAGCCGAGGAAGCGCCACAGGCTGAAGCCGGCGAGGCGCGCGATCGTGCCGAGCACGAGGGCCACGAACAGCGCGGAGGTCAGCCAGACCTCGGCGGTGAGCTGGGCGAGCTGGACCAGGCTGGCGAGGCCGTAGCGGCCGACGGTGAAGGCCAGGGCGCCCAGCGTGCCGAGCGGGGCCAGCGCCATGACGAGGCGCACGATGCCGAACAGCGCGCGCAGGACCAGGTCGAGCATGTCGACCAGCGGGCGGGCGGCGTCGCGGAAGCCGGCGAGGGCTGCGCCGAACAGCACGCCGAACAGGATGACCTGCAGCATGTTGCCGTCGACGAACACGCCGCCGACGCTCGCGGGGATGATGTTGAGCAGGAAGTCGATGATGCCGAGGTGGCGTGCGGTCTCCGCGTAGCCGGCGATCGCCCTGGGGTCGAGGGTGCTGGGGTCGACGTTCATGCCGGCGCCGGGGCGGAGCAGGTCGACGGCGGCCAAGCCCATGAGCAGCGAGGCGGTGGAGACCACCTCGAAGTACAGCAGGGCCTTGGCGCCGACGCGGCCGACCTCGCGCAGGTCGCCCATGCGGGCGATGCCGACGACGACGGTGCCGAAGATGATCGGTGCCAGCGCGAGGCGGATGAGGCGCACGAAGGCGTCGCCGAGCGGCTTGAGGGCCACGCCGGCGGCCGGGAACAGCGCGCCGATCGCGATGCCGGCGACGATGGCGACGAGGACCTGCAGCCAGAGCGGGCCCAGGCGGGAGCGCTGCCGCGGGACGGGTGGGGGCGAGGCGGGGGGTGGCGGGGCCCCGCCCGGCGGCGGGGCGGCCCCGCCCAGCGGCGGAGCGGGGCAGGCGGGGTGCGCGTCCATGGTCAGGCGGCGAGGTCCTGCATGACGGCGCGCAGGTCGGACTTGCCCTCGAAGCCGATGCCGGGGAGGTCGGGGAGCGTGACGTGGCCGTCCTCGACGCGCACGGAGTCGGGGAAGCCGCCGTAGGGCTGGAACAGGTCGGGGTAGCTCTCGTTGCCGCCCAGGCCGAGGCCGGCGGCGATGGCGAGCGACATCTGGTGGCCGCCGTGGGGGATGCAGCGGCGCCACGACCAGCCGGCGTCGGTCAGCGCGGCCAGCGTGCGCTGGTATTCGCACAGGCCGTAGGAGAGGGCGCAGTCGAACTGGAGGAAGTCGCGGTCGGGGCGCATGCCGCCGTGGCGCAGGAGGTTGCGGGCGTCCTGGTGGCTGAACAGGTTCTCCCCGGTGGCCATGGCGCCGGGGTAGAACTCGGCGAGGGCGGCCTGTAGGCGGTAGTCCAGGGGGTCGCCGGCTTCCTCGTACCAGAACAGGGGGTAGTCGCGCAGGGCCTTGGCGTAGGCGATAGCGGTTTCGAGGTCGAAACGGCCGTTGGCGTCCACGGCGAGCCGGGCGTGGGGTCCGATCTCGGCGAGGACGGACTCGATGCGGCGGCGGTCCTCGGCCAGGGGTGCGCCGCCGATCTTCATCTTCACGACGGTGTAGCCGCGGTCGAGGTAGGAGCGCATTTCCGCACGCAGCGCGGTGTCGTCCTTGCCGGGGTGGTAGTAGCCGCCGGCGGCGTAGACGAAGACGCGGGGGTTGGGGGTCAGGCCGTGGCGCTCGGCGAGCAGGTGGTGCAGGGGCTTGCCGGCGATCTTCGCGGTGGCGTCCCAGACGGCCATGTCGAGCGTGCCGACGGCGACGGAGCGCTCGCCGTGGCCGCCGGGCTTCTCGTTGCGCATCAGGGTGGACCAGATGCGGTCGGGGTCGAGGTTGGAGCCGTCGTCGTTCAGGAGGGTGGCGGGGTCGGCCTCGCGCAGGCGGGGAGCGAAGCGCTCGCGGATCAGGCCGCCCTGGCCGTAGCGGCCGTTGGAGTTGAAGCCGTAGCCGACCACGGGGCGGCCGTCGCGCACCACGTCGGTGACGACGGCGACCAGGCTCGTCGTCATCTTCGTGAAGTCGATGTAGGCGTTGCGGATCGGCGAGGCGATCGGCTGCGTGACCTCGCGGACGTCGGTGATGCGCATGGGGGCTGCTCCAGGAAAGGAAGGCCAGAGGCTCTGCCTCTGGACTCCGCCAAAGGCTCGCCTTTGGAAACCCCTACAAGAGGCTTCCTTTCTCGTCGCGTTTCCAAAGGCGAGCCTTTGGCGGAGTTTGAGGCAGAGCCTCAACCTTGCTTTCTGCCTTACGTCGCCGCGCCGATCTCGTGGAACAGGCGTGCGGGCAGGCTGCCGCCGGTGACGCCGTGCATCGGGTGGTCGTCGTCGTTGCCGATCCAGACGCCGACAACGGTGGCGCCGACCGCGCCGATGAACCAGGCGTCGCGGCTGTCCTGGGTGGTGCCGGTCTTGCCGGCGACGGCGCGGCCGGGGATCGCGGCGGCGCGGCCGGTGCCGCGGGCGACCACGGCGCGCATCATGCGGACCATGTCGGCGGCGTGGTCTGGGTCGACGGCCTGGCGCGGGGGGGCGCGGGGGATGGCGAGGGGGCGGTTGTCGGCGCGGCCGGACTCGACGGCGGCGGGGGTCACGGACAGGCCGCCGTTGAGGAGGGTCGCGTAGGCGGCGGACATCTCCAGCAGGGAGACCTCGCCGGTGCCGAGCGCGAGGGAGGGGGTTTCGGGCAGGCGGTCGGTGACGCCGAGGCGGCGGGCGACCTCGGCGACGGCGGCGGGGCCGCCCGAGCGCATCTCCAGGCGGACGGCGGCGGTGTTGAGGGAGCCGGCGAGGGCGTCCTCCAGGGTGACGTCGCCGCGGTAGGGGAGCTCGAAGTCGGCGGGGGACCAGGTGCCGACGCGCAGGGGGGCGTCGAGGACGGTGTCGTCGGGGTGCTCGCCGTGCTCGAGGGCTGCGAGCCAGACGAAGGGCTTGAAGGCGGAGCCGGGCTGGCGTCGGGCGGTCACGGCGCGGTCGAAGGAGCCGGCGCGGAAGTCGCGGCCGCCGACCAGGGCGCGCACGGCGCCGGTGCCGGCGTCCATGACCACGACGGCGCCCTCGGTGGCGCCCGCCTTCGCGCCGGGGCCGTCGAGGAGGGCGGCGAGGCGGGACTCGGCGAGGGACTGCAGGCGGGGGTCGAGGGTGGTGCGCAGGGTGGCGTCGGTGCCGGGGGGGACGACGCGCTGCGCTTCTGCGGCGGCCCAGTCGGCGAACCAGCCGGCGGAGGCGGGGTGCGGCGCGTGTCCGATCTGGGCGGCGGCCTCGGCGGCGGCGGCGTCGGACTGGGGCTGGGTGATGGCGTCGGTGGCGACCATGGCGGCGAGGACCTCGCGGGTGCGGGCGAGCGCGGCCTCGGGGTCGGTGCGGGGGTTGAAGCGCGAGGGGGCGCGGGGCAGGCCGGCGAGCATGGCGGACTGCCACAGCGAGAGGTGGCGGGCGGAGGTGGCGAAGTAGAGCTGCGCGGCGGCGTCCACGCCCCAGGCGCCGGAGCCGAGGTAGACGCGGTTGAGCCAGATCTCGAGGATTTCGGACTTCGTGAAGTGGCGTTCGAGCCAGAGGGTGAGGAGGAGCTCCTGCACCTTGCGGCGGACCGTGCGGGCGTTGGACAGGAACAGGGTTTTGGCGACCTGCTGCGTCAGCGTGGAGCCGCCCTGGACGACGCGGCGGTGCATGATGTTGACGACGGTGGCGCGGGCCATGCCGACGAGGTCGATGCCGGCGTGGCGCCAGAAGCGGCGGTCCTCGACGCTGACGACGGCGGCGGGGAGGGCCGGGGGGAGCTGGGCGAGGCGCAGGGGCTCGCCGACCAGGTCGCCGAAGCGGGCGATGGTGTGGCCCTGGCGGTCCTGGAGCACGAGGGCGGGGCGGCGGACGGCGTCGAGCGCGGCCTCGGGGCGGGGGAGGTCGCGGGCGAACCACAGGAGCATCACGACGAGGGCGAGGCCGCACCAGATCGCGGCGACCAGGGCGAGGCGGCCAAGGCGCCAGGCGAGGCGGCGGCGGGCGGCGGCCTGCGCCCTGGCGCGGGGGGAGGCGGTGTCGCGGGGGCGGCCGGCGGGCGGGGGGGGCGGCGCGGAGCGGCGGTCGGCCGGCGGAGAGGGGGAGGTCCGGGCGGCCATCAGGCGGCGGCGTGGCAGGCGGCGGCGTGGCGCAGGACGCCCTCGGCGGCGGCGAGGCCGGTGGCGAGGGAGGCCTGCAGGAGGTAGCCGCCGGTGGGGGCCTCCCAGTCCAGCATCTCGCCGGCGGCGAAGGTGCCGGGCAGGCGGCGCAGCATGTGGTTCGCGTCGATCTCGTCGAGCGCGATGCCGCCGGCGGACGAGATGGCGCGGTCCAGGCCGGAGGTGCCGGTGACGGCGAGCGGCAGGGACTTGATGCGGGCGGCCAGGGCGGGGGGGTCGAGTCGGGACAGGTCGCCGGGGTCGGGGGATTCGTGCAGCAGGGCGATGGCGGCGGGGGGGAGGCCGGCCTGCTTGCGCAGGAAGGTGGAGAGGGACTGGGCGCGGCGGGGGGCGGCGAGGCGCGCGGCCAGCGCGGGGACGTCGAGGTCGGGGCGCAGGTCGACGTGGAGCGTGGCCGCGCCGTCGCGGGCGAGGGTGTCGCGCAGGGGGGCGGAGAGCGCGTAGACGGGGCCGCCTTCCAGGCCGGTGGCGGTGACGACGGCCTCGCCTCGGGCGGTGGCGGCGTCGTGGCGCAGGGCGAGGCGCTTGAGGGGGGTGCCCTCGAAGCGGGCGCGGAAGCGGTCGGACCAGGCGAGGGTGACGCCGCAGTTGCTCGGGCGCAGGGGGGCGACGGCGACGCCGGCCGCGGACAGGGTCGCGGTCCAGGCGCCGTCGGAGCCGAGGCGGGGCCAGGAGGCGCCGCCCAGGGCGAGGACGGTGGCGTCGGGGCGCGGGAAGGTGGCGGGGCCGTCGGGGGTGTCGAAGGCGAGGCCGCCGCCGGGGGTCCAGCCGGTCCAGCGGTGGCGGGGGTGGAGCGTGGCGCCGGCGGCGGCGAGGTGGCGGAGCCAGGCGCGCAGCAGGGGGGCGGCCTTGAACGCGGTGGGGAACACGCGGCCGCTGGAGCCGACGAAGGTGGGCTGGCCGAGGGTGTCGCACCAGGCGCGCAGGGCGTCGGGCGGGAAGGCGCGGATCGCGGGGGCCAGGGCGTCGCGGGCGGGGCCGTAGCGGTCGAGCAGGCGGTCGAGCGGCTCGGAGTGCGTCAGGTTCAGGCCGCCGTTGCCGGCGATCAGCAGCTTGCGGGCCGGGGTGGGCATGCGGTCGAACACGGCGACGGACCAGCCGGCGGCGGCGAGGCGCGTCGCGGCCATCAGCCCCGCGGGGCCGGCACCGATCACCGCGGCGCGTCGGGACTCGGGGGAGGTCATGGCGGGCAGCGTAGCACGTTCCGGGTTTGTTGCCTGCGGGGCGCGGGACGGGCGGGCGATGTGTGGTGCATTAACATTTCCGGGCGGGCGGGAAACTCCGCCGGACGGCCTCCGTTCCACCGCCGCATCCGCAACCGAGGATGCCGGGTCCACCAACGGGCCTGCCCTCCGGCCGGCCGCCGCCGATGGCACGGCCGCTCCCGCCGCGCCGTGGGCCGGACCGCCCGGCTCCACGCACCGCATCGCGCCCTGGATTGGAACCTGAATGTCCGACACGACCTACCGAACCCCGTCCGGGCCGGGCGCGGCTTCCGCCGCCGCCGGCTTCCCGTCCCGGGGCCGCCCCATGCGCCGCAGGATCTCCTGGGGCGCCATCCTCGGCGGCGTCGTCCTGGTGGTCGTCGTGCAGCTGCTGCTGAGCCTGCTGGGCACCGGCATCGGCCTCAGCACGGTGGACGTCAACGCCGGCTCCACGCCCGACGCCAGCAGCTTCGGCATCGGCGCCGGGGTGTGGTGGCTGGTCAGCAGCATCGTCGCCCTGTTCGTGGGCGGCCTGGTGGCGGCCCGCATGGCCGGCATCGCGCCGCGCCTCGACGGCCTGCTGCACGGGCTGGTCACCTGGGGGATCGCCACGCTGCTCACGATCTACCTGCTGACGTCCGCGGTCGGCGGCCTGATCGGCGGCGGGTTCTCGGCGCTCGGCGGCCTCGCCTCCGCGGCGGGCAGCGGGATCAGCTCGGCGGCCAAGCCGCTGGCGCAGGCGGCGGGCGTCACGCCCGACGCGGTGAAGGACCAGGCGGAGGGCTACCTGCAGCCGTCGAACCCCGATCCCGCGACGATGAGCCCGCAGGACGCGCAGAAGGAGGTGGCCAAGGATCTCGCCACCTACGCCAAGGGCGGCCCCGACGCCGCGGGCGCCAAGGAGCGGGTGGTGTCCATCATGGCCGCGCAGCTCAAGGTCAGCCACGACGACGCCGCGAAGAAGTTCGACGACGCGCAGGCGAAGCTGCAGCAGGCCAAGGCGCAGGCCGTGCAGACGGCGAAGAATGCCGCCGACGCCAGTGCCAGCGCCGCCTCGAAGACGTCGTTCGCGGTGTTCGTCGACCTGCTGCTGGGGGGCATCGCCGCCGCGGTCGGCGGGGCGCTCGGCGTGCAGCGCCGCGTGCCGGGCCGCCGCCTCGACTGAGGCCGGGCCTGCCACCTTCGCCTTCCACACCGGCCGGCCACCGGATCACCGGGCGGCGCAGGCCCTCCAGAGGATGCCCATGAGCAACGCCACGTCACCCGACGGTCCGGGCCAGCCGGTCCGCACCGAGTCCGCCAACCTGGTGCTGGCCTGCATCGCCGAGGCGATCGGCACCTTCCTGCTCGTGCTTGTCGGCACCGCGGTCGCCACCGCCGCGGTGCAGGGCAAGGGCACCGCGGGTCCGGCGTACAACTCGCTCGCCGTGGGGCTGTCGTTCGGGCTGATCCTGATCCCGATCGTCGGCTCGCTCGGGCAGGTCAGCGGCGCCCACGTCAACCCGGCCGTCACGCTGGGCCTGGCGGTCGCGCGCAAGTTCCCGTGGCGCTACGTGGCGCCGTACTGGGGCGCGCAGCTCGCGGGCGCGATCGTGGCGGCGCTGGTCGTCTGGGCGGCCTACGGGCACGGCGCCTACGTCGACGCGCACCTGGGGGCGCCCTCGCCGGCGAACGGGGCCAACGCGCTCCAGGTGCTGCTGGTGGAGGCGCTGATCGCGTTCATGCTGGTGTTCACCGTGATCTCCACCGCGACGGACCCGCGCGTGCCGGCCGGCACGGCGTCGGTGGCGATCGGCTTCTCCCTGGCGGCGGGCGTGCTGCTCGGCGGCCCGATCAGCGGCGGGGCCGGCAATCCCGCCCGGGCGCTCGGCCCGATGATCGTGTCGGGGACCTTCCCGGTGTGGTTCTTCTACACCGTCGGGCCGCTGATCGGCGCCGTCGTCGCGGCCGGCGCGTTCCGCCTGGTGGGCATGGCGAGCACGCCGAAGGTGCCGTCGGTCGCCAATACCGACACGGACGGCCCGCCGACCGCGCCGCACGCCGCCTACACCCAGCCGGCGCGCAAGCCCTGAGCGGCGGGGCGCTCGCCTGAGGCCGTCGCGCCCGGCCCTTGCCCCGAGAGCGTCATGGACCCGTGCGACGGGGCAGGCAGGAAGTCTTCTTTTTCTGAAGAAAAAGAAGCAAAAAGACTTTCTCCGACTGGCACCGTGCCGCCCGGCGGGCCTGTGTCCCCATGGGCAAAGTTCTTCGGTTTTTTCTTTCAGGAAAGAACTGCTTGCCTTGCCTGCCGAGCGTCATGCGGCACGGTCACGGGCTCATGACACCCTCTGTTGCAGGTGGCGCGCGAATGCCGCCTCCAGCCGCGCGCCTTCCGGCCCGGCCGCGTGGCGCCGGATCGCGGCGATGTCGTGCGCGTCCAGCGCCAGGGCGTGCGTGGTCTTGTTCACGCGGTCGGCGAGGTTGAGCAGCAGGGTCCCTGCCCCGCCCCGCGCGCCGGGCTGCAGCAGGGCGGCGAGTTCCGTGTCGTCGAGACGGAGATGCTGCGTGGTGGCGGCGGCCTCGGCGACGCGGGCGGTGGCGGCGGCGAGGTAGGCGGGGTCGAGCTCGATGCCGAGGCCGCGGCCCCCTGCCCGCTCGGCGGCGACCAGCGTGGTGCCGGTGCCCATGAACGGGTCGAGCACCACCGGGTCGGCGACGCCGTGCAGGAAGGCGCACCACAGCGGGAGCTCCACCGGGAAGGTCGCTGGGTGGCCGTGGCGGCGGGCGCGGCTCTGCACCGTGGCGTAGGGGATGAACCAGGTGTCGCCGCGGCAGCGCAGGTCGCGGGCGTGGCCGCGCCGGGCGATGTTGGACTTGTCCTTGAAGGGGACGCCGATCGCGAGGCGGTCCAGGCGGACGTCGCCCCGGAGCGTGAAGTGGAATAGGGGCTCGTGCGCCTGGTGCAGGAAGCGCTGGCCGGGGATGGGCTTGAAGTGGCCGACGCCGTCGCCGCCCAGGGCGACGGACTTGATCCAGGCGATGTGATTCTGCAGCACGAAGGTTTCGCGCAGGGCCAGGGCGACCTCGAAGGGGAGCCACGGGGCGCGGCCGGAGCCGGCGAGGTTGAGGAACACCGAGCCGCCGGGGCGCAGCACGCGGGCCAGGGCGGTGGCGACAGAGGCGATCCAGACGACGTACTCGCCGGCCTCACGGCTGTCGCGGTAGGTCGCGTAGGCGATGTCGAGGTTGTAGGGCGGCGAGGTGACGACAAGATCGACCGACGCCGCGGGCAGCGTCGGGAGCACGGCGAGGCAGTCGCCGCCGTGCAGCGCGTGGCGGCCGATCGGGGTCATGGGCTGCAGGGTAGCGGGGAGCGGGGGAAAGTACAAGCAAGGTCGAGGCTCTGCCTCGAGCTCCGCCAAGGGCCGGGCCCTTGGATGGCCTTCTCTTGAGGGATGGGGATCCAAGGACCCCTGGTCCTTGGCGGGTTTGGGCAGAGCCCATGCTTGCTGGTCTTCGGGCCCGCCGCGGGCTAGAGCACGGCGCATGCTTCGTGGCCTTCTCACCGTTGGCGGCTGGACGATGGTCAGCCGCGTGCTGGGCCTGGTGCGCGACCAGCTCATCGCGGCGTTCATGGGCGCGGGGCCGGTGGCCGACGCGTTCTTCGTGGCGTTGCGCCTGCCCAACCTGTTCCGCCGCCTGTTCGGCGAGGGGGCGTTCAACGCGGCGTTCATCCCGGTGTTCTCCGGGCTGCTCACCGCGGAGGGGCCCGACGTGGCGCGGCGCTTCGCCGAGCAGGCGATGGCGGTGCTGGCGTTCTGGCTGCTGCTGCTCACGATCGCCGGCGAGGTGTTCATGCCGCAGGTGATGCACGTGCT
>JBPBQX010000343.1:0-11088 GCA_050955025.1 Janthinobacterium lividum
TCGTGGACACGCCGAACCAGCGGATCGTGCTGGACGCGCGGGCGGGGGAGCCTGCGCCGGACACGCTGGCGCGCGCCGTGGTCACGGGGGGCGTGGCGGCGGGGGGCGGGGCGGCGCCGGGGCGGGTCGCGCTGGGCGATGTCGCGGAGGTGGCGGTGGCGCCGGGGCCGGCGATCGGGGGGGCGGCGATCGGGGGCGAGCCGGGGGTGATCCTCAACGTGTCCGAGGCGTACGGCGCGGACACGCTGCGGGTGACGCGCGCGGTGGAGGCGGTGCTCGCCGAGCTGCGGCCGGGGCTGGCGGCACAGGGGGTCGTGCTGCACGCGGACCTGTTCCGGCCGGCGGACTTCATCGCGATCACGACGGGCAACATCGCAGTGTCGCTGGGGGTCGGCGCGGTGCTGGTGGCGGCGGTGCTGGTGCTGTTCCTCGCGGACCTGCGCACGGCGGCGATCTCGTGCGCGGCGATCCCGCTGTCGCTGCTCGCGGCGACGCTGGTGCTGCAGCGGCTGGGCTACAGCCTGAACACCATGACGCTGGGCGGGCTCGCGATCGCGATCGGCGAGGTGGTCGACGACGCGGTGATCGATGTGGAGAACATCGTGCGCCGGCTTCGCGAGAACCGGCGCCTGGCGGTGCCGCGGCCGGAGCGCGAGGTGGTGCTCGACGCGTGCCTCGAGGTGCGCGGGGCGGTGGTGTACGCGAGCTTCGCGGTGATCCTGGTGTTCCTGCCGGTGGTGTTCCTGCCGGGGATCGCCGGGCGGCTTTTCGCTCCGCTCGGCGTGGCCTACGTGCTGGCGGTGGCGGCGTCGTTGGGCGTGGCGCTGGTGGTGACGCCGGCACTGTCGGCGGGGCTGCTGGTGGGGCGCGCGCTGCGCGAGCGGGACCCTGCGCCGGTGCGCTGGTCGCGGGCTGCGTACGAGCGGCTGCTGGGGCGGATGTCGCGCCGGCCGCGCCCGGTGCTGCTGGGGTGGGGCGTGCTGGTGGCGCTGGGGCTGTCGGTGCTGCCGTTCCTGGGGACGAGCTTCATCCCGGAGCTGAAGGAGACGCACTTCACGCTGCACATGTCGGCGGTGCCGGGCACCTCGGTCGAGGAGTCGCTGCGCATCGGCGCGCGGGTGGCCGACGCGCTGAAGCGGCTGCCGGTGGTGCGTTCGCTGGCGCAGCGGGTGGGGCGGGCGGCGCTGTCGGCCGACACCTGGGGGCCGAACTACAGCGAGTTCGAGCTGGACCTGCAGCCGGGACTGTCGGGGGCGCAGACAGATGCCGCGCGCGAGGCGCTGCGCGGGGTGCTGTCGCGGTTCGTGGGCGTGAACTTCGCGCTCAAGACGTTCCTGGGCGAGCGGATCGAGGAGACGGTGTCGGGCTTCGCAGCCCCGGTGGCGATCGGGCTGCACGGCGGCGACCTGGACGCGCTCGACCGGGTGGCGGCGGAGGTGGCGCGCGTGCTGGGCGGCGTGGCGGGGGCGTCGGGCGTGCAGGTGGAGAGCCCGCCCGGGCAGCCGTCGCTGCAGGTCCGGCTGCGGCCGGCCGACGTGGCGCGGCTCGGGCTGGACCAGGCGGACGTGCTGGACGCGGTGCGCATCGCGTACGGCGGCGACGTGGCGGGCGAGGGGTTCGACGCGGACGGGGCGTTCGACGTGCTCACCGTGCTCGACCCGGCGTCGCGGGCGGACCTGCGCGCGATCGCCTCGCTGCCGCTGCGGGCGGCAGACGGCACGCGGGCGCGGCTGGGCGACGTCGCCGAGATCTACGAGGCGGGGGCGCGGGCCGGCGTGCTGCACCAGGGCGGGCAGCGGCTGCAGAGCGTGACGTGCAACGTGGACGGCGGCGACGTGGCGGGGTTCGTGGCGCGCGCGCGGGCGCGGATCGCGGCACAGGTCGTGCTGCCGCCGGGGGTGACGATCGACTTCGGGGGCACGGCGCAGGCGCAGTCCGACGCGCGGCGGGACCTGCTGGTGAACGCGGCGCTCGGGCTGGCGGGGGTGGTGTCGCTGCTCGCGGTGGTGACGGGCAGCGGGCGCACGCTGCTGCTGGTGATGCTGAACCTGCCGTTCGCGCTGGTGGGCGGCGTGGTGGCGGTGTTCGCGACGGGGGGCGTGCTGACGCTGGGCTCGACGGTGGGGTTCGTGACGCTGTTCGGCATCACGCTGCGCAACTCGATCATGATGGTGTCGCACTACGCCAGGCTGGCGGAGGACGGGGAGTGGGATGCCGCGATGGCGATCCGCGGCGCGGGGGACCGGCTGGTGCCGATCCTGATGACGTCGCTGGTGACCGGGCTGGGGCTGCTGCCGCTGGCGATCGGGCTGGACGAGCCGGGGCGCGAGATCGAGGGGCCCATGGCGATCGTGATCCTGGGCGGGCTGGCCACGTCGATGGCGCTGAACCTGCTGGTGCTGCCGCTGCTGGCGATGCGGCACGGGCGGTTCGGGGGGACGGCCGGGCGGTGAGGCGGGCCGCCGGGCCCGACGGTCCGGGCGCGGCGGCAGCGGCTGCGGGAGGGCGGCGGTTCGGCGCGGCCCGCCCGCTCAGCCGACCGGACAGACCCCCAGGGCGTTGCGGTTCGCCGGCGGGGCGGCGAGCGGGTGGAGCTGCACCTTGTCGAGCTCGGGCGAGTCGTCCTCGGGGAACGGCGTCGCGCCCGCGGGCAGGCAGTTCGACGCCAGGATGAACGCGGTCACCTCGGCATACTGCTTCGTGCTGAGGCTGCCGCCGGCGTTGAGCGGCATCATCGTGAACACGATGGTGCGGATCGCCTCCAGCGACCACGAGTTGTCCGCGGCCGAGCTGAGGAACTCCGTGCCCGCGATCGCCGGCGCGGCCAGGCCGTGCATGTCGGCGCCGTGGCAGGACACGCAGTTCTCCGCGTACACCGCCTTGCCCGCCTCGGCCTGCGCCTCGGTGTAGAGCGCGGGGAACGGCGCGTTGTCGGCGGCGGGTGCCGCTGCCGCCGCGGTCGCGGCAGGCGCGGCGGCCGGGGCCTGCGCGGCGGCGGCGTGCTGCGTCGCGGCCACGGCGGCCGGCGCCCCGCCCGTGGCCGGCGGCGCCTCGGCGTGCCGGCCCGTCGCCGGCGCCAGGCAGTCCTGCTGCACCAGCGGCCAGGCCGCGGTGCGCAGCACCACCAGTTCGTCCGTGCCGGCCACCGCGGTGACGCCCAGCGGCGTGTCGAGCGCCGGCAGCGCGGTGCCCGGCGCCAGCGCCACGAAGCCCAGCCGCCCGCCGTGCACCGCCCAGCCCGCCGCCACCGTGCCGCTGCACGCGTCCACGGTGTTCACGCCCAGGGGCACGCCCAGCACCGTCGTTCCCAGCGCGCCCAGCAGGCCGCCGAACACGTCCGGGCTCGTGGACCGGCCCTCGGCCACCAGCAGGCTGTCCACCGCCTCGGTCGCGGCGATCTGGAAGTCGCCCAGCTCGTGCGCCTTGGCCGCCGTCTGCAGGCGCGCGACCGCGGCGCGCGCGTTCACCTCCGCCCCGCGCACGGCGTCCGCCCACACGGGCGCGTCCGTGCGGTTGAGCAGCGCGTCGAGGCGGCCGACCGCGCCCACCGCGTCGTCGGGCACGCCTGCGGCAGCGGAGTAGGCGGGGTCGCGCTCGCCGGCCAGCATGTTGGCCGCGCGCTGCGCCGCCTCGCGGTAGTGCGACGGGTCGGCCTCGTAGCTGTCCAGCGCGCCCACCACCGCCGTGCGCGCCGCCCGCAGGTCCGCGAGCGCCGCCTGGGCCGTCGCGTGGTCCTCCGCGGTGCCCGCGCGCGCCGGGCCGGCCAGCGGCAGGAGACACAGCACGGCCGCGCCGGCCATCAGCGCCGGGCGAAGGGAACAGGTCATCGGACGATCCTCGGACGCGGGGGTGGGGTCGGGACGGGCGGCGGGCCGGCTGCTCCGCCGAGGGGCAGCGTCGGTCGGGTGCGGCGTTGTCGGACGCCGCACGCCGGGATCATGGGGCCGGCGTGGCCCGCTTCAAGCGTGGCCCTCTCAAGGACAAGGCCCGGGGGTGGTGCCCCCGGGCCCGGCCCTGCTCTCGCGCGCCCCGAGCCGGGCGCGCGCCTCGCTCACGGCATGACGTAGGCGCTGATCGACGCGTCCACCGCGGTGCTCTTCAGCTCCGGCACCTTCTGGTTGCCGGCGCCGCCGGACGCCACGACCACGAAGGTCTTGCCGCCCGCCTGGTAGGCGCTCGGCGGCGCGATGATCGCGTTGGGCGTCTGCGCCGACCACAGCTGGTCGCCGGTCTTCGTGTCGAAGGCGTCGAACTTGCCGTTCAGCTCGCTCGTGAACACCACGCCCGACTTGGTCACCAGCGCGCCGCCGACGGCCGGCAGGTCCATGTGCTTGCGCCAGCTGAACACGCCGCTGTCGATGCTGATCGCGTTCATGTCGCCGGTGTTCGGCCCGACGAAGGTCGGGAAGATGCCGCCGAGGTAGAACTGGCCGCTGATGTAGACGGCCTGCTGCGTGGACTTCCAGAAGCCGCACTCGTTGACGCTCGGCACGAAGAACGCGTTGGTGCCGGGGTCGTAGGTCCCGCCGTTGTACTCGATGCCGCCGTTGGTGTTCGGGCAGGCGACGTTGCCGGCCGCGGTGGGCTCGGTGTTCTGGTTGTGCTGGAACGAGGCCGCGGTCTGGCTCACCAGGTGGCCGTCGCCGGAGTCCAGCACCCAGAAGTTGCCGGCCTTGTCGCCCGCCGCGACCAGGTCCTCCTCCTGCCCGCCGGCCTTGCCGTGGAACAGCACGGGCGGCATCGAGGGGTCCCAGTCGTGCGTGTCGTGGGCGATGAACTGGTGGTACCACTTCATCTTCGGCGTCGACGGGCCGGAGATGTCGAGCGCGACCATCGAGTTGCTGAACAGGTTGGCGCCCGGGCGCACCGTGCCCAGGAAGTCCGGCTGCGGGTTGCCGAGGTCGAGGTAGAGCGTCTGCGAGGCCGGGTCGATCGCAACGCCCGCCCACACGGACGCGCCGCCGCGCTTCCAGGTGTCGCCCGGCCAGGTGTCGTTGCCCGGCTCGCCCGGCCCCGGCACGGTGTACCAGCGCCACAGCACGTGGCCGTCCTTCGGGTCGAACGCCTGGACGTAGCCGCGGCCGCCCCAGTCGCCGTTGGACACGCCGAGCAGCAGCATGTCCTGGTTGGTGGCGCTGTTGTGGTACGGCACCGGGGCCATCGTGTAGAACGAGTTCTTCGGCTCGTCGACGCCGACCACGTCCCACGCCTTGGCGCCGGTGGCCGCGTCGAGCGCGATCACGTGCCCGTCCAGCGTGCCCAGAAACACCTTGTCACCCATCAGCGCCACGCCGCGGTTGCCGGCGAAGGCGATCACGTGCGGGCTGTCGACGAACTCCCACTTCTGCGCGCCGGTCGCGGCGTCGATCGCGTAGACGTGGTCGTGGGCGGAGGTGACGAACATCGTGCCGTGCCAGACGAGCGGCGCCACCTCCATCGGGCCGGGGTCGCTGATCTTGAACGTCCACGCCGGCTTGAGCTTGCCCACGCTCTGGGGCGTCACGGCGGGCAGGTCCACGTAGCGGTTGCCGCTGTAGCTCTTGGCCGGAAGGATCCAGTTCTCGGCGTCGGCGTCGGCCTTCGCGTAGTCCGCCCCGCCGGGGCCCGCGCCCGTCGCGGCCTGCGACCCGCCCGCTGCGGCCTGCGGCGCGCCCGGAACCTGCGGAGCCGCCGTGCCGCCCTGCGAGGGCGCCTGCGGGTTCTCGTTCGCGAGCGGCGCACTCTGCGACCACGCCGGCGAGATCAGGCACACCGCGAGGGCAAGGCTTGCCACCCCGCCCAGTAGACGACGACGCCGGTCCATTGAACTCTCCCTGGATCTCGCGCTCTTCTGAGCGTCCGTGCCGGCGCATACCGGCGTATCGTCACGTTATGCCAGACATGAGGGGCTGTCACCCCTCGCCGTCCCGCCGCGGCCGCGTCGGCCCGCGAGACCGATGCGTTATCGATACGGAAGCGGCGTTCGTTCCGCCCGGGGTTCGGGACCCGGCGGCCGCGTCCGGCGGGGCAGGGCCGATGCCCGCCCGAGGGCCGGACGGGGGTGTCACGGGACGCCCCGTCCGGCCCCCGGGCGGGGCCGCGTCAGTCGAACATGTCGGGCTGGGACGCGACCAGCTGGTTGTAGATCGTCTGGAAGTGCAGCCAGCCGATGAAGTCGTTGCCGACGTGGTCGAGGCTGTACTGCGCGGTCCTGTCGGACAGCAGCTGCGGCTTGATGCCGGACGCCTCGACCTGCAGCTGCACCTGGCAGCAGCGCTCCAGCGCGATGAACCAGAACGCCGCGTCGTCGATGCTGTGGCGGCTCGTGGTCAGCAGGCCGTGGTTCTGGTGCAGGACGCCGCGGTACTTGCCGATCTCGGCGGCGATCGACAGGCCGCTCTCCTTCTCCACCGCGACCGCGCCGGCCGAGGCGCCGATCACCGCGTGGTTGCCGTAGAAGCACGCCGCGTCCTGGCTCAGCATGTCGAGCGGGCGCCCGGTCGCGCACCACGCGGTGCCGTGGGTGGTGTGCGCGTGGCACATCGCCATCACGTCGGGGTGCGCGTCGTGCACGGCGGAGTGCAGCACGAAGCCCGCGCGGTTGATGGCGTGGCTTCCCTCGACGACGTTGCCGGAGTGGTCGGCGAGCACGAGGTTGGACATCCGCACCTGCGAGAAGTGCACGCACATCGGGTTGGTCCAGTACAGCTCGGGCCGCTCCGGGTCGCGCACCGTGAGGTGTCCCGCGAAGCCGTAGTCAAAGCCGTGCAGCGCGAAGGCGCGCGTGGCCGCGACCAGGTGGCGCTTGCGGTACTCGCGCTCCTCGGCGAAGGAGGCGAACTTCGGGATCTCCGGGAAGATCAGGCCGGGCTGCTCCGGCTGGTAGATCGAGATGCGGTCGGTGACGGCGTCGAGCATGGGGGGTCCTTTTCCTGCGATCGGTGCCGGGCTCCCGGACGGGAGGTCCGGGGGTTCAGCGGTTGACGATGCGGCGCGGCATGGCGAGCGCGAGCAGGCTGCCGGCGACGATGCTGGCGGCCAGGGTGTAGACGCCGAGGTCGGTGGAGTGCGTGCGGTCGATGATCCAGCCGATCACGTAGGGGCTGACGAAGCCGGCGAGGTTGCCGACCGAGTTGATCACCGCGATCCCGGTCGCCGCGGCCGCGCCGGCGAGCATCGCGGTGGGCAGGCACCAGAACTGCGACAGCGTGGTCATCACGCCCATGGTGGCCACGGTGAGGCCGAGCATGGCGATCGTGGTGTCGCCGTGCGCAGCCACCGCGACCAGCCAGCCGAGCGCGCCGACCATCCCCGGCACGGCGAGGTGCCAGCGACGCTCGCGCGCCGCGTCGGAGCGGCGGCTGACGAGGACCATGGCGGCGGCGCCGCAGCCGTAGGGCAGCACGGTGAGCAGGCCGATCGACAGCGGGCTGGACACGCCGGCGCCCTTGATGAGCGTCGGCAGCCAGAAGCCGATCCCGTAGAGGCCCATGACGAAGCAGAAGTACACGGCGCACAGCAGCCACACCCGCGGGTTGGTGAAGCCGTCGCGCAGGGCGTGGGACTGCACGCCCTCGCGGTCCGAGGCCACGTTGCGGGCCAGCAGCGACTTCTCCGCGGGCGTGAGCCAGCGCGCCGCCTCGATGCCGTTGTCGAGGTAGAACAGCACGGCGATGCCCATGACCACGGACGGCAGCGCCTCGATCAGGAACAGCCAGCGCCAGCCGGACAGGCCGCCGATCCCGGCCATGGACTGCATGATCCAGCCGGACAGCGGGCCGCCGACCACGCCTGCGATCGGGATGCCGGTCATGAACAGCGCGATCATCTTGCCGCGCCGCTCGGCCGGGTACCAGTAGGTGAGGTAGAGGATCACGCCGGGGAACAGGCCGGCCTCGGCGACGCCGAGCAGGAAGCGCAGGGTGTAGAACACCGTCGGCGTGGCGACGAACACCATGGCGGCGGACAGCGCGGCCCAGGTCAGCATCACGCGCGCGATCCACACGCGCGCGCCCACCTTGTGCAGGATGATGTTGCTCGGCACCTCGAACAGGAAGTAGCCGAGGAAGAAGATGCCGGCGCCGAGGCCGTAGACCGTCTCGCTGAAGTGCAGCTCGCCCAGCATCTGCAGCTTGGCGAAGCCCACGTTGACACGGTCCAGGTACGCAACGACGTAGCAGAGGAACAGGAACGGCATCAGTCGCCAGGTGACCTTGGCGTAGACCGACTGCTCCGTCCGCGCGGGAAACGGAACCTCTCCAGCAAACGCCTGGGACATGGTCGTCCTCGCCTCCCCTGATGTTCGCGCCGCCGTTGGCCGGCGTGCGCGTGTTCCTCTGAGCGTCGGACGAAGCGGGGCGGCTTGACAAACGACAAGAATTCACCTTCACGTGAATTGAATTCATCCGAACGGCGATGCGCCAGATCCCGAGCTTCCTCGCACTCAGGGCCTTCGAGGCGGCCGCTCGGCTGGGCAGCTTCGTGCTGGCCAGCGAGGAGCTGCACCTCACGCCGTCCGCGATCAGCCACCAGGTGCGCTCGCTCGAGGCGCACTTCGACCGCCTGCTGTTCGTGCGCCGCAACCGCCAAGTCGCGCTG
Source organism: Janthinobacterium lividum (assembly GCA_050955025.1). Classification (GTDB taxonomy): domain Bacteria; phylum Pseudomonadota; class Alphaproteobacteria; order Acetobacterales; family Acetobacteraceae; genus CAXSEF01. The sequence continues at coordinate 8,578 of JBPBQX010000343.1, forward strand.
ACGCCGGAGGGGCGCGGCCTGCTGGGGCGGCTGACCCCGGCGCTCGACGCGATCGAGGCAGCGTGCGCCGAGGTCGGGCGCGGGCCCGCGGTGCAGACGCTGTGCGTGCACTGCGCGCCCTCCTTCGCCTCGAAGTGGCTGGGGCCGCGGCTGCCGCTGTTCATGCGCAGCCATCCCGGCATCGGCATCCGGCTGTCGGCGAGTGCGGACCCGATCGACCTCATGCGCCACGAGGAGCTCGACCTGGTGATCGCCTACGGCCCGGTGCCGCCGCGCCGCGGGGTCGTGGTGGAGGGGCTCGGCGTGGAGCAGGTGGCGGCGCTCGCGGCCCCGGACGTGGGCCGCATGCACGACCCGCTCGACGCGTCGGCGCTGCGCCGGCTGGTGCTGATCGAGTCCGCGGTGAGCCCGGTGCGCTGGGCGGACTGGTGCGGCCTGAACGGGGTGGCGCTGCCCGCGGCGGGCGCAGCGTCCAGGCCCTCGTTCGACCGCGGCGCCCTGGCGGTGTCGGCGGCGGTGCAGGGGCTCGGCGCCGTGCTGGAGAGCACGCGCTTCGCCCAGGAGGAGATCGCGCGGGGCGAACTGGTGCTGCTGGGCGGCAGGGCGATGCGCTCCGTGCCGCGCACGCTGCACTTCCTGTGCACCCGCACGGCGCAGCGTGAGCTGCCCAGGGTGGTCGCGTTCCGCGAGTGGCTGCTGGAGACGCTGGCGCGGGAGTCGGTCGACGCGGAGCCGGTGTGGGGCTGAGCCCCGCGCCGGCCCGCGGGACCGCGGCCGGGCCACAGGGCGTCACACCAGCCCGGTGGTCCGGTAGAGCGCGATGACCAGGAACACGGTGACGGTCTTGATCAGGGTGATGACGAAGATGTCGCCGTAGGACTGGCGGTGGGTGAGGCCGCACACCGCCAGCACGGTGATCACCGCGCCGTTGTGCGGCAGGTCGTCCATGCCGCCGCTGGCCATGGCGGTGATGCGGTGCATGACCTCGAGCGGGATGTGGGCGGCGTCGGCGGCGGCGGCGAGCTGCCCGCCCAGCGCCGCGAGCGCGATGCTCAGGCCGCCCGACGCGGAGCCGGTGATGCCGGCGAGCGTGGTGGTGGCGACAGCCGCCTTGACCAGCGGGTCGGGGATCACGGCGAGCGCGTCGCGCGCCACGATGAAGCCCGGCAGCGCCGCGATCACGCCGCCGAAGCCGAACTCGGAGGCGGTGTTGAGCGTGGCGAGCAGGGCGCCGGCGACCGCGGACTTGGTGCCCTCGTTGAAGCGGCCGCGGACGGCGCGGAAGCCGAGCGCCACGGTCAGCAGCACGCCCACGAGCAGCGCCGCCTCCAGCGCCCAGATCGCGGTGAAGGCGGGGACGTCGGTGACGAGCGGCTCGGGCAGGCCGGGCAGGCTCACGGTGTCGGTTTTCCCGAAGACGCCGGGGATGAGCCCGGTGAACAGCCTGTTCAGCACCCACACCGAGAGCAGCGGCAGCACGGCCACCGGCCATGGCGGCACGGCGCCCTCCTCCACGTGGTCGGGCTCGTTGAGGTGGTTGGTGCCGTAGCCCTCGTCGCCCGCGCGCCGGGCGCGCCACTGCAGGTAGCCGACGCCTGCGACCAGGATCACCGCGGAGCCGACGGTGCCCAGGATCGGCGCGGCCCAGGCGGTGGTGTGGAAGAACGCGGTGGGGATGATGTTCTGGATCTGCGGGGTGCCGGGCAGCGCGTCCATGGTGACGCTGAAGGCGCCCAGCGCCAGGGCGGCGGGCATCAGGCGCTTGGGGATGCGCGCCTCGCGGAACAGCTCGGTGGCGAAGGGGTAGACGGCGAACACCACCACGAACAGCGACACGCCGCCGTAGCAGAGCACGGCCGCGACCAGCACGGTGGCGAGGATGGCGCGCCGTGCGCCGACCAGGCGGATGATGGCGATGGTGATGGAGCGCGCGAAGCCAGACATCTCCATCAGCTTGCCGAACACGGCGCCGAGCAGGAACACCGGGAAGTACAGCTTCACGAACACCACGGCCTTGGCCATGAACAGCCCGGTGAAGGCGGTGGGCACCGCCGACGGCGCGGTCAGCAGCACCGGCAGCATGGCGGCCACCGGCGCGAACAGGATGACGCTGAACCCTCGGTAGGCGAGGATCATCAGAAGCAGGAGCCCGAGGAGGGCGATCGCGACGCTCACGGCATTCACTCCCTGTTGTCCGGGGCGGCTCGTTCGCCGGCCGCCCCTGGATCGCTGCGGCGGCGGCTAGTCGGCGGTCCAGCCCCCGTCGATCACGAGCGAGGTGCCGGTCATCAGGGCGGAGGCGTCGCCGGCGAGGAACACCACCGCGCCCATCAGGTCCTCGACCTGGCCGACGCGTCCTAGCTTGATGCGCGCGAGCACCTCGGCGCGGAACGCCGCGTCGGCGAGGTAGGGCCGGGTGAGCGGCGTCTCCACGAAGGTCGGGCACAGCGTGTTGACGCGGATGCCGTGCGGCGCGAGGTCGATCGCCGACGCCTTGGCCAGGCCCTCCAG
>JBPBQX010000344.1:0-9827 GCA_050955025.1 Janthinobacterium lividum
TGTGGCGGAGACGGCCGGGCAAGCCGCGATGGGGTGCCCGAAACTTCTGTCTCGGCGGTGTCCCGGAGTATCGGGTCTGACGGGATCGGCATCCGGGCCCGGATCCGTCATGGGCGCCCCGCTGCCGAGGCACGCGAAGACTGTCGTTTCCTGCACAGGCGCACGAGACACCGGAAGGTTCCATCCCGCACGCGGCGGGCGGAAACCGTGTCCCCGGAATCATCCGTCGGCGACAGGGTGCAGACTCGACTGGACCTGTCCCTAGCACGCCGCGGGGCGGAGCGCCAGGGGAGGCCGGCCGGGGTTCTCCCTCCGCCCGCCGCAAGGCCCGGGCGAACCATCGCGGCGTCGGCAGGCTGCACCCGGACCCCGAAGGCTCCGGCATCTCCCACTGATGCCACCTCTTGATTAAGGCATTCCGAAGGCGCGGCCTCGCCAGCTGTCCGGGGCGCAGCCTCAGCCCTGCCCCGGGCCCCCCGCCCCACGCGCCTGCCCGATCAGCGCGAGCCCCTCCGCCACGGACACGAACTCCCCCCCGCCCGACACCTGCCCGGCGCCGAAGCGCTCCTCGAACAGCCGCCGGATCGCCGGCATCAGCGCGGTGCCCCCGGTGAGGAACACGCGATCGACCCCCCCGGCCGCCACCCCGGAGCGCTCCAGCGCCTGCTCCACCGCCGCCGACAGCCGCGCCAGGTCCGGCGCGATCCACCCCTCCAGCTCGGCGCGGGTGATCTCCTGCTCGATCTCGAACCCCTCGTGGCGGAAGCGCAGCACCGTGCTCTGCGCCCGCGACAGCGCCGCCTTTGCCGACGCCACCGCCCCGTAGAGCCCGTATCCCGCCTCGTCCTCGATCAGCCGCGCCAGCGCCAGCAGCCGCTCCGGGTGCGCCGCATGCCGCGCCACCTCGGCGATCTCGCGCAGGGTGCGCGGCGTGCGCATCATCGACAGCCGGTGCCAGCGCGAGAACCCCGCGAAGAACTCCGGCGGCACCGGCAGGTCCTGGCCCATCGGCGCGTAGGTGTCGCCCCGCCCCAGCCGCGGCGCCACCACGTGCTCCATGATCCGCGCGTCGAAGCTGTCGCCCGCGATCCCCACCCCCGCGCTGCCCAGTGCCTCGACCCGCCCCCCCGCCCCGAAGCGCAGCACGGAGAAGTCGCTGGTGCCGCCCCCGAAGTCGCCCACCAGCACCGTGGCCGCCGCCCCCAGCGTGCGGGCGAAGCGGTACCCCGCCGCCTCCGGCTCCAGCGCCACGTCCACCTCCGGCCACCCCGCCTCGGCGAACCCCGCGCGCAGCCTCCGCTCGCCCAGCGCGTCGTCCGCCCGCTCGCCGGCGAAGCGCACCGGCCGCCCCGCCGTGATCCGCCCCCCCTCCAGCCCCCCCGGCAGCAGCGCGCGAAGGAACAGCCCCACCAGCCGCTCCAGCCCGAACGCCTGCCCGAGCACCCGCGTCTCGGTGAAGCTGCGCTGCGCCAGGTAGGTCTTCATCGACATGATGAGCCGGCAGTCGCCGGGATCCTCCAGGTAGCGCTCCACCGCCCCCGGCCCGATCGCGTGCCGCAGCGCCCCCTTCGCGCTCCAGAAGCACAGCACGCTACGGATCGTCTCCACCGCCGCGGCGGGCACCTCGATGCGCGCCGAGTGCAGTGCGCCGTCGTCCGTGGCCAAGGCGACCACGCTGTTGGTGGTGCCGAAATCGACGCCGATGTGGGGCATGCACAGGTCCGCGATGGTGGCGAACGCGGTTCTAGGAAGCCGGGCGAGGCAAGGCCAGGGCCCTCCCTTCGCCGGCCATTCCAACAACCCAAGCGGGTCGTCGGAACCTTTGGCCGGCTACGCCCTGGACCCGCCAGGGGCAGCGCCCCTGAACCGGCACAACTAGGCCCGGCACCCCCGACGCAACGGCCCGTGCCGCCGGCCCGAACCCCGGGTTTCCAAAGGCGAGCCTTTGGCGGAGTCCAGAGGCAGAGCCTCTGGCCTTCCTTTGGCCTCCGAACGCGATCCTTGCACTTTGCCTCGGTTCGGGCGACGCAGGCGGGGCAGGGACCGGCGCGCGACGACGCCGGCGGAACAGGAACCGCAGGGATGACACACGACCAGGAGGTGGCGCGCGGCGTCACGCTGCAGCCGATCGCCGAAGTCGCCGAGCGCGCCGGGATCCCGGCCTCCGCGCTGGAGCCGTACGGCAGGAAGATGGCCAAGCTCGGCCTCGACTACGTCCGCTCCGTGCAGGACCAGCCCGACGGCCGCCTCGTGCTCGTCACCGGCATCAGCCCCACCGCCGCCGGCGAGGGCAAGACCACCACCACCGTCGGCCTCGGCGACGCGCTGTGCGCGTCGGGCACCCGCGCCATCATCTGCCTGCGCGAGCCCTCGCTGGGCCCGTGCTTCGGCATGAAGGGCGGCGCCGCCGGCGGCGGCCGCGCCCAGGTCGCGCCGATGGAGGAGATCAACCTCCACTTCACCGGCGACTTCCACGCCATCACCTCGGCCAACAACCTGCTCGCCGCGATGCTGGACAACCACATCTACTGGGGCAACGCGCTCGGCATCGAGGCGCGCCGCATCACCTGGCGCCGCTGCCTCGACATGAACGACCGCCAGCTGCGCGACATCGTCCAGGGCCTGGACGGCGCCGTGCGCGAGGACGGCTTCGACATCACCGTCGCCTCCGAGGTGATGGCCGTCTTCTGCCTCGCCCGCGACCTTCCCGACCTGCAGGACCGCCTCGGCCGCATGGTCGTCGCCACGCGACGCGACGGCAGCGAGATCACCGCGCGCGACCTCAAGGCGGACGGCCCGATGGCCGCCCTCCTCAAGGACGCCTTCATGCCCAACCTCGTCCAGACCCTGGAGGGCAACCCCGCGCTGGTGCACGGCGGCCCGTTCGCCAACATCGCCCACGGCTGCAACTCCGTGATGGCCACCCGCCTCGCGCTGAAGCTCTCCGACGTCGTCGTGACCGAGGCCGGCTTCGGCGCCGACCTGGGCGCCGAGAAGTTCTTCGACATCAAGTGCCGCCAAGCCGGCATCACGCCGTCCGCCGTGGTCGTCGTCGCCACCGCCCGCGCGCTCAAGATGCACGGCGGCGTCGCCAAGAACGCCCTCGGCCGCGAGGACATCGAGGCCGTCACCCGCGGCCTGGTGAACCTCGAGCGCCACGTCGAGAACATGCAGGGCTTCGGCCTGCCCGTCGTGGTCTGCGTCAACCACTTCACCTCCGACACCGACGGCGAGCTGGCCGCGATCCGCGACGGCATGGCCAGGCACGGCGTCAAGGTCGTGGTCTGCACCCATTGGGCCGACGGCTCCAAGGGCACGCTCGCCCTGGCCGACGCGGTGCGCGAGATGCTCGACGCCGGCACCGCGAACTTCGCCCCCCTCTACCCCGACGACATGAAGCTCGCCGACAAGCTGCGCACCATCGCCCAGAAGATGTACCGCGCCTCCGACATCGCGCTGACCCCCGCCATCGCCAAGCGCTTCGAGGCGATCGAGAAGGCCGGCCACGGCCACCTCCAGATCTGCGTCGCCAAGACCCAGTACAGCTTCAGTTCCGACCCCACCGAGCTGGGCGCGCCCTCCGGCCACGTGCTCCCGGTCCGCGAGCTGCGCCTCTCCGCCGGCGCCGGCTTCGTGGTCGCGGTCTGCGGCGAGATCATGACCATGCCCGGCCTGCCCAAAGTCCCCTCCGCCGAAGGCATCGGCCTGGACGCCGAAGGCCTGATCGAGGGCCTCTTCTGAGGAACCGCAAGCAAGGTTGAGGCTCTGCCTCAAACTCCGCCAAAGGCTCGCCTTTGGAATCCACGACTCAAGGGATGGGTTTCCAAAGGCCCCTGGCCTTTGGCAGGTCTGGGCGCAGCCCGCCAAAGGTTCCGACGATCCTCTTGGATCGTTGGAATGGCAGGCGGAGGGAGAGCCCGACCCTGCCTGCTTGTCGTCTGCCTCCAGGCCTGCGCCACCTCGCCGCCCGCCTGCGTCGCCGCCGCGCCTGCATCGCCCGACGTGGTCTACGTGGTCTCGCACGGCTGGCACACCGACCTCGGCCTGCCCGCGGCCACGCTGCGCGGCGGCATGGCCCGCTTCCGGGCCACCTTCCCGGGCCTGCAAACCCTGATGGTGGGCTACGGCCGGCGCTCCTTCATGATGGCGCCGGTGGAGACCTCCGGCGACCTGCTGACCGGCCCGCTGCCCGGCTCCGGCGCCCTCCAGGTCGCGGCGATCAGCACGAGCCCGGAGACGGCCTACCGTGACGGCACCGTGGCCACCCTGCCGCTGCCGCCCGGCGGCGCGGAACGCCTGTCCGCCTTCGTGTGGCGCAGCTTCGCGCTGAACTACGCGGGCACACCGAAATCCCTCGGCACGGGCTTCCCCGGCAGCGTGTTCTACGCCTCGCCGCTGGGCTACTCGGGCCTGCACACCTGCAACACCTGGACGACGCAGGCGCTGCACGCGTCGGGCCTGGACGTGTCCGCTGCCGGCGTGGTGCTCGCCGGCCAGGTCATGAACCGGATCGCCGGCCGCGCGCAGAACCTCTGCCGCATCGCTCCTGACGCCAGCTGAACCGGACGCCGGCCTCAGGGAGCCGGCGCGGCCGGAACAGTCTCGCCGTTGGGCATCACGACGTAGGTCGGCGACGGCGAGGACCCGCCCCCGCTGCCGAAGCTGGAGCTGCACGCCCCGAGCGCCGCAGAGGCGGCCAGCATCAGCAGCGTCGCCCGCGCGAGGCCGAAGGAATGGGTCATGTGGACAGGCTCCTGTTCAGGCGAGCGACGCGGGCGAGCGGGCCGGCTGCATCAGCACCTCGAGCGGCAGCCCGAGCGCCGGCGCCAGCGCCCCCATCATCGCCGCCCCCAGCGGCCGACGGCGCGCCAGCACGTCCGCCAGCTCCGGCTCCGGGATCCGCGCGATTGCGGCGAGCAGGCGCTGGCTGATGCCGGTCTCGCCCATCTTCTCCCAGACCGCATCGATCGGGTCCGCCGGCGGCCCGTCCCTGTGCCGGGCCTCGTAGCTCTCGGCCAGCGTGGCGAGCACGTCGAGCCGGTCGAACTCGTCGCTGCCCGCCATGGGGTCCAGCGCCAGCAGCCGCGCGATCTCCGCGCGTGCCGCCTCGAGGTCCTGTTCGGTGCGGATGGGGCGTATTGTCATGGCACGCGACGTAGGCAATGCGCGCCGCGCAGGCAAGGCCCGCCCCTCAGCCGCCCCGCCGCCTGCCCCCGCCGCGCACCGTGCGCACTCCCATCCAGACCAGCCCCGCCACCATCAGCACCAGCGACGCCACCGCAGGCATCAGCAGCGCCCACCACAGCGCGCGCTGCGCCGGCGTCACGAAATGCTCGGCGATCCGGCGCCCGTGGAACGCGGCCGCGAGCGCGATGGTCTGGTGCGTGTCCGCCACCGGATGGTCCGGCGCATGCCCGACCAGCCAGGCGTGGTAGGCTGCGCCGAGCACGCCCGACAGCATCCCGCCGATCAGGCCGTGCTGCAGCAGGCCACCCACACGCGGGCTCAGGCCGGACGGCGGGAGCACGCTGGGCATCGCGACATCTCCGGGCAACGGATGCACCCGAGATTGGAACGCTTCGGCCAAAAAGCCAGGAAGCATGGGCTCTGCCCAACCCGCCAGGGGCGAGCCGCCCCTGGACCGGCCTTGCTTAAAGTTGTGCGTTCCAAGGGCGCAGCCTTTGGCGGAGTTTGAGGCGGAGCCTCAACCTTGCTTGCCTGGCCCCGTCCGCGCCTTGCGCCGCCGCTCGTGCCAGGCCTCCATAAGCTGGATCACCGTGGCCGAGGTCTCCTCGATGGAGCGCCGCGTGACGTCGATCACCGGCCACCCCCGCCGCGTGCACAGCCTGCGCGCCCAGAGCAGCTCCGCCTTCACGCTCTCCAGGTCCACGTAGTCGCCGCTGCTCTGCCGCATGACCCCGGCGTTCTCGCCGGACGCGATCAGCTTGAGCCGGTGGCGCCGTATCTCGATCAGCGCGGGCGCGTCCAGCGTCAGCCCCACCACCGGGCAGGCCGGCTCCTCCAGCCCGGGCGGGTCCGGCGTGCCCGGCACCAGCGGCACGTTGGCCGCCTTGACCCCGCGGTTCGCGAGGTAGAACGACGTCGGCGTCTTCGACGAGCGCGACACGCCGACCACGCACACGTCCGCCTCCGCGATGCCCTTCTGCATCTGCCCGTCGTCGTGGGCGAGCACGAAGTGCATCGCGTCGATGCGCCGGAAGTAGTCCGCGTCGAGCACGTACTGCCGCCCCGGACGCGCCATCGCCTGCGCCCCCAGCGTCTCCGTCAGCACCGACATCACCGGGTCGAGCACGTTGACCACCGACACGCCGAGCCGCGCGCACGTCGTCTCGAGATCGTGGCGCAGCGCGTGGTCGATCACCGTGGACAGCACCGGCCCCGGCTCCGCCTCGATGCCTTCCAGCACGCGGTGCAGCTGCAGCCTGGTGCGGATCAGGCTCCAGCGGTGGTGCAGGATCGAGGTGCCGTCGAACTGCGACACGGTGGCGCGCGCCACCGAGTTCAGGGTCTCCCCGGTGGAGTCCGAAACGAGGTGGAGGTTGATGCGTGTGCCGGACATGGGAGCGAGGATAGCGGGGATAACTCCGCCGCGCACCCGCCTTGGGAGAGTCGCCGGCGAATGCCGGGGACGGTACGACCGTACGCCCGTACGCGGGACGAATCCGCAGGGGGTCGGCCCGCGACTCGGGACGGTTCAGGATTCACAAGCCGCAACAACGACTTGCGACCCCAGCAAGGTGTGGACAATCCTGTGTACTTCCGGGGCAAAGCGGGTACCCCGTCATCCACAGGGCTCCTCTGCCCCTCCCCGAGTCTTCTAAGACTCTCTTTTGAGAGAAGAGGCCCGCGCGTGGACGGCTCGCACCCCATGAGTCGCGCCCCGCCGCCTGAGTCGCGCGACTCCGCGACAACCGCGCCCGCCGCGAGTCACGGAGCCCCCGGACACGGTTCCCACGTCGCCCGATCGGCTCTACCAAGGCCGCATGCAGAAGCGGACGGGATCGATGGGCGAGCTGGGAGCCGACGGGCGGGAAGCCGGGGTGGCGGGAGTCGCGAAGCCCCTGCTGCGCGTCCTGGGCGGGGAGTCGGTATGGCCGCCGCCGATGTGGCTGATGCGCCAGGCCGGCCGCTACCTCCCGGAATACCGCGCCCTGCGGGTGCAGTCCGACTTCATCGGCTGTTGCACGACTCCCGACCTCGCCACCGAGATCACGCTCCAGCCCGTGCGCCGCTTCGGCATGGACGCCGCCATCCTGTTCAGCGACATCCTCATGGTCCCCTGGGCGCTGGGCCAGGGCCTGCAGTTCGTCTCCGGCGAGGGCCCCGAGCTGCCGCCGATCCGCGACCAGGCCGGCTTCGAGGCCCTCGACCGCGGCCGCCTCCACGACGCCATCCAGCCGATCCTGGAGACCGTGCGCCGCGTCCGCGCCGCACTCCCCCCTGCCGCCACGATGATCGGCTTCGCGGGCAGCCCCTTCACCGTCGCCTGCTACATGGTCGAGGGCGGCGGAAGCCGCGACTTCGCCGCCACCCGCACCATGGCCCACGCGCAGCCCGAGCTGTTCGGCCGCATCATGGCGCTGCTGGAGGATGTCACCGTCGAGTACCTCTCCGCCCAGATCGACGCCGGCGCCGAGACCGTGATGCTGTTCGACAGCTGGGCTGGCATCCTCTCGCCGATGCAGTTCAGGAAGCACGTCGTCGGCCCCACCCGCCGCATCGTCGAGGCGCTCAACCTGCGCCACCCCGGCACGCCGATCATCGGCTTCCCCCGCCTCGCCGGCACCCTGCTGCGCCACTACGCCGAGCGCACCGGCGTCGACGGCGTCGGCCTGGACACCGTCACCGACCCCCGCCGCGCCGCCGTCGAGGTCCCCGAGCACGTCGCCCTGCAGGGCAACCTCGACCCCCTCGCCCTGGTCGCCGGCGGCGCGGCCCTGCGCGAGGAGGCCCTCGGCGTCCGCGACGCCCTGCGCGGCCGCGCCCACATCTTCAACCTCGGCCACGGCATCCTGCCGCACACGCCGCCCGACCACGTCGCCGAGCTCGTCGCCACGGTCCGGGGCTGAAGCAAGGTTGAGGCTCCGCCTCAAACTCCGCCAAAGGCTGCGCCCTTGGAACGCACCCCTTAAGCAAGGCCAGTCCAGGGCGGCTCGCCCTGGCGGGTCCGGGCAGAGCCCGGCCTTGCTTCCTGTCCTTCCTGCCCTAGGTCCGCCCCATGACCCCCGATCCCCTCCGCCTGGTGATCTTCGACTGCGACGGCGTACTCGTGGACAGCGAGGCCGCCGCCAGCCGCCTGTGCGCCGCCGAGATCACCGCGCTTGGCTGGCCGATGACCACCGAGGAGAGCCTCGGCCACTTCATGGGCATGACCCTGCGCGACATGGTCCCGGTGATCGAGCGCCACCTCGGCCGCCCGATCCCCGCCGGCTGGTCCGAAACCCTGCGCGACCGCATGCTCGACGTCCTCGCCCGCGAGGTCGAGCCGATGCCCGGCGCCGCGGCGGCGCTGCGCGCGGTCACGGCGCTGGGCCTGCCGTTCCGCATCGCGTCGAACTCGTCGCACGCCGAGATGGCGGTGAAGTTCCCCCGCTGCGGCCTGGACGCGCTGGTCGCCGGCCGCATCCACAGCGCCCGCGACGTCCCCCGCGGCAAGCCCGCCCCGGACGTCTACCTGCTTGCCGCCGCGACCGAGGGCGTGCCCCCGTCCGCGTGCCTGGTGGTCGAGGACTCGGTCCCCGGCACCGAGGCCGCGGTTGCCGCCGGCATGGCGGTGCTCGGCCTCGCGCCCCACGGCGACGGCGCCGACCTGGCCGCCCTGGGCGCGCGGGTGATCCGCTCGCTCGACGAGGTGGCGCCGATCGCGCGTGCGGCGATGCGGACGGTGGCATGACGATCGACGCGCTGGCGCCGTTCTATCTCTGGACCAAGTCGTTCCACGTGATCTCGATGGTCGCCTGGATGGCCGGGCTGTTCTACCTGCCGCGCCTCTACGTCTACCACTGCGACATGGCCCCCGGCTCCGCGGAGGACGAGCGCTTCAAGGGCATGGAGCGCCGCCTGCTGCGCGGGATCATGAACCCCGCCGCGGTCTCCACCCTGCTGTTCGGCACGCTGCTGGTGCTGACGCCGGGCGCGATGGACTGGTCGGCGGGCTGGTGGCACGTGAAGCTGGCGTGCGTGGCGCTGCTGTTCGGCTTCCACGGCGCCTGCGCGCGCTGGCGCCGCGACTTCGAGCACGGCCGCAACACCCGCAGCCACCGCTTCTACCGGATCGCCAACGAGGCGCCGACCCTGCTCCTGCTGGTCATCGTCGTCATGGTCATCGTCAAGCCGTTCTGACCGCAAGCAAGGTCGAGGCTCCGCCTCGAGCTCCGCCAAAGGCTCGCCTTTGGAAACCCTCCCGAAGTTCCCGGCGGTGCCGCAGGCTCCTTCCGTGCGCCGGTCCAGGGGCGCCGCCCCTGGCGGGTCCAGGGCAGCGCCCTGGCCTTCCCCGCACGCCCCGGGTTGATCCCGGTAACCGTTTGTGCCACCTGTTGCGGGACGGCGCCCTGCCGTGCCTTCCTCGCGGAACCCTCCGGGCCTGGCCCAGGGCTTTCGCCCCCGCCGATCCCCGTGTGCGTGTCGCCTCCTGGCGGCCACCTTTGCGCGCACGGCGACGGACTTCCGATCCGGACGTCCCCCCTCCTCTCCGAGGCCACAGATGCATCTCGCCGAACTCAAGGCAAAATCCCCTGCCGACCTGCTCAGCTTCGCGGAGTCGCTCCAGGTCGAGAACGCGTCCTCCCTGCGCAAGCAGGAGATGA
>JBPBQX010000345.1:0-9374 GCA_050955025.1 Janthinobacterium lividum
CCGTACTCGAACACCGGGATGCCGGCGAGCGCGGGGGCCAGGAGCGCCACGCCGCGGGCGTAGCCGAGCTTGAGCGTCGCGGTGCCGTTGCGGTTGACGTAGGTCTCCTCGACCGCGGCCTCGTCGGGCTCGTAGAGCTGGAACAGGGTGACCAGGCCGTCGTGCAGGGCGCGCAGGCGCTCTGGGACGCGGTCGTCGTTGGTCGTGGACAGGACGCCGTCGGCGATGTGGCGCAGGCGGTTGCCGGTCACCTCGATCACGCCCCAGCCGGTGAAGCGCAGGCCGGGGTCGATGCCCAGGAGGCGGGCGGTCTTTGGGGGCGTAGGGGTCAAGGAAGGCCAGAGGCGCTGCCTCTGGACTCCGCCAAAGGCTGCGCCCTTGGAACGCACACCTTAGAGAGGCCGGTCCAGGGGCGAGGCTGGCCAAAGGTTCCGACGACCTTCTTAGGTCGGTGGAAGGGCCAGGCGAGGGGGCTCGCCCCTGGCGGGTTTGGGCAGAGCCCATGCTTGCTTGTCATGCGCCGAGGCGGGCCATGACGTCCTCGGGGATGTCCGAGTTCACGTAGACGTTCTGGACGTCGTCGTTGTCGTCCAGCGCGTCGATCAGCTTCATCATGCCGGCCGCCTTGGCCTCGTCCAGGGTGACGGTCATGGTCGGGCGCCAGTCGAGGCGGGCCTCCTCCGGGGCGCCGAAGCGGGCCTCGAGCGCGTCGCGCACGCCGAAGAAGCTCTCGGTCGCGCAGGTGACCTCGTGGCCGTCGGCGTCGGTCTCCACGTCGTCGGCGCCGGCCTCGATCGCGGCCTCCAGCATGGCGTCGGCCGAGGCCGCGGCCAGCGGGTAGCGGACGAAGCCGAGGCGGGCGAACAGGAAGGACACGGAGTTGGTCTCGCCCAGCGTGCCGCCGCTCTTGTTGAAGGCGGTGCGGATGTCGGAGGCGGTGCGGTTGCGGTTGTCGGTGAGCGCCTCGACGATCACGGCGACGCCGCTGGGGCCGTAGCCCTCGTAGCGGACCTCGGCGTAGTCCTCGCCGGTGGTGGGGCCGGCGGCCTTCTTGATCGCGCGCTCGACGGTGTCGCGGGGCATGTTGGCCTGGCGGGCGGCGGAGACGGCGGCGCGCAGGCGGGGGTTGGAGGCGGGGTCGGGCAGGCCGGAGCGGGCGGCCACGGTGATCTCGCGGATCAGGCGGGCGAAGGCGCGGGCGCGGCTCGCGTCCTGGGCGCCCTTGCGGTGCATGATGTTCTTGGAATGGGAATGGCCGGCCATCGGAGCCTGTCTCTGTCGCTGTGGGGGGCGCGCCGGGGCGGGCCGCACGGCCTGCGGGTGTAGCAGGACGCGGGGGCGGGGCGGAAGCGGCGGCCTGCGCGGGGGCGCGAGGCGTTAGAAGGGGGCGCAGGACTGCGCGGTCAGGGTGACGCTGGCGGGCAGGTAGCCGGGGACGATGACGGCGTAGTCCAGGCTGGCCGAGACCTGGTAGCCGCAGGCAGCGGTGACGAGCGAGAAGCTGGCGGGCGTCATGCCGGGGGCCGGCATCACCGCGGCGGCGTAGGCCTGCACCTTGGCGGCGGTGCCGCAGTTCGTGGCGTCGACCACGGCGCAGCGGGCCGCCTGCTCGACCGCAACCTGCAGGGCCAGATGGGTCCAGACCATGCGGCTGCAGTCCATGATCCCCGTGACCAGGAGCAGGAACGGGAGCGCCAGGAGGCCGAACTCGATCGCGGTGGCCCCGCCCTGCGCGCCTGCGAGGCGCGAGAGGGCGCGCGGCGGCGGGCCGGGCCGGGTCGGGCGGGAGGTCATCGCACGCGCGCGACCGCGGCGCCGGTGATCGTCGTCGTCGTGGGCAGGCCGGGGAGCGGGATGACGGAGGTGTAGGGCACGGAGGTGGCGACGCTGACGTAGGTGCCGGGCGGCGCACCGGTCGCGGGGCACAGCGTGGCGCCGCCGGCGGGGGCGAGCAGGAGGCTCGCGGGGCTGGTGCAGCTGGCGGCGGAGGCGGTGGCGGTCACGGCGACGCCGGTCAGCGCGGTGGCGGCGCGCGCGGCGGCGGCAATGCCGTTCGCGTCGAAGCCGTTGAGCTGCGCCCAGGCGGCGCCGGCGCGCGCGGCGTTGCCCACCGCGATCCTGACCCGCAGCGCTTCGCCGAGGCTGACCGCGCCGCCGAGCAGCAGGATCAGCAGCGGTGCGATCAGGGCGAACTCCACGGCGGCGACGCCGTCGCGCGCGCGCCAGAACAGGGCGGCGGGGTGGCGGGGCGAGGTCCGGGTGCGAGGGGGGGCCGGGCGCACGCGCTATTCCAGCAGCTTGTAGGCGATGACGTCGGCGGTGCCGAGGCCCGCGCAATTATGTCGCACGGTGGTCACGCCGGCAAAGATGATCTGGCCGGCGATGACCTGGGTGCACGGCATGGACGTGATGCCGAGGACGTTGACGATGGAGCTGTACGCGGGCGCGTAGATCGCGCCGGTGATGTTGAGCACGGTCAGCGCAGTCGCCAGGACGAGCGACTGCCTGCCAGCGGGGTCGAGCCAGATCGCGATGCCCGCGGTCGGGCCGGTGGTCATGGCGGTCAGGTTGAGGGTGACGGGCACGGCCGCGACGAGCGTGCCGTAGCCGCTGCCGGTGCTGCTGGTGAAGACGAGGGAGACGCCGCTGCCGGTGAGCGTGGCGGGGACCAGGAGCAGCAGGCTGGCGTTGTCGAAGACGTAGACGCCGGGGTTGAGCACGACGTTGCCCTTGGCGACGATGTCGCCGCAGTAGGTGCCGGGGTTGAGGGTGAGCACGGGCTGCAGGAACTGCAGCAGGGTCGGCGCAGGCATGCACGGGGCGGTCGGGGCCGGGATGGTACGGGCGGCGTAGGGGTCGGCGGCGGGGGCGGCGTTGATGCGCAGGCGGTGGGCCGCGGCCACGCTGGTGATGCCGACGCCGGTGCAGGGGGGCTGGCCGAGGAACACGTCGTAGCCGACCAGGGCGACCGCGCCGGTCAGCGACACGTCGCAGTTGCCCGGCGAGACGGTCGAGTTGACGTAGATGTTGCAGTTCGCCGCGACGGTGCCGAGGCCGATGCCGGTGATGCCGGGGCTGAAGGGGGCGAGGGCCATGATGCAGGTGTTGACCGGCCCGGGGACCGCAACGGCGCGGGCGGTGGCCATGGGCGGGGCGCCGGTGACCATGGCGCACAGGAGGAGCTGCTGCGGCCGGGAGATCACCACCTCGATGGCGCGCGCCACGCCGGCGTCGGCGCCCGACTGGGGGGGGATGTTCACGGCGACGCTCACGCCGGCCACGCCGTCGAGGAAGCCCGACGCCGCGGCGAGGCCGCGCGCCTCCTTCTGCGCCGCGGGGGTTCCGGAGGCGATGGCGTAGGACGCGGCCATCGCGGCCTGGTCGGCGGCGCCCTGCATCGCGCTTCGGTCGGCTTCCCAGGTGCCGACGTCGGTTGCGAGCGCCACGAAGCCCGCCAGCGCGCCGCCGAGGATCGCGGTCATGATCGCCACCGTGCCGCGACGGTCGCCACGCGGCACGCAGCACAGCCGGGACAGGCGAAGTCCGCGCAATACCTCTCCTCCCCGTCCTTTCGAGGCACGAAGTATCGCGGAAGCGGTTTAAAGGACGGCTAAGGCAGTCTGTACAGTATAGGACGGTGCACGGGCGCGAAGTGTTCCTTGCGGCACGGGTCGACGTGGCCGGCAGCCGCCGCGGGCGACGGCGCCCGGTCTGCGTGCTCAGCGGCGGGCCCGGCCGAGCATGGCGAGGGGGACGAGCGGCAGGCTGGCCAGCGCGGCCAGGCCGACCGCCGCGCCCAGCAGCATCGTCGCGGCGACGGCGTCGGCCTGGCGGGAGGTGAAGATCTCGCGGGTGCCGGTCTGCGCGCGCGCCGAGAAGCGGCCGTGGGCGACGGCGGGGCCGGGCACGGGGTCGAACAGGTTGCCGGCGGTGGTCGCCTGGCGGCGCTCGTCGAGCTGGCCGTCGTAGCCCTTCGTCGCGAGCAGGCGGTCGAGCAGGCCGGGGGCGAGGCGGGCGGCGAGGATCGTCGGCGGGGTTTGCCGGCCCACCCAGACGTCGCGCCGGCGGTGGGTGGCGGCGAACACGATCGCGGCGGCGGCGGTCTCGGGGGTGTAGACCGGGTCGGGCGCCTTGGCGCGGCGGCCGGTGCGGTTGCGCGCCCAGTCGAACTGCGGGGTGTCGATCGCGGGCAGGTGGACCATCGTGAGGTTCACGTCGAGGCCGTCGTGGATCAGCTCCGAGCGCAGCGCCTCGGTGAAGCCGCGCAGCGCGAACTTCGCGCCGCAGTACGCGGCCTGCACGGGGGCGGCGCGCCAGGCGAGCACGGAGGACACCTGCACGATCGTGCCGCCGCCGGTCATGCGGCGCAGCGCGGCCTTGGTGCCGTTCACGGCGCCCAGGTAGGTGACGGCGGTGACGCGGGCGATCTCCGCCTCGTCGGCCACGCGCACGGGGGCGTAGATCGTGGCCATGGCGTTGTTGACCCAGACCGTGATCGGGCCGAGCGCGGCCTCGATCTCGCGGGCGGCGGATTCGACGGCGTCGGCGTCGGCCACGTCGGCGGCGACGGTGTGGACCTTCGCGCCGAGGGACTCCAGGCCAGCGGCGGCCTCGGCCAGGCGGGGGGCGCCGCGGGCGATCAGGCCGATGCTGTCGCCGCGGACGGCGAAGGCGCGGGCGGCGGCGAGGCCGATGCCGGCACTGCCTCCGGTGATGACGACGACCTCGGCCATGGGCGCATTCCTCGGGTTCGGGGCTCTGCAGGGAAGGAAGGTCGAGGCGCTGCCTCGAGCTCCGCCAAAGGCTCGCCTTTGGAAACCACGACGAAGGCCGGTCCGGGGCGGCTCGCCCTGGCGGAGTCCAGAGGCAGGGCCTCTGGCCTTGCTTGCCTTACGCGGCGGGGCGGGACGGCCCCTCCCCTGCCCCGCTCGACTCGATGGCCTGGGCGACGGCGGCCATGTCGGCGGCGTCGAGGTGCAGCGCGCCGGCGGCGACCCAGCCGTCGACCTGGGCGGCGTTGCGGGCGCCGACGATGGCGCCGGTCACGCCCGGCCAGGCGAGCGTCCAGGCGACGGCGGCTGCGGCCTGGGACACGCCGTGCTTCTCGGCGATCGGCTTGAGGGCGGCGGCGACCTGGAGGTTGCGGGACAGGCCGTCGCCGGTGAAGTCGGCGGAGCGCGAGCGCCAGTCGTCCTTGGGCAGGGCCGCGGAACGCTCGGCGGTGAAGGCGCCGGTGAGCAGGCCGGCCTGCATCGGGCTGTAGACGATCACGCCTGTGCCGTGGGCGTGGCACCAGGGCAGCTCGGCGGTGGCGACGGTGCGCTTGATGGCGGAGAACGGGGGCTGGAGGGTGTCGACGTGGCCGAGCTGCTCGGCGGAGTCGAGCTGGGCCATGGAGTGGTTGGACAGGCCCACGGCGCGGAGCTTGCCCTCCTGCTTCATGGCCAGCAGCGTGCCCCAGTACTCGTCGAGCGCGGTGCCGTCGGTCGGCGTCCAGTGCATCTGGTAGAGGTCGATGCGCTCGGTGCGCAGGCGGGTGAGGGACTGCTCCAGCTCGCGGCGCAGCGAGGCGGCGGTGCCGGTGCGGTTCGGGCTGGCGGAGCGGTCCTCGCCCCAGGTCAGGCCGCACTTGGTGAAGACGAGCGGGCGCTCGGAGGCGGGGATGTCGGCGAGCGCCTCGGCGACGACCTCCTCGGAGTGGCCGAGGCCGTAGACGGCGGCGGTGTCGATCCAGTTCACGCCGACGCGCACGGCGTGGCGGATGGCGGCGATGCTGTCCGCGTCCTCCTGGTGGCCCCAGCCGACGGCCCAGTCGCCGCCGCCCACCGCCCAGGAGCCGAAGCCCACGCGGGTGATGCGCATGTCGGTGCGGCCGAAGGGGACGGTGGGCAGGGGCGTGTCGGTCATGGGGCGGGTCCTTCGCGGTAGACTGGTGTGCAGAACGCCCGGGTATGGGGGACGTTGCAGGGAAGGTCGGGCTCTGCCCGAACCCGCAAAGGGTCCGAGGACCCTTTGATCCCCTTACTTAAGTGGCGCAGTCCAGAGGCGCAGCCTTTGGCGGAGTTTGAGGCAGCGCCTCAACCTTGCTTCACGCGACCGGCATGACCTGCGACAGGCGGCCGCCGGTGCGGACGGGCTCGGCGCGGGTGGCGAGGCCGGTGCTGTCGTCGGTGTCCACGAGCAGGCCGCAGAGCGTGGCCTCGCCGTCGGCGGGGGCGAGGCGTTCGCCGGGGACGCGTCGCCAGAAGCGGATGGAGGCGGCTTCCTTGCCCATGCCGATCACACTGTCGTAGTCGCCGCACATGCCGGCGTCGGACTGGAAGGCGGTGCCGCCGGCGAGGACCTGGTGGTCGGCGGTGGGGACGTGGGTGTGGGTGCCGACGACCAGCGAGACGCGGCCGTCGAAGGAGTGGGCGTAGCCGGCGGTCTCCGAGGTGGCCTCGGCGTGGAAGTCGCACACGATGGCCTGGACGCAGGCGGGGTTGGCGGCGGGGCCCATGCGGTGGCGGGCGATGCACTCGGCGGTGGCGCGGAACGGGTCGTCCAGCGGCTCCATGAACAGGCGGCCCATGGCGTTGAGCACGAGCGCGCGTCGGCCGCCGGGGACGTCGACGACCACGGAGCCGGAGCCGGGGGTGCCTGGCGGGAAGTTGATCGGGCGGACCAGGCGGCGCTCGGTCTCGATGTAGCCGACGAGCTCCTTGCGGTCCCAGGCGTGGTTGCCCAGCGTGATGACGTCGGCGCCGGCGGCGAACAGGGCGTCGGCCATGTCGGGGGCGAGGCCGAAGCCGTGCGACGCGTTCTCGCCGTTGACGACGCACAGGTCGACGCCGAGCGACCGGCGCAGGGCCGGCAGGCGGGCGTTGACCGCGTCGCGGCCGCTGCGGCCCACGACGTCGCCGAGGAAGAGGATGCGCATGGCGCCGTGCTTGCCACGAAGGCGGGCGCGGCGGAAGCGCGGCGCGGGGCGGGCCGCCTGCCCTGCCCGGCCGGTCGCCGGGAGTTGATCGCGGCCGGGGGCGGCCGCCACGATTCGGCCGCGGTCGGGGCGCAGATGCGCGGGCTCGGACAGGGGGTGGAGGGCGTGATGCGGGCTCGGTTTCTGCTGGTGCTGGCGGCGGGCGCGGCGTTGGGGGCGGCGGCGCTGCCCGGCGCGGCGCGGGCGCAGTACGCGGGGCCGTACGGCGGCTACGGGTATGGCGGCGGGCCGGGGTACGGCGGCTACGGGTACGGGCCGCGCTACGGCTACGGGGCGCGCTACGGGTATGGGGGCGGCGGGTATGGGCCGGGGTATCGCGGGTACGGCGTGCGGGTGTTCGCGCCGCCGTATGCCTACGCCTATGCCGTGCCGCGGCCGGTGGTCGTGCCGGGGGTGATCGTGGCGCCGCCCGTCGTGTACGCGCCGCCGGTGGTGGTGGCGGAGCCGCGGTTCGCGCGGCCGGTCGTGCGGCGGGTGCGGCACAGGGTCGTGCACCGCGTCGCGGCACCCTGCCCGTGCGTGTGCCCGGTGCCGGCGGCGGGCGTGCCGGCGCCGCTGTCGGGCGGGCTGCCCGGCGGGGCGTAGGCGGCCTCGACGGCGGGGCGCTTCCGGCGCATGGAGGGCAGAGGCGCAACGAGCAACGGAGCGGTATGGCGATGAGCGGAATTCTCGGCGGGATCCTGAACAGCCTGATGGGCGGCGCGGCGGGGGCGGCGGGCGGCGCCGGCGCGGGGGCGATGGGCGGCGTGCTGCAGCAGATCGTGGCCAGCCAGGGCGGCATCGGCGGCATCGTGCAGAAGTTCCAGCAGGGCGGCATGGGCGACCACGTGCAGTCCTGGGTCGGCAACGGCTCCAACCTGCCGATCAGCGGCGACCAGGTCGGGCAGGTGTTCGGCTCGCAGCAGGTGCAGAGCTGGGCGCAGAGCGCGGGCGTGCCGGTCGCCTCGTTCCTGCCGATGCTGGCGCAGATCCTGCCGCACGCGGTGGACCAGGCCACGCCGGGCGGGCAGACGCCCGGGCCGGACGACACCAGCAACCCGTTCGCCGAGGCCTGAGGCCGGGCGCGCCTCCTTCGCGGGGGCGGGCCCGCGGGGTGGCAGGCGGGCCGGGCGGCGTCCGGCCCGTCTGCCACCGTCGGTTGTTGGCAGGGGGCGGCAAACGCGATATCCCGGCAGTCCGGCCCTTCAGGGCGCCCCCGGACTGGAGTTGTGCGCGCACATGGTGTTCGGGAAAGGTTTTGCCCCGTCCTCGCCCCTGGGGCGGCTGTTCGCGTCGCTGACGGACGCGCCGGCGACGGTGCTCGTGTTCGACGGCGACAGCATCTCGATCGGGCTCGGCGCGCAGCCCGGCCTCACGCTGGCCGAGCAGGTCGTGGCGCTGCTGCCGCCGGGCGTGGTGAGCCACGTGGTCGGCGCGGGCGGGCGGCCGGTGAAGGACTGCCTGTCGCTGTTCGACGCCGACGTGCGGCCGCTCTACGACCCGCGGGCGGCGCACAACCTGATCTTCTTCCACGCCGGCGACAACGACGTCACGCTGGGCAGCACCGGGCGCCAGGCGTACGCGGCGCTGACGGCCTACGTCGCGCGCGCCCATGCGCAGGGGTGGAAGGTCGTGGTGTCCACGGAGATGCAGCGCTACGACCTGCCCGAGGCGCTGCGGGCGGAGCTGGACACGTTCAACGCGCTGATGCTCGCCAATGCGGCGGGGGCGGACGGGGTGGCGGACTTCGGCGGCGACGCGACCATGGGCGGCGTGGCCTTCCGGCGCGACCGCACGTACTACACGATCGACGGCGTGCACCCGGCCGACGCCGGCTACGCGATCCTCGCGGGGCTGGCGGCGAAGGCGCTGCTGCCGTGCCTGGGCGCGGGGCCGCGGTGAGGCGGGCGGCGGTGAGGCGGGCGGTGGCGGGCGGGTGGCGGCGATGAGCCTGGTGCGGGTCGCGCGGTTCGCGGTCGAGGACGGCAGCGAGGACGGGCTCGCGCTGCTCGGCGAGGGGTGGTGCGCGCCGGAGGGGACGTTCGTGTGGGCGTCGGGCGACGCCAGCACGCTGAACGTGCCGGTGGAGGGCGGACACGCCGCCTACGTGCTGGTCCTGCGCATGGGGCCGGTGCCGCGGCGGCGCCAGCGGGTCACCGTGTGGTCGGACGGGCACCTGCTGGGCATGGTGCTGGTGCGCGGGGCGATGGAGGTCACGCTGCACGTGCCGGCGGCGCTGGTGCTCGACGGGGTGCTGCCGCTGACGGTCGTGCACCGGGACTGCATCCGGCCGTCCGACCTCGACGGCGGCGACGACCACCGCGTCATCTCGGTGTGGCTGCGCGACGTCGTGGTGTACGGCACGCCGCTGGTGCCGCCGATGGCGTTGGGCGCGCGCGAGACGCCGCGCCAGCTC
>JBPBQX010000346.1:0-9085 GCA_050955025.1 Janthinobacterium lividum
TCGCCCCCGGCCTGTTCGAGCGCTTCCGCAAGGGCCGCTCCGGCTCGCCCGGCAGCGGCCTCGGCCTGGCCATCGTGTCCGAGGTGGCGCGCAGCCACGGCGGCTCGGTCGGCTTCGCGCCGGGTGCTGGCTGCCGCGTGCAGGTGCGCCTGCCGGCGGCGCGGGAATGAGCGCGGTCGGAACCACGCTGCGGGCCTGGCGCCACGCGCCACCCGACGCCTGCCTGCCGGTCCGCACCGGCGAGCGGCCCGACCCCGGACACAGGCGGCCGCACGCGCGCCTGTCGCCGGGCTTGGCGGCGGGGGTGCTGGTCGAGGCGGGCCTGGTCTTCGCGGTGTTCGCGATGACGGCCCGCCCGCCCGCCCCGCCGCCGGTCGCGGTGACGATCGCGATCCTCGCCCGCCCCGCGCTTCCGACCCCCGTCGCGCCCCCGCCGCCCGCCGCCCTCCCGGCGCTCCCGCCGGACGTGCCGCCGATGCCGGCCCCCACGCTCCCGCAGCCGCCCGCGGCGCAGGACGTGCTGGCGCTGCCGCCCGACGCCGGGTTCGATGCGCCCGAGGCGCCGCACGCCGAACAGGCTGCCGACTCCCGCCTGCCTGCCACGCCCGCGCCGCCGCACCCGCTCGCGCACCTGTCGCCCCGCCGCCCCGCCCGCGCGCCCGAGCCCGCCCCGCGCCCGCCCGCCGCCATCGCGCACGCCGCCCCGACGCCACCCGCGCCGGCTCCCGAGGCCGCCCCCGCTCCTCCCGCGCCCGCCGCCATCCTGTCCGCCACGCCCGCCCCCTCGCGCGCCGGCATCGACAGCTACGAGGGCCGCCTCAGGGCCGCGATCCAGGCCGCCCTGCGCTTCCCTCCCGCCGCCGCGATGATGGGCAGCGACGGCCGGGCCCGCGTGTCCTTCAGCATCCGCGACGCCCGCCCCGACGCCATCCGGCTGGTGCACGGCACCGGGTCGCCGCAGCTCGACTCCGCCGCCCTGGCCGCGGTGCGTCAGGCCGCCTACCCGCCCCCGCCCGCCGCAATCGCCGGCCGCGAGATGCCGATGCTGGTGTGGGTGGAGTTCGCCCGCGCCGACGCGGAGCAGTGACCGCGCACGACCCGCAATCGCCCGCCCCGGTCGCGTTCCCTGGACGCCCCGTCCACACGGTCAGGCGCCTCCCGGAACTCGCTCTCCACCCCCTTCCTTCCGGCGCGCCCGGGATCCTGGCGCAGCAGCGCGCGCGCCCGTATGTCGCGCACGTCCTCGATCCGCCGTGGCAGGGCTGCCATGCCGCTCCCTCAGTCCGCCGGCGTCCCCACGACAAGCACGGCGCGCGACACGACGACGATGCGGAAATCAAATGATGTCGCAGACCCGTTGCGACGGCCCGGCTTGCCCGTCACAGTGCGGCCGACAGGCTGAAGAAGATGCTGCGGCTCGCGTTGACGAAGAACAGCGGCAGCGCCGGCGTCCCGGCCGACAGCCCGTTGTAGGCGATCACGCTGCGGTCGTTGAACAGATTTGCGACCTGCACCCCGAAGCGCGCCCGCCGCGTCGCCGAGAACGGGAACACGTAGCCCAGCGTGAGGTCGACCGTGTCGTACGACTTGATCGGATACTGGTCCGCCTTGCCGATGGCGTTGGTGTCCAGGCCGTACTGCGGCCCGACGTGCTTGGCCACCAACAGCCCGTAGCCCTCGTCCCCCTCGCGTAGCAGACGCGCACGGTCATAGATCACCCCTGCAGCCCCGGTGCGCCGCGGCGTCTGCGCCAGGTTGTTGCCGTTCGCCGTGTACGCCGAGCTGTTCAGCGAGCCGTTGGCATACAGCGACACCCCGCGCCCGAGCCGTGCCGTCGCCTCGACCTCGGCGCCCTTGTAGACGGCGCCGCCGTTGTTGGAGAACAGCGTGACGCCGCCCACCGCGCTCGACTGCAGGAAATTGTCCAGCGTGATGTAGTAGAGGTCGGCGTTGGCGTTCAGCCAGCGCCGGTTGAGCACGGTGCCGACCTGGTAGTTGGTGGTGGTCTCCGGCAGCACCGAGCTGAGCTGGCTGACGTAGAACACGTTGAGCGCAGGGGCGAGAAAGCCGCGCGCCACCTGCGCATACGTCGACAGCCCGGGCGCGACCACGTAGTTCGCCATGATCTCCGGCAGCGCCTTGTTGTAGGTCGCGTTGAAGCGCGCTGGCAGCCCGGTGGACCGGTTCACGGTGGCGTCGAGGTAGCGGGTGAACGAGCTGTACTTCACCCCCGGCGTCACCGTCAGCCCGGGCAGCGGCGTCCACGCGTATTCGAGATACGGCTGCACCGCGAGGAACGAGTTGTAGAACTGGTACTGGTAGGGCGATTGCGTCGCGCTCGTCTGGTACACGACGCCGCCGCGGCTGAGGTCGATGCGAGCGCGGTCCACGGAATTGCCGTCACGCTCGATCCACACGCCGGCGCGCGCCTGGCCCCACGGCGTGTCCTGGGTGAGGCGGGTGACGCTGCCGAACGCGCGGTAGTCGTTGTGGATCGCATAGCCCGGCACGTCGCCGGCGACGCGGGTGCGCACGCCGTCGATCAGCACGCTGCTCGACAGGTTCGGGCTGAGCCCGGTCGGGTCCACGGCCACCGTGCCGCGATGGTAGAACCCGCTGGTGTAGGCGCGCTCGTCGAGCTGCAGCCCGCCGCCGAAGTCGTGCTGCACCCGGACATACCCCAGGTCCGTGGTGTAGTCGTCGCGGTTGTACCCCGCGAACGCCCCGCTGGTCGGATCCTCGTTCAGCGCGTAGTCGCGCCCGTAGCGCTGCATCGACACCATCGGCGTGCCGTACGGCGTGTGGTTGTTGCTGTTGTTCGCGACCTCGACGAAGGTCACCAGCGTGTTGTCGCCGACCGGCTGGTCCCAGCGCACGAAGCCGTTGCGGCGCTCGCTCGAGGTGCCGGTGAGCGCGCCCCGCGACTCCTCGCGCGAAAGGTCGACATAGCCCCGCCCGCCACCGAGCGACGCCACCGCGCCCGACTCCGCGTCGATGCCGAACAGCTTGGTGCCGAAGCTGCCGAACGTCCCATAGGGATTGAGCTGCACCGTGTTCGACGGCGTGCGCGAGGTGATCGACACCGTGCCGCCGAACGTCGCCAAGCCGATCGTCGACGCGGTGCCCGGCCCGCGGTCCACGGTGATCGTCCCGATGTCGTGCTGCATGAAGTACGCCGCAGTCTGCGGCGAGTAGTTGCTCGGGCTGTTCGGGATCTCGATGCCGTCGAAGTCGTTGTCGAACTGGGTGTACTGGAAGCCGCGTATGCTCTGGCCGAAGTTCTGCTGCAGCCCCGGCCCCACCGGATCGACGTCCATGGCGCTGGGCGTGAGGCGCACCACGTCGTCGAAGTTCTCGGTCGGGATGACGTTGTTCTGCAGGAAGCGGTGCGAGACCACGTCGGACGGCTGCTGCGCGTCGATCGGCACGTGGCCCGGTGCCACGGCCAGCGCCGTGTTCGGCACCGGCCCGGAGGTGTTGCCGCCAGCCTCGCCCCCGGCGCTGGCCTGCACGCTGCCGAGGTCGGACGCACCCGCACCCGGCTGCGGCGCCTGCGCCCTGCCCTCGATCGGTGCAAGCGCGAGAAGCGCCGCCAGCAGGCCAGGGCTGAGTCGGATCGCAGGGGACATCGATGTACTGCCGAAATGATGCGGCAATCATCGCCCGTGAACACGCCTGCGTGTGGTGACGTTATGGAGTCACCCGCCCGCGCCTCGGCCGCCACGCACGGCTAGTGCAGCTTGACCACCGGCGTCCCCCGCCGCCCGAACACCCGACCGACCGTGTCCGCCGCCACGTGCATCGTCCCGTGCAGCGACTGCTGGTGCATCTTGTAGAGGGACCGGTACATCATCCGCGCGAACCACCCCTCGATGAACAGGTTCTTGCCGCGCAGGAACCCCATCAGGTTGCCCACCGTCGAGTAGTGCCCCAGCGACACCAGCGACCCGAAGTCGCGGTAGCGGTACGGCTGCAGCGGCTTGCCGGTCATGCGCAGCCGGATCTGGCGCACCATGTGCGTCGCCTCCTGGTGCGCCGCCTGCGCCCGCGGCGGCACGGTGCCCCCGCCCGGCATCGGCACCGCCGCGCAGTCGCCGATCGCGAACACGTTCTCGTCGCGCGTGGTCTGCAGCGTGTCGTGCACCACGAGCTGGTTGATCCGGTTCGACTCCAGCCCGTCCAGGTCGCGCAGGAACTCCGGCGCCTTCACGCCCGCCGCCCACACCACCAGCTCGCTCTCGATGAAGCTGCCGTCCGACAGCCTCACCCCCTCGGCCGTCACCTCGCTGACCCGCGACGCCGCGCGCACCTCGACGCCCATGTCGTTCAGCAGCTTCAGCGTGGTCGCGCTGATCCGCTCCGGCAGCGCCGGCAGGATGCGCTCCGCCGCCTCGATCAGCACGATCCGGATGTCCGTCTCCGGCCGGATCCGCGTGAAGCCGAACCCCACCACCTGGCGCACCGTGCGGTGCAGCTCGGCAGCCAGCTCCGTCCCCGTCGCCCCCGCGCCGATGATCGCGACATGCAGCTGCCCGGCCCGCGCGCCCTCCGGCTGCGAGTTCGCCCGGAAGCACGCGTTCACCAGGCGCCGGTTGAACCGCGCCGCCTGGTCCGGCGTCTCCAGCGGCACCGCGTGCGCCGCGGCCCCCGGCGTGCCGAAATCGTTGGTCACGCTGCCCACCGCCATGATCAGCGTGTCGTAGCCGAAGCGGCGCTCGGCCGTGATCTGGCGCCCGTCCTCGTCGTGGTTCGCCGCCAAGTGCACCTCGCGCTTGTCGCGGTCCAGCCGCACCATCTCGCCGAGCCGGTAGACGAAGTTGTGCCAATGCGCCTGCGCCAGGTAGTTCAGCTCGTGCTCGGAGCGGTCCATGCTCCCCGCCGCCACCGAGTGCAGCAGCGGCTTCCACAGGTGCGTGCGCGCCCGCTCGATCAGCGTCACCTCCGCCCGCCCGTGCTTGGCCAGCGTGTCGCCGAGCTTCGTCACCAGTCCCAGCCCGGCCGCGCCCCCGCCCACCACGACGATGCGGTGCACGCCCGGCGCCGCGACCGCCTCGCCCTCCAGCGCCTCGCGCAGGTCCAGGGCCGTCGTGGGGGAAGCCTCCGCGTTCTGGTCAGGCATTGCCGGCACCTCTGCACATGATTCAAGTCCGCCCGCGCAGCCTACACCCGCAACCGTCATCCAGGAATGAATCCGTGCCTCGGCCCCGCTGCGGTCCGCAAGGTGCAACGGCGCCCTTGCCGCCGCCGCCCGCCTCGCCGACGCTCGGCCATGCCCTCGCCCACCCTCCGCCCCGCCCTGCTCGCCCTTGTCGCCGCCTGGGTGGACGCGATCGGCCTGCTGCAGGCCGGCACCTTCGCCGGGCCGATGACCGGCAACACCACCATGCTCGGCCTGTCCCTCGCGCAATCGAGGTGGCCCCACGCCGCTTGGCTCGCCCTGACGATCGCCACCTTCCTCTGCACCGCTGCTGCCGCTCGCTGGGCCGCCCGCCGCCTCGGCTCGCCGCGCTGGCCGATCCTGGCCGCGACCGCCCTCGTGCTGGCCGCCGCCCTGTCGCGCACCATGCCGCGCGACCTGCTGCTGCTCGCCGCCGCCATGGCGCTCGCCAACTCCGCCAGCCAGCACTACGGCCGCCTCGGCCTGAACATCGCCTTCATCACCGGCAACCTCGCCAAGGCCGCCGACGCCGCCGCGGACAAGGTCACCCCCGGGCCCGCCGCCCAGCCGCGCTCGACCCTGCCCGCCGTGGCCACCCTCTGGTGCTGCTACATCCTGGGCGCCGCTGCCGGCGCCCTGGCGCAGGCGAACCTCCGGCTGCCGCTGCTGCCACCCGCCGCGTTGCTGCCGCTCAGCCTGCTGCTGCCCTAGGAAGCAAGGTCGGGCCCTGCCCGAACCCGCAAAGGGTCCGAGGACCCTTTGATCCCTTGACTCAAGTGGCGCGTTCCAAGGGCGCAGCCTTTGGCGGAGTCCAGAGGCAGAGCCTCTGGCCTTCCCTGCCTTACGCGGCCTCGCGCACTCCGTTCTCGCGCGTGAACTTGCGCTGCCTGCGCTGCAGCAGGCTCCACGCCAGCTTCGTCGACACCCCGGACAGCCGCCCGCGCGGCGGCAGCCCTACCGACTTGAGCACCATGCCCATGCTCCGCTCGATATGCTTGTAGCGGTAGAAGCTCATCGCCCGCCCCATGTACGCCGCGATGCACCGTGCGTGATCGTACGGCACGCCCACCGGATCGTTGCCGCAGTGGAACGCGAACGCCAACTCGTCGTCCTCTGACTCGGTGATCCGCCCCGCCGCGATGCGCAGCCGCTTGGCCATGCCGAGCTTCTCGCGGCCGAGGTACCGCTTCATGTGGTCGTAGAACAGCTTGAAGTGCCGGTACTCGTCCGCCGCGATCAGCCGGCACACCTGCTCCAGCACCGGCTCGTCCGTCGCGTCGCCCAGCGCCGTGTAGTACGACGACGTCCCCGTCTCCACCATGCAGCGCGCAATCAGCTCGCCCGTCAGCGACCCGCGCACCGAGAAGTCGACGTCGATCGGCACCTGGTAGCCTGCCTTGTAGCGCGCGAACGATCCCTCGTAATCCCAGCTCGGGTCCGCCAGCATCGACCACTTGCCGAGCGCGTCGCCGTGCTGAACCTCCTCGACCGCCCAGTTGTCCGTCGCCATCCGGAAGTCCGGATCCTGCGAGAACACGTTCTTCAGGTAGATGGCGTAGTCGATCCCGTTGCGCTCGACCATCGCCGCCGCCTTCACGAGCGGCACGATCGCGGGATCCACCTTGGACAGGTCGAACCTGTCCCACGCCACGTCGTCGATCTGCCAGTGCTTCATGGGCGCAACTTCCTCGGGAACCGGACGGTCGGTGGCTCGGAACTGTGAGGCGCGCCAACGAAAAGACAAGGCCAGAGGCTCCGCCTCTGGACTCCGCCAAAGGCTGCGCCCTTGGAACGCACCCCTTAAGTCAAGGGATCAAAGGGTCCTCGGACCCTTTGCGGGTCCGGGCAGAGCCCGGCCTTGCTTCCTTCAGCCGCCTGCCACGCCCGCCATCGCCTGCGCCGCCTGCAGCCGGTCCAGCGCCAGCTCGCGCGCCTCGTTGTCCTGCCCGGCCGCCTGGTAGGCCGCCTGCGCGTCGACAACCCGCCGCTCCGCCGCCGCATGGTCGACCTCGGCGACGGGCACCGCCTCGTCCGCCAGGATCGTGCAGCGGTCCGGCGTGATCTCCGCGAACCCGCCGGCCACGAAGAAGCGATCCGTCGCCTGCCCACCCTCGTGCAGCGTGATCACGCCTCCGCGCAGCGCCACCATCATCGGCGCGTGCAGCGGCATGGCGGCCAGGTCGCCGTCCCACGCGGGCATGACAACCATGTCGACCGGCCGCTTGAGCAGCACCCGGTCCGGGCTGACGATCTCCAGGTCGATCGGCATCAGCGCGACCCCTGCCCCGCGGCCTGGGTCACGCCTTCTCCTTCATGCTCTCTGCCTTCTTCACCACGTCGTCGATGGTGCCGACCATGTAGAACGCCGCCTCGGGCAGCGCGTCGTGCTTGCCGTCGCAGATCTCGCGGAACGAGCGGATGGTGTCCTCGACCTTGACGAACACGCCCGGGCTGCCCGTGAACACCTCGGCCACGTGGAACGGCTGGCTGAGGAAGCGCTGGATGCGACGCGCGCGTGCCACCGTCTGCTTGTCCTCCTCGGACAGCTCGTCCATGCCGAGAATGGCGATGATGTCCTGCAGGCTCTTGTAAGTCTGCAGGATGCGCTGCACGTCGCGCGCCACCTGGTAGTGCGCCTCGCCCACGATCCGCGGGTCGAGCGAGCGCGACGTCGAGTCCAGCGGATCCACCGCCGGGTAGATGCCCAGCTCCGCGATCTGCCGGTTCAGCACGGTGGTCGCGTCAAGATGCGCGAACGAGGTCGCGGGCGCCGGATCGGTCAGGTCGTCGGCCGGCACGTAGATCGCCTGCACCGAGGTGATCGACCCCTTCTTGGTCGACGTGATCCGCTCCTGCAGCGCGCCCATGTCGGTGGCCAGCGTCGGCTGGTAGCCCACCGCCGACGGAATGCGCCCGAGCAGCGCCGAAACCTCGGCGCCCGCCTGCGTGAAGCGGAAGATGTTGTCGACGAAGAACAGCACGTCCTGCCCTTCCTCGTCGCGGAAGTACTCGGCCAGCGTCAGCCCCGACAGCGCGACGCGGGCGCGCGCGCCCGGCGGCTCGTTCATCTGCCCGTAGACCAGCGCCACCTTGGAGCCGTCGGTGTTGCCCTCGCCGAGCTTGATCACGCCGGCGTCCATCATCTCGTGGTAGAGGTCGTTGCCCTCGCGCGTCCGCTCGCCCACGCCCGCGAACACCGACACGCCGCCGGCGCCCAGCGCCACGTTGTTGATCAGCTCCTGGATCAGCACGGTCTTGCCCACGCCCGCGCCGCCGAACAGCCCGACCTTGCCGCCCTTCAGGTACGGCGCCAGCAGGTCGACCACCTTGATCCCGGTGACCAGGATCTCCGAGCTGGTCGCCTGCTCCTCGAAGGTCGGCGCCGAACGGTGGATCGGCATGCGCTGCGACGAAGGCACCGGCCCGCGGTCGTCGATCGGCTCGCCGATCACGTTCATGATCCGGCCCAGCACGCCCGGCCCGACCGGCATCGAGATCGGCGCGCCCGTGTCGAGCACCTCCTGCCCGCGCACCATGCCGTCCGTGGTGTCCATCGCGATGCAGCGCACGGTGCGCTCGCCCAGCTCCTGCGCCACCTCCATCACCAGCGTGCGATCGCCCATCTTCGTGACGAGCGCGTTCTGGATGAACGGCAGCTCGCCCTCGAACTGGACGTCCACCACGGCGCCGGTGATCTGGCTGACGCGGCCGACGTTGTTGCGTGCTCCGGCTTCGGACATGGCTGTCACCCTCTCAACTGCGCCGCGGCGCTCGGTTCCCGGAAAGCCAAGGCCAGGGCTCTGCCCTGGACCCGCAAAGGGCCCGGGGCCCTTTGATCCCCTTCCCGAAGGAAGGGGCCCTCGAATTCGTCAGACGGCCTCGGCCCCGGAGATGATCTCGATCAGCTCCTTGGTGATGTTGGCCTGG
>JBPBQX010000347.1:0-8773 GCA_050955025.1 Janthinobacterium lividum
CCGCCGACCTCGGCCGTGACCACGGAGTCGCCGGCGCCGTAGGTGGCGCTCTCCCGGTAGCCGGTGCCGTCGGGGGCGGTGATGTCGAACAGGTGGATCTTGCGGTAGCGGGCCAGCTCGCGGCCGTCGCGGTCGAAGACGAGGCTGGTGTTGAAGAGGCGCTCGCCGTCCCGCTCGGCGATGGAGCCGCCGTGCACGGCCACGCCCAGGGCACGGGCGGTCTCGCGCAGGAACTCGTAGGCCTCGCCGCCGGGGGTGCCGGAGCCCTGGGCAGGCAGCGGCTCGGCGGCGGCGAGCTTGGTGGCGCGGTCGCCGCCGAGGCAGCTCCACATCTCCGGCAGCGCCACGAGGTCGGGGGCGTCGGCGGCGCGGGCGGCCTCGAACAGGCGGCGGGCCTGGGCGATGTTGTCCGGCTTCGACGACCCGGCGTTGAGCTGCATCACGCTGACACGCATCGCATTCTCCTGGGCGGGGCGGCGAGGAAGGCAAGGTTGAGGCTCCGCCTCAAACTCCGCCAGGGGCGAGCCGCCCCTGGACCTGCTTGACTTAAGTAAGGCCGGTCCAGGGGCGGCTCGCCCCTGGCGGGTCCGGGCAGAGCCCGGCCTTGCTTCCTCAGCCCGCCAGCAGCGCCGAGACGCTGGCCAGCGTGCGGACGAAGTCGCCGGGTTCCAGCGCAAGGGCGCCCTGGAACGGGTAGTCCAGCATGCGGATCATGACCAGCGTGGCCACGATCCAGGCGCTGAACAGGGCCGCGAACAGGCCGAGCGAGGCCGCGAACTCGACGCTGCACAGCATCACGAAGCCGACCAGCACCCCGGAGAACGCGAGGAGCAGCGCCCAGAGCAGCGGCGGGATGCCCTGGTCCATCTGGAACAGCCTGGTCTCGCGCTGGGCGTGGGCGGTGGCGAGCTGGGCCATGATCTCGGTGCGCACCAGAGCGACGCGCGGCGAGCTGCCCTCGATCCGGCTCGCCTCGTCGAACATCGTGGCCACCAGGCGCAGCGCGTCCGGGCTGCTGCGGTGGCGGGCCATCAGCGGCCACTCCGTGTCGATGACCGTGCGCAGGTAGGCCTCCACCGAGCGGTCGAAACGCGCGCCGGCGCCCTCGTCCAGCCCGTGGGCGAGCAGGACGGAGGCGTGCAGGCCGCTGCACTCGGCGTTGATCGCCTGGGCGGCCAGCGTGTACTGGCTCCAGGTCTCGCTGAACACGAAGGCGAGCAGCACCGCGTAGATCACGCCGAGCTGCAGGAAGATCGCGCTGCCCGCGTCGTGGTGGCGGCGGCGCAGGTCGAGGCCCACGCGGCGATGCACCACGGCCGCACCCAGCCCGGCCAGCGCGGCCGCCGCCAGCACCACGAACGCCCCCGCCCCCGTGCCCATGCGCGCCCCCTGCCCCGGCCGTCAGACCTCCTCGACGCGCTCCACCCCGGCCAGCGCCTTGAGCGCGTGCGCCAGGCGCGGCGTCACCGTGTAGCCGCCCGGGAGCGGGATCTCGACGTCCTGCGTCATGCCGAGCCGGGGCAGCAGCACGATCCGGCCCCGGCCCTTCGGCTCGCGGCCCAGCACGGCCTGCAGCGCGGGCACGGACACGCCCTCGCCGAGCCACACGCGCATCCCGGCGCCCGCGTCGGCGGCGGCCTTGTCGAGCCCGACCACGCCGTTCGCGGTGATGCGCATCGCGTCGCCCTCCATGCGCAGCTCGGCGCTGACGATCACCGAGGCGCCGGGGACCAGCAGGTCGCGCGCCTGGGCGAGGACCTCGCTGAACAGCGTGACCTCGAACGAGCCGCTGCCGTCGGACAGGCGGACCCAGGCCATGCGGCTGCCGGTGCGGGTGATGCGCTCCTTGATGTTGACCACGCAGCCGGCGAGCTTGACCCGGCCGCCGCCCTGCTGCGCGCGCTCCTCCATGCGGTTCGACGCGACGGCGCCGAGGCGTCGCAGGAGGGGGGCGTAGCTGTCGAGCGGGTGGGCGGTGAGGTGGAAGCCGACGGCCTCCGCCTCGAAGCCGAGGCGCTCCATCTCCGGCCAGTCCTCCACCGCGGGCAGGCGCAGGGGCTCGGCGGCGCCGCCGGCGGCGGGTGCGCCGAACAGGCCGTGCTGGCCGGAGCTGGCCTGCTCCGCGTTGGCCTGGGCGCGGCGCAGGATCGTCTCGGCGCCGGCGAACAGGCGGGCGCGGTTGCCGTCGAGGCTGTCGAAGGCGCCGGCGCGCACCAGGTTCTCGATCTGCATCTTGCTGAGCTGCTTGGGATCGATGCGGGCGGCGAAGTCGGCGACGGAGGCGAAGTCGCGGCTGCCGCGCGCGGCCACGAGCGCCACCATGGCCTGCGCGCCGACCTTCTTCACCGCGGCCAGGGCGTAGCGGATCGCCTGCGTGCCCGTCGTGGTGTCGACGGTGAAGTCGGCGCCGGAGCGGTTGATGTCGGGGGGCAGCACGCGGATGCCGAGGCGCTCTGCCTCCTGGCGGAGGGCGGCGAGCTTGTCGGTGTTGCCGACGGCGAGCGACATGCAGGCGGCGAAGAAGGCGACGGGGTGGTTCGCCTTGAGCCAGGCGGTCTGGTAGCTGACGAGCGCGTAGGCGGCGGCGTGGCTCTTGTTGAAGCCGTAGTCGGCGAACTTGGCCATGAGGTCGAACACCTCGGCCGCCTTGGCCTTGGGCACGCCGCGGGCGTGGGCGCCACTGGCAAAGGTTTCGCGCTGCGTCTCCATCTCGGCGCGGATCTTCTTGCCCATGGCGCGTCGCAGCAGGTCGGCGCCGCCCAGGCTGTAGCCCGCCATGGTCTGGGCGATCTGCATCACCTGCTCCTGGTAGACCATGATGCCGTAGGTCTCGCTCAGGATGTCGGCGACGTCGGCGTGGGGTGCCACCCACGCCTCGCCGTGCTTGCGGTTGCAGTACGACGGGATGTTGGCCATCGGGCCGGGGCGGTAGAGCGCCACGGCGGCGATCAGGTCCTCGAAGCGGTCCGGCCGCATCTGGCGCAGCACGTCGCGCATGCCGGCGGACTCGAACTGGAACACGCCGCCGGCGTCGCCGCGCGAGAGCATCTCGTAGGTGCGGACGTCGTCGAGCGGGATGCGGGCGAGGTCGACCTCGATGCCGCTGCTCTCGCGCAGCAGGATCAGCGCGCGCTGCAGGATCGTCAGCGTGGTCAGGCCGAGGAAGTCGAACTTCACCAGCCCGGCCTGCTCGACGTACTTCATGTTGTACTGGGTGACGAGCGTGTCGGTCTTGGGGTCGCGGTAGAGCGGGACCAGCTCGATCAGCTCGCGGTCGCCGATCACCAGGCCGGCGGCGTGGGTGCTGGCGTGGCGGTACATCCCCTCCAGCTCCAGCGCGGTCTTCATCAGGCGGCGGTAGCTCTCGTCGCCGTCGCGCATCTCCTGCAGGCGGGGCTCGCCGTCGATCGCCTGCTTCAGCGTCACGGGGTGGGCGGGGTTGTTGGGGATCAGCTCGGCGACCTTGTTCACCATGCCGAACGGCAGGCCCAGCACGCGGCCCACGTCGCGCACCGCGGCGCGCGCCTGGAGCTTGCCGAACGTGATGATCTGGGCGACGCGGCCGCCGCCGTACTCGCGGCGCACGTAGTCGATCACCTCGTCGCGTCGGTCCTGGCAGAAGTCGATGTCGAAGTCGGGCATCGACACGCGCTCGGGGTTCAGGAAGCGCTCGAACAGCAGGTTGAACGGCAGCGGGTCGATGTCGGTGATCGTCAGCGCCCAGGCGGCGACCGAGCCGGCGCCGGAGCCTCGTCCCGGGCCCACGGGGATGCCCTGGCCCTTCGCCCACTGGATGAAGTCGGCCACGATCAGGAAGTAGCCGGGGAAGCCCATCGCCGCGATGACGCCCAGCTCGTACTCCATGCGCTCGGCGTAGCGGGCGCGCGTGGCCTCGTCGGCGGAGAGGGCGTCCATGCGCAGGACCAGGCCCTCGCGCGCCATCGCGGACAGGGTTTCCGCCTCGGTCTGGCCGGAGCGGACCTTGGGGCACATCGGCAGCAGCGGCTTGCGCGTCTCGGCCATCACCGCGCAGCGCTGCGCCACGGCCAGCGTGTTGTCGCACGCGTCCGGCAGGTCCCTGAACAGCGCGCGCATCGCCTTGGCCGGCTTGAACCAGTGCTCGGGCGTCACCCGCCGGCGGTCCTGCTCGGCCAGCGTGCGGCCGGCGGCGATGCACAGCAGGGCGTCGTGCGCCTCGTGCATCGCGGGGGCGGCGAAGAAGCACTCGTTGGTGGCCACCAGCGGCAGGCCCGCCTCGTCGGCCAGGCGGATCATCCCCGGCTCGATCGCGCGCTCGACCTCCAGGCCGTGGCGGTGCAGCTCCATCATCGCACGGTCGCCGAACGCCTCGGCCAGGCGCGCCAGCAGCGCGCGCGCCTCCGCTTCCTGCCCCTCGGCCAGCATCCGGCCGATGGGCCCCCGCGTGCCGCCGGTGAGCAGGATCAGCCCCGCCGAGTGCTCAAGGATGCGGTCCAGCGGCAGCGCGGGCTCGGCCGCGTCGCCCTCGATGAAGCCGAGCGAGGACAGGCGCTGCAGGTTGTCCAGGCCGCGCGCGTCCTGCGCGAGCACCACGATCTGGTCGGGGGGGAGGCCAACGCGGCCGGTGCGCGCGATGCCGACCTGGCAGCCGACGATCGGCTGCACGCCCTTGCCGGTGCAGTACTGGGAGAATTCCAGGGCGCCGAACAGGTTGCCGGTGTCGGTGATCGCCACCGCCGGCATCTGCTCGCGACGCGCCAGCGCCGCGATGTCGGGGACACGGATCGCGCCCTCGCTCAGCGAGAAGGCGGAGTGGACTCGGAGGTGGACGAAATCTGCGTATGGCATGGGGGGAGGTTAGCTGTGGCGCGCCAGGGGAGGAAGCAAGGCCGGGCTCTGCCCGGACCCGCCAGGGGCGAGCCGCCCCTGGACCGGCATTCCTGAGAGGCTGTCTTTGATCGATTTCAGATTGATCGGGCTTGGTGGTGAGTGGACGTAGTGGTTCCAACCGGCAGGAGGCAGCTTGGCGCCGCATCTCGGACGTTCAATCGCCTGATCTCATCCCGGAAGCGGGCACTTTCACCTGGCCAGCAGCTGTTGGGGTTTGGTGGTCAGCTGCCGGTCTGCTTCCGGCTACGTGCGCCATCGAATGCGTGCCGCCGGTGGTGAAGGGGCGCTGTCAGGCAACGCGTTCCGCAATCTGGTCGAGGCTGTTCTGGTGCAGGATCAGCCGTATGGCGTGACCGTCCGGGCCCGGCTCGAAGGTGAGCTGGGCTCCGACCGCCTTGTAGAAAAAGTCCCACTCCGTCGACGGAAACACCTGCGACGATCCCTGGCCGGTCGGCTGAACCATCAGGCGCGCGTCCTGGCGGGTCACATGAAGGAGCAGGTCGGGCCGCATCCGGTAACTGCCGATCAGCCTGTCAAGCTGGGCCGGATCGATCGCATTGACCTTCCTGAACCAGCGAAGGCCCCAGCGCAGATCGCAGCAATGGATGCCCAGGTCGGCGACCGCGCCGTTCGCGGAATTGGCCAGCACGATCGTTCCTCGTCGCCAGCGCGGAGTGCAGCAGAGATAGCTGCGGAAGCCGCCCGTCTGCCCTTCGTGCTGCAGGGCGAGGACGCCATCCGCGTCCGGTCTGCCCAGCCCCAGCCCACCCTCCGTCCTCGTTGCCAACAGGGTTGCCATGGCCGGGGCCATGGGCCCGCTCCCGGAGACCAGGGCTTCAACGAAGCGAGCCAGGTCGGCAGCCGTGGACAGGATGGCTCCGGCACCGGCCAGAGCGTCGAATGTCCAATGGGATACAGGGTCGGAGCTGTCGTCGTGCCCGACGGCTCGGTGTGCGATCGTGTCGGGCAGCCACCGGATCATCGTGTCCGCCATCGCGAGCGGATCCAGGATACGTTTTCTGAGGAGCTGCTCGTAGCCGCAGCCCGCACGCAGACCGAGCGCATGACCGAGCAGCCCGGCACCGACGTTGGAGTACTCGAAGCTCTCGCCCGGCGTCCGGCTCAGCTCGTGCCGTGCCAGGAAGCCGTACAGCCGGTCCGGCGTGTAGTCGGCGTAGGGGTCGGGGCTGCCGACGACGATGTCATCCGGCAGGCGAGGCAACCCCGAGGTGTGTGTCGCCAGATGAGCAAGGGTGATGGGCACCTTGTTGCGTTCGGGAACGCGTACACCGGTCGGCAGCAGTTCCGATACTGGAGTATCCAGCGCGACCTCGCTCCGCTGCGCCATGTCGGCCAGCAGCAGGGCGGTGAACAGCTTGGTGACGGATCCGATCTCGAAGACCGTGCGCTCCGTGACCGGCTCGCCCTGCTGGCTTGCCCTGCCACGGAAGAAAAAACGCTGCTCTCCGCCGTCGACGAGGCCGAGGACCATGCCCGGGCTAAGCTCACATTCGTCCACGCGCCGGACAAGGGCCGCGTTGATCGCGTCCGCGGACAACACTGGAGGCGGGAAAGTCTCGCTCATTGTCCGACAAGCCTCCTGCATTCCAGCCGAGGGCGGGAGACCGCTCGGGGCCGGCTGCGGAACCCCTTACTCCCAGCTGGCCGACTTCCGCTTTTCCAGCCTGCGCGCTTCGAAGCGGACCGGCGGCTTTCGGCCATCCCAGCCGGACTGAGCGGCACCACGGCAGTCCACTCCGGGTCGGGAGGGGTCGTTCCGGAACCGATCAGAGGCAGGCTCTAGGTCAAGGGATCAAAGGGCCCCACGGCCCTTTGCGAGTCGAGGGCAGAGCCCTGGCCTTGCCTGTCTTCGGCCAGAAGCCCGGCGGTCATCGCCGCGCGGTCCGCGGCGGTCATCCAGGCGCCGGTCAGGTGCAGGGTGGCGGTGGCCGGCCGGCCGCACACCGTGCCGGTGCGCAGCAGGATGCGGCCGGAGGGGCTGCGCAGGACTGGCGCGGTGGGGCCGAAGGCGGCCAGGCTGTCGAAGCCGATGGCCACGATCCGCGCCGGCCGCATCGCGCACACCATCCGCTCCACACGCGCCCGGCAGAATGCCGCCGCCTCGCGCCGCAGCGCCGCCGGGACCTCGCGCCGGTAGGTCGCGACGTCAGGCGCGCGCAGGAACACGGCGTTGGTGCCGGTGCAGCGCGACAGCAGCGGCGCGCCGAACATCGCCCGCATGTGCGCGGCCATCGGCCAGGGGGCGGTCGCGTACTCGCAGCCCTCGGGCCAGGTGCCGCCGAGGTCGGCGCCTAGCGCGCGGTGGTGGCTGACGCGGGTGCCGCCGGGCTGGGTGCCGATGAACAGGATCGGCGGGGCGCGCAGCGGCGGGCCGTAGAGGATCTCGTAGCCGCGTGCGGCGGGCCCGAGCCCCGGCAAGAGGGCCGCGTAGAACGCTGCCGTTTCGTCGTACACGGCGCGGCAGACGGTCTCGGGGGCGTTGGGGGACGGAACAAGGCCGGTCACAGGCGCCAAGCCCGGCGGGCTTCCTCCCGAAGATGCCGGTCCAGGGGCGGCTCGCCTCTGGCGGGTCCGGGCAGAGCCCGGCCTTGCTTCCTGCCCCTTGCCTTGCCTCACCCCGCCTCGACCAGCACCCCGCCCCGCAGCGTGACGATCCGGTCCATGCGCGACGCCAGCTCGGTGTTGTGGGTGGCGATCAGCGCGGCTGCCCCCTGGTCGCGGACCGCGTGCATCAGCTCGGCGAACACGCCGTCGGCGGTGGCGACGTCGAGGTTGCCGGTGGGCTCGTCGGCGAGCAGCACGCGCGGCGCGTTGGCGAGCGCGCGGGCGATGGCGACGCGCTGCTGCTCGCCGCCCGAGAGCTGGCCCGGCAGGTGGCGGCCGCGCTCGCCCAGGCCGAAGGCGGCGAGCAGGCCGGCGGCGCGGGCCTCTGCGTCGCGGCGGCGCGCGCCCGCGATCATCTGCGGCAGGACGATGTTCTCCAGCGCGGTGAACTCGGCGAGGAGGTGGTGGAACTGGTAGACGAAGCCGATCGAGCGGCTGCGGATGCGCGTGCGCTCCGTGTCGCCCAGCGCGCCCGCGTCGCGCCCGTCCACCAGCACGGCGCCGCCGTCCGGGCGCTCCAGCAGGCCGGCGGTGTGCAGCAGCGTCGACTTGCCCGTGCCCGAGGGCGCGACCAGGGCCACGATCTCGCCGGCGCGCAGCTCCAGGTCCACGCCGCGCAGCACGTCCAGCGCGCCGGCCTCGCTGCGGTAGGTCCGCACCACGCCACGGAGGGCGAGCGCGGCGGTCACCGGGGGGCCTGCAAGCAAGGCCAGGGCTCTGCCCTGGACCCGCCAGGGCGAGCCGCCCTGGACTGGCTTTCCCTAAGCAAGGGGATCAAAGGGTCCTCGGACCCTTTGCGGGTTTGGGCGGAGCCCATGCTTGCTTGCCTACTCATGCCGCAGCGCCTCGACCGGGTCGGTGCGCGCCGCCCGCCAGCTCGGGTAGAGCGTGGCGAGGAGCGAGAGGACGAGGGCCATGACGATGACCTGGGTGACCTCGCGCCAGTCGAGCTTCGCGGGCAGGTGCTCGAGGTAGTAGACCTCGGGGTTGAACAGGTCGGTGCCGGTGATGGACTGGAGCACCTGGCGGATGCGCTCGATGTAGGCGCAGAACACCACGCCGAGCGCGGTGCCGATCGAGGTGCCGGTGACGCCGACCGAGGCGCCGCACATCAGGAAGATGCGCATGATGGCGCCGCGGCCGGCGCCCAGCGTGCGCAGGACGGCGATGTCGCGGGTCTTGTCCTTGACCATCATGATCAGCGAGCTGACCACGTTGAAGGCGGCGACCAGGATGATCAGCGTCAGGATCAGGAACATGACGTTCTGCTCGATCTGGA
>JBPBQX010000348.1:0-8189 GCA_050955025.1 Janthinobacterium lividum
AGTGCTTGAGCTTCACGCCGAGGTTGCGGATCTGGTCGGTGGGCTCGATGAAGGTGCGGCCGACGTAGTGGTTGCGGATGATGCCCAGCTCGAAGGGGATGCCGCTCTCGGCGGCGAAGCCCATGGCCGAGGGGACGCCGGAGTCGGGCACGGGGACCACGACGTCGGCCTCGACGCCGCTCTCGCGGGCCAGTTCGGCGCCGATCATCTTGCGCGAGTTGTAGACGGGCGTGCCCTCCATCACCGAGTCGGGGCGGGCGAAGTAGACGTACTCGAAGATGCAGAAGCGCGAGGAGGCGGCGGTGAGCGGCCGGAGCGAGCGCAGGCCGCTGTCGTCGATCACCACGATCTCGCCGGGCTCGACGTCGCGGACGAACTCGGCGCCGACGATGTCGAGCGCGCAGGTCTCGCTGGCCAGCACCCAGCCGGCGCGGCCGCCCACGCTGTCGGCCGCGGGGAGGCGGCCGAGGATCAGCGGGCGCACGCCGAGCGGGTCGCGCACGCCGATCAGCGCCTGGTTGGACAGGGCGACAAGGGAGTAGGCGCCCACGACCTGCTTGAGCGCGTCGATCAGGCGGTCGACGACGGTGGAGTACAGGCTGATGGCGATGAGGTGGACGAACACCTCGCTGTCCGTGGTGGACTGGAACAGGCAGCCGCGGCGCACGAGCGCGCGGCGCAGGATGCCGGCGTTGGTGAGGTTGCCGTTGTGGCTGACCGCGAAGCCGCCGAACTCGAAGTCGGCGTAGAGCGGCTGCACGTTGCGCAGGATGGTGTCGCCGGTCGTGGCGTAGCGGTTGTGGCCGACGGCGGAGCGGCCGGGCAGGGACGCGATCACGCGGGCGTCGGAGAAGTTGTCGCCGACCAGGCCGAGGCCGCGGTGGTTGTGGAAGCGCTCGCCGTCGAAGGAGACGATGCCGGTGGCCTCCTGCCCGCGGTGCTGCAGGGCGTGCAGGCCGAGGGCGGTGAGCGCCGAGGCGTCGGTGGCGCCCCAGACGCCGAACACGCCGCATTCCTCGTGCAGGCTGTCGTCGTCGCCCCCCGGGGCCGCCGCGTCGCGGGCGAGCTGCGCGCCGGCCGCAGCCAGGCGGCCCCCGCGCGCCGCGCCGGCGTCGGGCGGGGCAGGGGCGGCGTGCGGGGCGGGGGCGGGGAGCGTCATGGCGGGTCTCCGAGGTCGGGCGCGTGGGCGGCGCGCGCAGGCTCAGTCGCGGGGCAGCGGGGCACGGGCGCGAAGGGCATCGCGCGCGGGAGGCATGTCGAGGCGGGGCACGTCGAGGCGGGGCGTCCGCGGGCCGGTGCCGCAGGGCACGCGGAGACACGCGACGGGCGGGGGCAGGGCGGCGCTCACTCGCGCACCGGGGCGGGGCCGGTCGCGCGCCCGGAGGCCGGCGCGCGCATCAGCTCGGCCGCGGTGGCCTGGCGCGGCGACGGCGGGGCGGCCAGCGCCGGGCGGTCGGCTGCGGGCAGGAAGCCCATGGCCCAGGACGCGGTCTCGTGGACGAAGGGGAGGCTGCGCGCCTCGCGGACCTTCAGCGGCCAGGAGTCCGCGGGCATCACCAGGCCGCCCACGACGTAGGCCGCGACCACGATCAGGGCGCCGCGCGCCAGCCCGAACACCAGGCCCAGCGAGCGGTCGAGTCCGCCCAGCCCCGGCGCGCGCGCCATGCGGCCGAGGATCGACGCCGCGATGGAGAGCACCGTCAGGGCGGCCACGAAGGTCACGATGTAGGTGGCGGCCTGCGCGAACGAGGAGTCGCTGATGTAGCCGTGGGCCGCCGGCAGCAGGTCCGGGCCGTAGCGGAACGCGGCGTAGCCGGCGCCGGTCCACGCCGCCACGCCCAGCACCTCGCGCACCAGGCCGCGCGACAGTCCGGCCAGCGCGGACAGCGCCAGGATGGCGAGGACGACGACGTCCACCAGGTTCATCGGCGGCAGGGCCTCGGTGCGGGAAGGCCGCTATATCGGCTACCGCACCTGCGAAGCCAAGGGGTCGTGTGACAGGTCTGAGTCGCGCGAACGAAGGCCGGGCGCTGCCCGGACCCGCCAGGGGCGAGCCGGCCCTGGACCGGCCTCCGGAAGAGGCGGGTTCTCCCCGGGGCGTCGCTAGGCCCCGATGGTGTCGGCGCCGCGCTCGGCGAGCAGCCGGCGGAGGTCGCGGATCACTGGGAAGACCTCCTGGTTCCAGTCGGCCCCCTGCGCGTCGTGCGCGGCCTGCTCCTGCTCCACGATCTCGCGGTCCTCGCGGAAGATGCGCTCGGTGAAGATCACCAGCAGCGGCCAGGCGGCGTCCAGCAGGCCGGGGATCTTCGGCCGCTGGATCGAGAGCAGGCCGAACACGCGGTTCGTCCTCTGCTGCGCGTCCTGCGGCGTGTAGGCGATCCACAGGTCCATCACCGGGTTCTCCGCGTCGTTGGTGACGATGCGCAGCGTCTGGTACGGGTACTCGGTGCGGATGGTCATCATGTCGTTGTCGGCGGAGTCGTGCGTCAGGCCGCGGCGCTGGCCGAAGATCGCGGCCTCGCCGAGGGGCTGCTTGCCGCCGGTGCGGGCGAAGGTGTACTTCGCCTCGACCCAGTCCTCGCCCTGCCTGCGGCCGCGGAAGCGCGGCACCATCTGGCCCATCTGCTTGCGGTGCAGGAACTGGTGGTTCATGTCCATCAGGTTCTCGTGCATGAAGCTGTAGTGGCACGCGACGGGGCGGCCGAAGCGGCGCGTCTTGTACTTGGGGTTCGCG
Source organism: Janthinobacterium lividum (assembly GCA_050955025.1). Lineage (GTDB taxonomy): Bacteria > Pseudomonadota > Alphaproteobacteria > Acetobacterales > Acetobacteraceae > CAXSEF01. The sequence continues at coordinate 2,735 of JBPBQX010000348.1, forward strand.
GCCCGGCCGAGCTGCGGCGGCGGCACGCTCGCGACCTTCGCGGGGTCGCCCGGGAACACCAGGATCAGGCCGTCGGACTCGTGCACCGGGTAGGAGCGCACGCCGTTGGGCAGCTTGTCCTTGCCGAGGTAGGGCACGTCCACGCAGCGGCCGTGGCAGCCGTACGCCCAGCCGTGGTAGCCGCAGCGGATCGTGTCGCCCTCCAGCAGGCCCTGGCTGAGCGGCACCTGGCGGTGGGCGCAGCGGTCCTCCAGCGCGAACACCGGGCCGCCGTCCTTGGGTCGGGCGAGGACGATCGGGTCTCCGGCGAAGCGGGTGGCCAGCACGGCACCGGCCTTCAGCTCGCGCGACCAGGCGACGGGGTACCAGTGGTCGGGGTGCGAGGCGACGCGGCGCAGGTCGCGCGACGGCTCGGCGGCGCGGGGGAGCGTGTCGTCGGTCGCGAAATCCTGGTCCATTCACCCTCGCCCGCGTGCTTTGGAGGCCTGTCTAGCAGGAGTCGTGCCGGGCGTGCAGCCCGGACATGGAGGCGTACCCCTGGAGACCGCCCGGGGCTGTCATGGGCCTGCGGCCCGCCGGGCGGCCTGTTCGCGCGCCGGAAAGGCTGCGTTATGGCTGCTGGCGGTTTCACGGAGTCGTCGGGGATGCCGTCCACGGCACGTCCTGTTCCCCGATCGCGAAACGTCAGGCGCGACGTGCGACACTGGCGATGTCGCCGTCCGGTATGCTGTAGACGGGAGCACTGTAGTGCACGAAGTCGGAAGGCTCCTCCATGACGAGGGAGGACACTTCCAGGACATGTGGCTGAGCCAGATCGACGGACGAGGCCGATATTCTCTGCTCGGTCGGAGCGTCGTGCGTCAAGGACACCTCGATGGCGTTCTGCTGCCCGGAAAGGTCTCCGAAGACGGGAACCACTTGCAGGACAAGTCGATCATCCGTGGCCAAGGGCTTGCCCGAAAAGTCCTTCACGATTTTTCCGTCGCCGAGGAAAAGTATGTTTCCAAAGGAATGCGCACTGTTCAACACGACAGCGCGAAGGAAGCTGTTGTCCAGCACGCGATATGTCAGGGTGTCGTTGTCGCGAATTTTCCAGAACTTTCTGGCGATCAGTGTAGTCTGACGCGTGATCGTTTCGGCGTTGCTTGAAGCGGTTTCCGGGTATACCTCCCTGAACATAGGCATGCCGGACTTAACCTGCACCATGTTGTTTTTAGATTCCTTGTCCCGCCTTATAAATTCAGCAAGTATTCTCGCGATATCTTTTTGTATAGCGCTGTTGGGATGGTCCGAGTCCACATAAACGTTAGATAAGTCCGACGAGTATATGCCAGTATTAATATTAAAGTATTTGATGAAATCAAAATAGGGCAGGCCGTTTGCTTTTGCGAACCGCAGATGCAGTTCCCCGATCCACGTGTGTTTCTTCGTGCCGGCCCATAAAGGCGAAAGTACGAGAAAGACAGGCGTGCAGCCATCCCGACTCAATGTATGCGTTATGTATTGAAGGATCTTGATGATCTCGTAGCCACTGTATTCGCCGTCCGATCTCGACGCGATATGATGATCAAAGACAGCAAGGTCTACTATGCAATAGCCTATTCCGGAATGGCTTCCGGGGTAGACAAACAATGCGGACAAAATTGCAGAGCTTGCACCGATGGCTGATCTTTTGACTAGGTCGATGTCTTTTTCGCCCTTCAGATGGGAGGCGTATCCTTCAGTCATAACTGAATTCGACTGTCCTATGACGGCGCAAGAAATCATTCCTGTCGTCCCCTCGTAATCGCAACGATGATGCACAGGGCGAGTGAATTTGCCAAGAAATGGGCAAGACTGCTTCGGGAGACCGAGCCTGCAGCGTCCGGGCTGGATCGGATCTTCCGCGCGCTCTCCTGTTCCGGCGGACTCTAGGAGTGCCGGTCCAGGGGCGGCTCGCCTCTGGCGGGTCCGGGCAGAGCCCGGCCTTGCCTGCCTTCAGCCGCCCTTGCCCGTGAACGCCGCGACGAGGTCCGACAGGTGCCCGACCTCGTCGAGCCGGATGCCCTCGGGCGCCGCCGTGCCGCGCCCGCGCGCCGGCCTGCGCGGCATCACGGCCGCGGAGAAGCCGAGCTTGGCCGCCTCCTTGAGCCGCGCGTCCGCCTGCGCGACCTGGCGGACCTCGCCGGACAGGCCGACCTCGCCGAAGTAGACGGCGTCCGCGCGCGTCGGCGTCTCCGTGGCGGCCGACGCCAGCGCCGCCGCCACCGCGAGGTCCGCGCCGGGCTCGGCGACGCGCAGGCCGCCGGCGATGTTGAGGTAGACGTCGCCCGCCCCGACCTTGAGGCCGCAGCGCGTGTCGAGCACCGCGATCAGCATCGCCAGCCGGTTGCTGTCCCAGCCGACGACGCTGCGGCGCGGCGAGCCGCCGTTGGCCGGCGCCAGCAGCGCCTGGATCTCGACGAGGATCGGGCGGGTGCCCTCGAGGCCCGCGAACACCGCCGAGCCCGCGATGTTGCCGCGCCGCTCGGCCAGGAACAGCGCGGAGGGGTTGGCGACCTCGCTCAGGCCGTGCTCGGTCATGGCGAACACGCCGATCTCGTCGGTGGCGCCGAAGCGGTTCTTCGCCCCGCGCAGGATGCGGAACTGGTGGCCGCGGTCGCCCTCGAAGTGCAGCACCGCGTCGACCATGTGCTCCAGCACGCGCGGGCCGGCGAGCGAGCCCTCCTTCGTGACGTGGCCCACGAGCACCAGGCTGAACCCGCGCGTCTTGGCCAGGCGGATCAGCTCGAAGCCGGCCGAGCGCACCTGGGTCACGGTGCCGGGCGCGCTCTCGATGCTGTCGACCCACATCGTCTGGATCGAGTCGATCACCACGAGCGCCAGGTCGCGCTCGGCCTCCAGCGAGGCGGCGATCTCGCGCACGGAGGTCGCGGCCGCGAGCTGCATCGGCGCGTCGGCGAGGCCGAGGCGCGCGGCGCGCATCCGCACCTGGTCCACGGACTCCTCGCCGGTGATGTAGAGCACGCGCGGGCCGCCCCGCGACAGGCTGGCGGCGGCCTGCAGCAGCAGCGTGGACTTGCCGATGCCCGGGTCGCCGCCCACCAGGATCGCCGACGCCGCCACCAGCCCGCCGCCCAGCACGCGGTCCAGCTCCGCGATGCCGGTGCACAGGCGCGCGGGAGGCGCGGCCTCGCCGGCCAGGCCCACGAACTCGATGCGCCGGCGCTTGCCGGGGGAGGTGGCGGCCGCGGGCGTGCCGAGGCCGGGGCCGGGCGCGCGGGCCTCGACCGGCTCCTCGACCACCGTGTTCCACTCGCCGCAGGACTCGCAGCGGCCGGCCCACTTGGGGGTCACGGCGCCGCAGCTCTGGCACACGAAGCGCAGCGCGGCGCGGGCCATCAGGAAGGAAGCAAGGCCAGAGGCGCTGCCTCTGGACTCCGCCAGGGCGAGCCGCCCTGGACCGGCTCACTGAAGGGATGGGGATCCAAGGACCCCCGGTCCTTGGCGGGTCCGGGCGGAGCTGGCCAAAGGTTCCGACGACCCGCTTGGGTCGTTGGAAGGGCCGGCGGAGGGGGAGCCCGGCCTTGCCTGCTGCCTTCAGCGCGGCGCACGGGGCGCCTGCGCCGCGACGAACGGGTGCAGCCCGAGGGAGGCCTGCGGCGGCTGCGCGGCGGTCACGGCGTTGAGCACCCACTGCCGCCCGGCCAGCGTGGCCTCCCAGACGCGCTGGCTCACGCCGGGGTGCTGCCTGTCGCTGAAGTCGCCCTTGGGCGTGACGGGGACCGCGGCCTGGCGCAGCGCCTCGGCGACGTAGGACACCACGAGCTGCGGGTCGGCGAACTCGGCGACGGCCTCGCAACCGCCGTCCTCGAGCGAGATCAGGGCGAGGCGCGTGCTCTGGTAGCTGACGTCGAACACCTGGCCGGGGCGGCCGGCGAGGAAGGCGTCGGACGCCTGGCGCGGCATCGCGGGCGCGCCCTGCCCGGTGACCCAGCCGCGCAGGCCGGCGACGTCGCCCGGGTAGCGCAGGCACGTCGCCACGAACAGGCCGACCACCTGGTCTGCGCCGGCCTGCATCGCCTGCTGGCGGCTCGCGGGGTCCGTGGGGGCGCCGGGCGCGGCTCCCGGTGGGGCCCCCGGTGCGGCCCCCGGTGCGGCATTGGGCGCGGCGCCGGGGGGCGGCGCCTCGTCGGGCGGGGCCATGAAGGCGCTGTCGGCGCCGGGCCGCGCGGCCGGCGCCTGGGCCAGCGCGAGGCCCGGCAGCAGCAGGATGGCGGCCAGCGTGGCGCCGGCGAAACGGTGTCGGGTCATGGCCACATCCTCATTCCCATCGGAGCCGCAGGACCCCGGAGCGCCGCCCGCCGGCGGGATCGGGCTGGCGCGGCCTCACTCCATCGGAGCCAGAAGGAGGGACGCCTGCAGCCGGTCGTCAACCCTGGCGACCTGGAGCACGAGCAGCGACTGCCGGCTGCCGTGCTGGACGCCGTAGCGGTGGTCGGGAGGCGCGTCGTCGCCCACGGTCTGGAACGACACGCCCGCCATGCGCAACCGCTGCTCCAGCAGCGGAGCGAGGCGGGCAGGGTCCACGCTGTCGGCCACCGCGATGCACCAGCCGTCGTCGCGCGACAGCAGGGCCAGGTGGCCGGTGCGCGTGCTGGCGTCGTAGGCCTGCCCGGGGCCGCGCAGCAGCGCCTGCTCCTGCGGCGCGGGCATGCGCCGGTAGCCCTGTCCCTGCATCCAGCCGCGCAGCCCGGACGGCGGGGCGAAGCGCAGGCAGGACTCACCGAACAGCTCCACGAGCTGGCGCGCCTCGATCCAGCCGACGCCGTCGCCGCGCGACGCGGCGGGCGAGGGCGCGAGCGCGGCTGCCAGCAGCGCCAGCGCCGCGGCGGCGTGCACGGGCGCGCGAAGGCCTGCGGTAGCGGGATGCGCGCCGGGAAACGCGCCGGGAAACCGCGCATCCCGCTGGCACGCCGCTTGCTGACGATCGCGTGAAGGACAGGCCGCGCGGTCCGCCCCTGCATCTCGGTCACGGGCCGACGGGGCAGGAGGCGTGCGGTCCGGCATTCCACGAGACAGCACCCGGGATCACGGCATGGCAAGCCCGCGCGACGCGACAAGACCCGGGCATCCCCCCGCCCGGTTCGCAGCCCACCCGACGGGGTCCGCCCCCGCCGCCTGAGCAGGCTGGCGCCGCGGCCTGCCGCGACGCCGCCTGCGCCACCGACATTCTCGCCCCACCCGCAGGAGTTCCGAATGGCCACCGCCAAAGCCACACGCATCGAGCTGTTCAATCTGCGGACCCCGCAGATGCGGGCGTTCCACCTGACGTGGATCGCCTTCTTTGTCTGCTTCTTCGCGTGGTTCGCCACCGCGCCGCTGATGCCCGTCATCAAGGGCGACCTCGGCCTGACCAACGACCAGGTCTACTCGATCGGCATCGCCGGCGTGTTCGCGACCGTGCTCGCGCGCT
>JBPBQX010000349.1:0-7465 GCA_050955025.1 Janthinobacterium lividum
AGGTCGACCTCGACGTTGGAGGTGTTGCCGCCGTAGGGGAACGGGATCGCGGCGCCCTTCACCGAGACGAGCTGCGGGCGGATCAGGTTCGTGGCGATGTCGAACAGCTGCGAGCCGGTCATCCCCGCGCCCGCGATCTGCAGCGACAGCACCGGCACCGAGGACGCGTTGTAGACGAGCACCTGCGGCGGGGTGATGCCCGCGGGCATCTGCTTGAGCACGGTCTGCGAGGCGGCGGTGATCTGCGCCTGGGCGGTCGCGACGTCGGTGCCGGGCTGGAAGAAGATCTTCACGATGCCGCGGCCGTAGAGCGACGTGCTCTCCATGTGCTCGATGTTGTCCACCGTCGCCGTCAGCGAGCGCTCGTAGTAGTAGACGACCCGTCCCGACATGTCCTCGGGCGTGAGGCCGGTGTAGGTCCAGATCACCGAGACCACGGGGATGCCGATGTTGGGGAACACGTCGGTCGGCGTGCGCAGCACCGCGAGCCCGCCGAACAGCAGGATCATGATCGACAGCACGACGAAGGTGTAGGGCCGCTTCAGCGCGACCACGACGACCGCGTTCATGCGGGTGCAGGCACCGCGGGACGGCGACGGATCGGGAGGCGGATGCTCGGCATCGTCGGGCTGGACCTCGCGTTGCAGCGCAGCATGTAGCCGGAATGCCTGTGACGGCGGGTGAAATAGCAGCAACCTTGGCACCTGGGCCACCGGCTGTCACCGAACGTTACCAAAGGCTTTGCGCAGGGGCGGGGACCGGCTTCCGCACGGTTGCGCGCGGTGCCAGTGTCGGCGCCGGCGCGCCCGCTCACCGGGCGGCCGTTCGGGGAAGCGGGTCGATGGACGAGGGCAGACGGCGCGTGATCGGGATCGGCGCGGCGATGGCGGGCGTGCTCGCGGCGCGTGGCGCCGTGGCGCAGACGGCAGCGGGCGCGACGCCGCCGGCCGTCGCCGCCGACGCGGCGGGACGGGCGGCCGCCCCGCCGGCGCTGCGCCTGCTCAGCTTCGCGGGCCCGGACGGCGCGCCGCGCCTGGGCGCGATCGGGGCGTCGGGCCGGGTGGTCGACCTGCGGGCCGCGTCCGGCGGCGGCGGGCCCGCCGACATGGTCGCGCTGATCGCCGGCGGCCCCGCGGCGCTGGCCGAGGCGCGGCGCCTGGCCGTGTCGCCGGGCGCGGACGCGCCGGAGCCGGGCACGCTGCGGCTGCTGGCGCCGATCGCGCCGCTCGCCCGCAACGTCTACGCCGTGGGCTGGAACTACCTGGAGCACTTCGAGGAGGGCAACAGCCGCTACGGCAAGCGCGACCTGCCCGCGCACCCCGTGTTCTTCACCAAGGGCGTGCACACGCTCAACGGCCCGCACGACCCCATCCCCTACGACCCCGCCGTGTCCACCCAGATCGACTGGGAAGGCGAGCTGGCCGTCGTGGTGGGAAGCCGCGGCCGCAACATCGCCGAGGCCGACGCGCTCGGCCACGTGTTCGGCTACACCGTGATCAACGACACCACCGCGCGCGACATGCAGCACGACCACGGCGGCCAGTGGTTCAAGGGCAAGAGCCTCGACGGGCACGGGCCGATGGGCCCCTGGATCGTGCCCGCCGCCGACCTCGACTACGACAGCCTCGACCTCGAGACGCGCGTCAACGGCGTGGTCAAGCAGTCGGTCAACACCCGGCTGATGTACTTCAAGGTCCCGCGCATCATCGCCGAGCTGTCGCGCGGCATGACGCTGGAGCCGGGCGACATCATCGCCACCGGCACGCCGTCCGGCATCGGCGTCGCGCGCACGCCGCCGGAGTTCCTCAAGCCGGGCGATGTCATGGAGACCACGATCGCGCAGATCGGCACGCTGCGGAACGTCATCGGGGCGTAAGGCAAGGTTGAGGCTCCGCCTCAAACTCCGCCAAGGGAAGCCCCTTGGATGGCTTTCCTTAAGTCAAGGGATCAAAGGGCCTCCCGGCCCTTTGCGGGTTTGGGCAGAGCCCATGCTTGCTACGCCACGCTCACCGTGTCCCCCACGGCGATCCGCCCGTCCTCGATGACCTCCAAGTAGACCCCCAGGTCCGGGTGCCCGTACGCCTGCACGATCGCCTTCGGCAGCGCCGTGTCACGCTCGGCGGTGACCGGGTTGACGTCGATCGCGGCGCAGCGCCGGGTGCGCCGGGCGCCGCGCAGGGTGAGCGCGCCGATCCGGACCTCGCGCCCGACCCAGTCCAGCTCCGCCCCGGGCGCCACGCCGTCGAGCGCGATGTTGGCGCGGAAGCGCAGCGGGTGCAGCTCGGTGCCCACGACGGCGGACAGGGCGCGCACGCTGGCCAGGTTGACCACCGAGACGGCGCGCATCATCGCGGGCGACAGCTTGCTCACGTCGGTGAACTTGTGGCCCGGCGAGGAGACGACGCGGATCGCGCCCCGCGCCGCGTCGCCCGCGAACCCGGTGAAGAACGCGCCGGCCGCCTCGCGCCCCTCCGGCGTGGACAGGTCGGCGCGCAGTAGCTCGGTCCCGTCGCGCGACACGTCGAGCACGTGGGTCGCCGGGTCGAGCCGCGTGCGCAGGCTGGCCAGGCTCTCGTTGGCGCGCAGCATCAGGAAGAAGCCCTTGTCGAGCGGGGCCGGGTGCGCCTCGTCGAACGCCGTCGTGCCCAGGGCGAGCGCGTAGACGCGGTCGTGCGCCAGGCCGCCGTCGCGGGTCAGGTCCAGGAAGGGCAGCGGCTCGGGGGACAAGCCCTTGACCGGGTAGCGGTGCAGATCGACGACGTGGGGCATGGAGGAGGCGTCCTGAGGCAAAGGAAGGCCAGGGCGCTGCCCTGGATCCGCCAGGGGCGGCGCCCCTGGACCGGCGCATGAAAGGAAGGCGCGTCAGGCCACCTGCATCTCGCCCAGGTAGGCCTCGCGGATCACCGGGTTGGCGCGCAGCTCCGCCGCGGTGCCGCTGAGCACGACGCGGCCCGTCTGCAGCACGTAGGCGCGGTGCGCGATGGACAGCGCCATCGACGCGTTCTGCTCGACCATGAAGATCGTCGTGCCCTGGCGGTTGATCTGCTGGATGATGTCGAAGGTCTGCTCCACGAACAGCGGCGACAGGCCCATCGACGGCTCGTCCATGCAGATCAGCCGGGGGTGGGCCATCAGCGCGCGGCCCAGCGCCACCATCTGCTGCTCGCCGCCCGACATGGTGCCGGCGACCTGGCCGGTGCGCTCGCGCAGGCGGGGGAACAGCGCGAACACCCGCTCCAGGTCGCGCGCCACGTCCGGACCGCGCTTGCGCACGTAGGCGCCCATCTCGAGGTTCTCCAGCACGCTCATGCGCGGGAACAGGCGGCGCGCCTCCAGCACCGGCGCGATGCCGCGCCGCACCCGCTCGGCCGTGGACAGGTGCCCGATCGGCTCGCCGTCGAGCAGCACCTGGCCGCGGGTGGCGCGCACGGTGCCCATGATCGTCTTCATCGTGGTCGACTTGCCGCAGGCGTTGCCGCCGAGCAGGCAGACGATCTCGCCGGCCTCGATGCTGTAGTTCACGGACTTCAGCACGTGCAGGTCGCCGTAGTGGGTGTCGACGTCGTGGAACTCCAGCAGGGTCATGGGGTGTCCTGGGAAAGAGGGCCGGCCGATCCGTGAACGCCGGTCATGCGATCAGCGCGATCAGCTTGGCGCGCACCTCGGCGAGCTCGCGGGCGCTGACCCGGCCCTTGCGGACGGCTTTGCGGGCGCGCCAGTCCTGGTTCTTCACCTGGTCGGCCAGCACCACGCTCGGCGGCGTGCCGGCGAGCGCCACCTCGAACGGGTAGCCCTTGATCCGGTTCGTGGTCGGGCAGCAAACGATCATCCCGGCGCGCCCGTTGTAGCTCGCAGGGCTGAGCACGAGGGCGGGGCGGTGCCCGGCCTGCTCGTGGCCAGCCTGCGGGTCGAACTGGAGCCAGACGATGTCGCCGGCGTCCGGGACGTAGGCCGGGGCGGCTACCAGGACTCGCGGCCGACGGGCGCGCCGGTGTCGACCGGGTCGTGGCGATTGTCGTCGGTGATGCCGGCGACCAGGGCCGCGAGGTCGTAGCGGGCCGGCGCGAGCGGCTCGATGACGATGCGGCCGCCCTCCTCGCGCACGTCGACGGGCTGGTCCAGGCGCACGTGGGCGGCTTCCAGCACGGCCGCCGGAATGCGCACGGCGGCGCTGTTGCCCCACTTCTTCACGACGCCCTGCACGGTGTTCCCCGCTGCCTCTGTGTGTCTACAGTGTATATACAAGCCGGAGGCCCTGGCAAGGCAACCACGAGGAAAGAAGCAAGGCCGGGCGCTGCCCGGACCCGCCAGGGGCGAGCCGCCCCTGGACCGGCGTGACAAGGAACAGGCGAAGCCCCCTTGCCTTCCAAAGGGATTCTCAAGGCGAGCCTTGAGTGGAGTCCAGAGGCAGAGCCTCTGGCCTTCCTTGCTGCACGGCCTCGCGCGCCCCCCGCCCGAGGTATGCGCTGAGCACGCGCTCGTCGCGCCGCACCACGGCGGGCGGGCCCTCGGTGAGCTTCACGCCGTGGTCGAGCACGATCACGGTGTCGGCGAGGCGGACCACGACGTCGAGCTTGTGCTCGATGACGAGGACCGTCAGGCCGGACTGGTGCAGGGCGCGGATCTGCTCGGCCAGCTCCAGGGTCTCGGCGGGGTTCATGCCGGCGGTGGGCTCGTCGAGCAGCAGCAGGCGGGGGCCGGAGGCCAGGGCGCGGGCGATCTCGACGCGGCGGCGGTTGGCGTAGGAGAGCCCGCCGACGCTCTGCCCGAGGCGGGGCAGCAGACGGTTGCCGAAGCAGGCGACGATGCCGGTGGCGCGGGCGCGTGCGTCGGACTCCTCGCGGCGGGTGGCGGGCAGGCGGAGGACGGCGCGCAGGGGGCCGGCGCGCAGGCGGGCGTGGGTGCCGACGAGGACGTTGTCGAGCACGCTGAGGGTCGGGAACAGGCGGATGTTCTGGAAGGTACGGGCCAGGCCACGGCGCAGGATGCGGTCGGGGCGCAGGCCGCGGATCTCCTGGCCGTCGAACAGGATCGAGCCGCCCTGCGCGCGCACGAGGCCGGTGATCGCGTTGAACAGCGTGGACTTGCCCGAGCCGTTGGGGCCGATCACCGCGACCACGCCGCCCTCGGGCACCACCAGGTCGACGGCGTCGAGCGCCACCAGGCCGCCGAAGCGCACGGTCAGGCCGCGCACCTCCAGCAGGGCGCGCGGGGCCGCGGCCGCGTCGCGCGGGGCGCCGAAGCCGCCGAGGGTGGCGAAGCCGTCCTGGGCGGCGCCCGGTCGCGAGACGTCGGCGTGCTGCTGGGCGAAGGTCAGGGCTGCGGCGGAGCGGCTCGCGGGGATCAGGCCGTCGCGGCGGAACAGCATCATCGCGACGAGCACGACGCCGAAGATCAGCTCGGTGGCCTGCGACAGGTCGACGCGCTGCATCGCGGCGTTGCCGAACGCGCGGCCGGCGTCGTGCAGCCAGCCCGTCATGTCGGGCAGCAGCCAGGACTGCAGGAGCTGGAGCGACACGGCGCCGAGCACGACGCCCCAGACGCTGCCCATGCCGCCGAGCACGACCATGACGAGGACCATCACGGAGACGGGGTAGCCGAACATCTCCGGCGTCGCGGTCTGCAGCTTGGCGACGAAGAAGGTGCCGGTGGCGCCGGCAAACCCCGCGCCGATCGCGAAGGCCAGCAGCTTGAAGCGCACCGTGTCCACGCCCATCGCCGAAGCCGCGGTCTCGTCCTCGCGGATCGCCATCCAGGCGCGGCCCACGCGGCTGTCGCGCAGGCGCAGGCTGGCGAAGATCAGCACGCCGACCAGGGCGAGCATGACGTAGTAGTAGGGCAGGGCGTCGACGCCGAAGCTGCGGCCGAGCAGGGACGGGGGCGCGATGCCGTTCAGCCCCGCGGCGCCGTTGGTCAGCCACGGCGTGTTGCGCACCACGATCGGCACGATCTCGCCGAAGCCCAGGGTGACGATCGCCAGGTAGTCGCCGCGCAGCCGCAGCGTGGGCGCGCCGAACGCCATGCCGCACAGCGCGGAGATCGCCGCCGAGGCCGGCAGCATGATCCAGAACGAGACGGTGAAGTGGACGCTGCCGGCGGTGCCCGCGTCGCCGGCGAGGTGCTCCACGAGGCCAAGGCTGGCGAAGGGCTGCCAGAACGCGGTCCACTCGGGGGCGAGCTGGTAGGACGAGAGGATGCCGTAGGCGTAGGCGCCGATGGCGAAGAATGCCGCGTAGCCGAGGTCGAGCAGCCCGGCCATGCCGACCACGATGTTCAGCCCGAGCGCCAGCGCCGCGTAGGAGCCGGCGTTGGCGGCCGCGTCGATGTCGGCGTCGTTGCCGTGCAGCAGGGGGAACGCCAGCGCCGCCAGGGCGAGGAGCGCCACGGTCGCGCGGCGGCCGGGCGTGGAGGCCAGCCACGGGCGGAACAGCGCGGGCGCGCCGGCGCGCGGCCGGGCGGGCGGGTCGCCGAGGGTCGGGGCCGCGTCCGGGGCGGGCGGCCCGCTCACGAGCGGTTCGGCGCCATGCGCCCGAACAGGCCGGCGGGGCGGAACACCAGCACCAGCACCAGGATGGAGAAGATCACGACGTCGGCCCAGGCGGTGGCGAGGTACTGCCCGCTCAGCGTCTCGACCAGGCCGATGATGATGCCGCCGAGCATGGCGCCGGGCACGTTGCCGATGCCGCCGAGCACGGCCGCGGTGAAGGCGCGCAGCCCCGCGGTGTAGCCGATCAGGAAGCCGGTGAAGTTGTAGTAGAGGCCGAACACCAGCCCCGCCGCCCCCGCCAGCGCGGAGCCCAGGAAGAACGCCGCGATCACGACCTGGTCGACCTCGACGCCCATCATGCGCGCGGCCTCGGGGTCCTGCGCGGTGGCGCGCATGGCGCGGCCCAGGCGGGAGCGCTGCACGAAGAGCCACAGCGCGCCCATCAGCACCAGCGAGACGATCCAGATCAGGATCTCGCGCAGGCGCAGCACGGCACCGCCGACCGCGAAGTTCATGGGCGGCAGGGGGTTGGGGTAGTTCTTGGCGTCGGCGCCGACGAACAGGAGCACCAGGTTGAACAGGATGTAGGAGACGCCGATCGTGGTGATCATCGCCGCCGGCCCCCGCACGCCGCGCAGCGGGCGCAGGCACACGCGCTCGACCAGCACGCCCAGCGCGCCGGCGCCGAGCATGCTCGTGGCGAGCGCCGCGAGCAGCACGCCGGCGAGCGGCAGGCCGGTCATCAGCACGTCCTGGCCGGATAGGCCGAACGCCTGCAGCGTCCACAGGCCGATGAAGGAGCCGATCATGAAGACGTTGAAGTGCGCGAAGTTGATCAGCTCGAGGATGCCGTAGACCAGGGTGAAGCCCAGCGCGAGCAGGGCGTACATCGCGCCCAGGCTCAGGCCGTTGATCACCTGCTGCAGCAGCAGGTCGCCGGCGGTCATGAAGGAAGCAAGGCCAGAGGCGCTGCCTCTG
>JBPBQX010000350.1:0-7350 GCA_050955025.1 Janthinobacterium lividum
GGGCCTGCGCCACCTCGCGCACGTTGAGCAGCCCGCACGCCACGGACTCCGGATGGTCGAGCCGCTCGAACACCGGCCCGAGCACGTAGCGCATCATCCAGTACAGCGTCTGCAGGTCGCGCAGGCCGCCGCGCCCCTCCTTGATATTGGGCTCCACGAGATAGGCGCTCTCGCCGAAGCGACGGTGGCGCTGCGCCCGCTCCGCCTGCTTGGCGGCCAGGAAGGCGCCGGCGTTGTGCAGGTTGCTCTCGGCGAAGCGCGCGTGGAACTCGTCGAACAGCGCCGCGTCGCCGTCCACCAGCCGCGCGTCGAGCAGCGTCGTGGTCACCGTGACGTCGTGCGACGCCTGCTCCAAGCACTGCACGACCGAGCGCGTGGCATGCCCGACCTTCAGCCCGAGGTCCCACAGGAAGTACAGCATGTACTCGACCCGCCCGAGCAGGCGCGGCGAGGGCTCGTCGGGCGTGAGGAACAGCAGGTCGATGTCGCTGAACGGCGCCAGCACGCCGCGCCCGTAGCCCCCGGTCGCCACGATCGCCAGCGAGTCCGCCGCCCCGCCGGCGCCCGGCGCCGCCCCGCCCGGCGCCGCGCCATCCCCCGCGCCCTGCAGCGCCGCGGCATGGCCGTGCAGCGCCACGATCAGCGCGTCGGCGTGGCCGGACAGCAGCCGCGCCGCCTCCAGCCCGCTGACCCGGTAGGCCTCGAAGCCCTCGCGAACCTGCTGCTGTTCGCGGGCCAGGTGGCGGCGGAACAGCGCCAGCGTCGCGTCGCGCGGCGGCGTGCCGTCCTGCCCCGCCGCCAGCGTGGCCATCGCCGCCGTCAGCGCCGACGCGGCATGCATCCCGGGAACCCGATCCTGTGCGACCATCCCCGGCAGAGTAACGCCGCTTCGCCCGCCGTGACAGGGATGTTATCGCCCCCCGCGCAACTCCGCCGCGGCCCCGCCGCACCACCCCGCGAGGCGCCCGCTCAGGCCTCGGCCCGCCCCAGCGCCTTGAGCCGGTAGAGCGCGTCCAGCGCCTCGCGCGGCGACAGCGCGTCCGCGTCGATCCCCGACAACGCCGCCAGAACCGCCCCCGCCACCCCCGCGTCCGCCGCCTCCCCGCCGTCCGCCCCCGCGCGCGCCCCCGCGTCCAGCCCCGCGAACAGCGGCAGGTCCTCGCGCGGCCGCTCGCCCGCCTCCAGCCGCGCGAGCAGCATCCCCGCGCGCCGCACCACCGCCGCCGGCACGCCCGCCAGCCGTGCCACGTGCACCCCCCAGCTCCGCCCCGCCGCCCCCTCTGCCACCTCGTGGAGGAACACCACGCCGCCGCGCCACTCCTGCACCCGCATGGTGTGCGGCCGCATCCGCGCGAGCCGCCCGCCCGCCACGCCCCCCACCGCCACCGGCCCGCTGCCCCCGCCGAGCTGCGCCAGCTCGTGGAAGTGCGTGGCGAACACCGTGCGGCAGCAGCAGCGCTCGTGCAGCGCCTCGAGCACCGCCCACGCGATCGCCAGCCCGTCCAGCGTCGCCGTGCCCCGCCCGATCTCGTCGACCACGACCAGCGAGCGCGGCCCCGCCTGGTGCAGGATCGCCGCCGTCTCCGTCATCTCCACCATGAAGGTCGAGCGCCCCCGCGCCAGGTCGTCCGACGCCCCCACCCGGCTGAACAGCCGGTCCACGACCCCGATCCGCGCCGACGCGGCCGGCACCGGCAGCCCCGCCTGCGCCAGGATCACGATCAGCGCGTTCTGCCGCAGGAACGTCGACTTGCCCGCCATGTTCGGCCCGGTGAGCAGCAGCACGCGCCGCTCGGGCGACAGGTCGCAGTCGTTGGGCTGGAACACCCCCGCCTCCGCCCGGTCCGCCCCCCCGCCGCCTTCCGCCACCCCCGCCGCCGCCGCCCCGCCGCCGCCCCGCGCCGCCGCGCCCCCCGCCATCGCCGCCTCCACGACCGGATGCCGCCCCGCCTCGATGCGGAACGCGACATCCGCGCCCACGACCGGCCGGCACCACCGCCCGCCCTCGGCCAGCCGCGCAGCCGACTGCGCCACGTCCAGCTCCGCCAGCGCCGCCGCCGCCCCCGCCACCGCCCCGCCCTGCGCCAGCACGTCGGCGACCAGCCGCGCCAGCACCGCCCGCTCCCGCGCGCCCGCCCGCTCCCCCGCCTCGGTGATCCTGCGGTCCAGCTCGCCCAGCTCCACCGAGGAGAATCGCGCCCCGTTCGCCATCGCCTGGCGCAGCGTCAGGTCGGGGTGCGCGCGCAGCGCCTCCACCGCGACCGCCGGCGCCTCGACCACGTAGCCGAGCTGGGCGTGGTGGCGGATGCGCAGGCTCGCCACCCCGTAGCGCTGGGCGTAGTCGAGCTGCAGCGTCGCGATCACCCGCCGGCTGTCGTCGCGCAGCGCCCGCTCCCCGTCCAGCTCGCCGTCGAACCCCGCCGCCACCGCTCCGCCGTCGTCGCGCACCGGCGGCTGCTCCACGAGCGCGCGCCCCAGCAGCGCCCGCAACCCGTCCAGCCCCGCGGTCCCGTCCCCCGCCGCCCCGCCGCCGCCCGCCAGCGCCCGCCCCGCCTCCGCCAGCACCGCCGCGGCCGCCGCGCCATCCTCCAGCCACAGGTCACCCCCGCCGCCACCGCGCGCCTCGTCCGCCGCCCCGCCCGCCGCGCCCGCCCCCGCCAGCGCCCCTTGCGCCGCCGCCGCCGCCCCCAGCCCGTCGCGCACCGCCGCCAGGTCGCGCGCCCCGCCGCGCCCCACCGACAGCCGCCCCAGCGCCCGCGCCATGTCCGGCGCCCCGCGCAGCGCGCCCCGCACCCCCGCCAGCGCCGCCGGATGCGCGCCCAGCCACGCCCACGCGTCCTGCCGCCGCGCGATCTCGCCAGGATCCGTGAGCGGCGCCGACAGACGCTGCGCCAGCAGCCGCGCCCCCGGCGCGCTCAGCGTGCGCCCCACCGCCGACAGCAGCGACGGCCCGTCCCCCTCGCGCGGCCGCAGGATCTCCAGGCTCGCCCGCGTCGCCGCATCCATCGCCAGCAGACGCGCCTCGCCCAGCGCCACCGGCGGCGACAGCCGCGGCAGCACCCCCGCCTGCGTCGCGCGCACGTAGTCGAGCGCCAGGGTCGCCGCCACCGCCTCGGCGTCCGAGAACGACCCGAACGCGTCCAGGCTCCTCGCCCCGAACGCCTCGGCCAGCCGCGCCCGCGCCGCGCCCGCCGCCACAGGCTCGCGCCCCGGCGCCCGCCGCGCCTCCCACTCGCCCAGCCCGACCCCCGCCGGCGCCAGGATCTCCGACGCCTCCACCCGCCCGAGCAGCCCCGCGAGCCCCCCCGCCGCCACCGCCTGCGTCTCGAACAGCCCCGTCGACACGTCGAGCCACGCCGCCCCGAGCCCCGCCCCGCCCGCCGCCAGCGCCAGCAGCAGGTTCGGCCGCCCCGCGTCGAGCAGCGCGTCCTCGGTGAGCGTGCCCGGCGTCACCAGCCGCACGATCGCGCGCCGCAGCGGCCCCCGCCCCGAGCGCGCCGACGCCTGCTCCATCTGCTCGGCCACCGCGACGCGGAACCCCTTGCGGATCAGCCGCGCCAGGTAGACCTCCGACGTCGACACCGGCACGCCGCACATCGCCACCGGCGCGCCCGCGTGCTCGCCGCGCGCGGTGAGCGCGATGTCGAGCGCGCCCGCCGCCTGCCGCGCGTCCTCGAAGAACAGCTCGAAGAAGTCGCCCATGCGGAAGAACAGCAGCGCGTCCGGCTGCTCCGCCTTGAGCTGGAACCACTGCGCCATGGTGGGGGAGGCGCCCTCGGCGCCGCGTGCGGCTGTCATGCCCCCTGCCTAGCAAACCCCAGGCGCGGGCGCCAAAGCGCAGCCAGTCAGCAAGCAGTTCTTTCTTGAAAGAAAGAACCAAAGAACCTTGCCCATGGGGCCGGTGCCCGCCACGCGGCTCCGGTGCCATGGGGCAGAGTCTTTCTGCTTCTTTTTCTCCAGAAAAAGAAGGCTTTGCTACGCCTCCTCGAACTGCCGCCCCTGCGCCCCGTCCTCGCCCGCGTCGTGCCCGAAGGCGCGGATCAGCCCCGCGACCTCGCTGCCCGGCACGGCCCTGCTGAACAGGAACCCCTGCACCAGGTCGCAGCCGTAGGCGCGGAGCTGCTCGAGCTGCGCCGCCGTCTCGACGCCCTCGGCGACCGTGCGCAGCCCGAGGTCGCGGCTCAGGCTCAGCACGGCGCGCACGATGGCGCGCGACTCCTCGGAGTCCGTCAGCCGCCCGACGAAGCTCTGGTCGATCTTGAGCTTGTCGAAGCGGAAGGTGTGCAGGTAGCGCAGCGACGAGTAGCCCGTGCCGAAGTCGTCCATGGCGATGCTCATGCCCAGCGCGTGGAACGCCTCGAGCATCCGCGACGCGCCCTCGCGGTCGTCGAGCATCATCGACTCCGTGACCTCGAGCTCCAGCCGCGCCGGCGCCAGCCCCGCCTCGCGCGCGATCGCGGCCAGGCGCTGCGGCAGCTCGGCGTCGCGCAGCTGCACCGGCGACAGGTTCACCGCGACGCCGATCCCGTCCGGCCAGGTCGCCGCCGCGCGGCACGCCTCGCGCGCCACCCACTCGCCGATCGCGCGGATCAGCCCGGTCTCCTCGGCGAGCGGCACGAACAGGGTGGGCGACACCGCGCCCAGCACCGGATGCTCCCAGCGCAGCAGCGCCTCGAAGCTCGCGATGCGCCCGGAGCCCACGTCGACGAGCGGCTGGAAGTGCACGGCCATCTCGCCGCGCGACACCGCGTGGCGCAGCTCGGCCAGCATCTCGCCGCGCGCCTGCTGCTGCTCGTGCATGCCCTGCTCGAAGAAGCGGAACCCGCCGCGCCCCTCCGCCTTGGCCCGCGACAGCGCCATGTCCGCGCTCTGGAACAGCCGCTCCGCGCTGCTGCCGTCCTGCGGCGCCACGCTCACGCCGACGGTGGCGCCCACCGCGACCGCCCGCCCGCCCAGCTCGTAGGGCCTGCCCACCACCTCGATGATGCGCCGCGCCAGCGCCGCCGCGTTCTCGGGCTGGTCGAGCGCGGTCTGGATCACCACGAACTCGTCGGAGCCGAAGCGCGCCACCACGTCGGTCTCGCGCAGGCAGGCGCCGAGCCGCTCGGCCACCTGGCGCAGCAGCCGGTCGCCCTCGGCGTGGCCGTGCCTGTCGTTGATCGCCTTGAAGTCGTCGAGGTCCACGCACAGCACCGCGAGCTGCGCGCCGCGCCCCACCCGCGCCAGCTCCTGCTGCATCCGCTCCTGGAACATCGCGCGGTTGGCGAGCCCGGTGAGCCCGTCGTGCAGCGCCATGTGGCTGATGCGCGCCTGGTCGGCCCGGCGCCCGGTGATGTCCTCCGCGGTGCCGTACCAGCGCATGATGCGCCCGTCCCCCGTGCGCCGCGCGAAGGCGCGCACGTGGAACCAGCAGTACGAGCCGTCGGCCACGCGGATGCGGTACTCGACGTCGTACGGCTCGCCGGTCTCGGCCGAGCGCGCCCAGCGGTGCCACACCCCGGGCTGGTCCTCCGGATGGGTGAACTGCGCCCAGCCGTCGCGCAGGATCGCCGCCTCGTCCAGCCCGGTCAGCAGGCTCAGCTTGGGGCTGACCTCCTCCAGCTGCCCGCCCGGGTCCGCGGTCCACGGGATCTGCGGGCTGACCTCGACGGAATAGCGGTGGTGCTCCTCGCTCTCGCGCAGCGCCCGCTCGGCGAGCTTGCGGTCGTGGATGTCCTCCACGGTGCCGAACCAGCCCGCCGGCACGCCGATCGCATCGCGGCTCAGCGCCCCGAGCGCCCTGAACCAGCGGAACCCGCCGTTCGCCATGAGGTAGCGGCACTCGACGTCGAACGCCTCCTCCTCCGCCACGGCGCGCTGCCAGGCGTCGACCACCCACGCCTGGTCGTCCGGGTGGATCGCCTTGCGCCAGCCGCCGTTCAGCGCGTCCGCGCACGACTGCCCGAACAGCGTCGGCCAGCCCTCGCCGACCTCGATCACGCGCCCCTGCGCGTCCGTCTGCCACGGCACCTGCCGGTTCAGCTCCACGGCGTGGCGGAAGCGCTCGCGGTCGCGGCGCAGCGCCGCCGACGAGCGCTCCAGCTCGATCAGCGCCGACACCCCAAGCGCCAGGTCGCGCAGCGTGGCCTCGTCCTCGGCCGAGAACCCGCGCGGCCGCGTGTCCAGCACGCACAGCGCCCCCAGCGCGTGCCCGTCCGCGTCCAGCAGCGGCGCGCCGGCGTAGAAGCGGATCGCGCCCGGCCCGCTGGCCATCGGGTTGTCGCGGAACCGCGCGTCGGCCGACGCGTCCTCGACCACGAGCACCTGCCCGGGCGTCATGATGGTGTGGGCGCAGAACGCGACGTCGCGCGCCAGCACGCTGCCCACGGCCACCGGCCCGCACCCCGACTTCACCCACTGCCGCGACGCGTCGATCAGCGTCACCAGCGCCTGCGGCACGTCGAGCATCCTGGCCGCCAGCCGCGTGATGGCGTCGAATCGGTGGTCGGGCGGGGTGTCGAGGATTCCGGCGTTCAGCACGGACGCCAGGCGGGCGGCCTCGGTCACGGGTTCAGGGCACGGCATCCAGCATCCTTCCGGCGGGCAGCACCCTGTCAGGCGCATGCGCGTGTGACCGGAATAAGACTTGTCACAAGGTCCTTACAAAAAGGTTTTTTACTTCTGTACGCTATAGCATAGGCAAGTGTCGCGCGATGCGCGCGCCAGGCGCGGCAAACCCCGCCCAGACCCCCCCCGTTGCCTGCGCGGAGCCGCCGCGATAGCGTCCGCGCCCCGTTCACCCCGCAACCCCGCGCCCGCCCCGCGCGCCGCCCGGCCCGCCACAGAACTGGAGCCCGGCCGCATGGCGCTCGCCCCCCCGCCGCAGCCCGCGGCGCCCGCGCACGCCCGCACGGCGCCCCCTCCCGCGGCGGCCACCATCGGCGGCGCGCGGCGCATCCTCGGCCTCGACGTGGTGCGCGCCTGCGCCATCGCCCTGGTGATGGCGTCGCACTTCTCCGACGTGTTCGCCGCCTTCTGGGCCCGCCACCCCCCCGCCTTCGTCTCGCTCGCCGGCGTGTTCGGCGTGGAGCTTTTCTTCGTCCTCTCCGGCTTCCTGATCGGCACGCTCCTCGTGCGCGCCGCCGCCACGGCCCCCGGCTGGCCCGGCTGGCGCGCCTTCATGCTGCGCCGCTGGCTGCGCACCCTGCCGCTCTACGCCGCCTGGATCGCGCTCATGGCCGTCTTCTGGCCCCCCGCCGACGGCCGCCTCGGCTGGCACCTGCTGCGCTACCTCACCCTGACGCAGAACCTCGCCTGGCCGATGCCCGCGGACAACTGGTTCGGCGTCTCCTGGTCGCTCGCCATCGAGGA
>JBPBQX010000351.1:0-6992 GCA_050955025.1 Janthinobacterium lividum
GGCGCCGGAGCCTGCGCCGGACTGGACCGCGACCTCGAGGCCGAGGGCGAGGAGCTTCTTCACCGTGTCCGGCGTGGCGGCGACGCGCGCCTCGCCAGGCCGGGTTTCCTTGAGGACCGCCAGACGCATCGCATTCCTCCGGGACCTTCGCGGGATTACGGAAGGTCCGATCCGCAACGATGCTCAGGGAGGCGCGGGGACGCAAGGGGGCGCGGGGCCTTGGAGCGGGAAAACCATCCCCTTGTGAATTGTTTCCAAAGGCGAGCCTTTGGCGGAGTCCAGAGGCAGAGCCTCTGGCCTTGCTTTCTTCCTGGTTCGTATCGTTCAGTCCATGGCGAGGCGCTGGACGGACTCGAAGCCCTCGAACTCGGGCGGGCCGAGGTACATCTCGCGGGTGCCGCCGGCGCTGCGGTGGGCGGCGCGGAAGGCGTCGGAGCGGGTCCAGGCCTCGAAGTCGGCGTGGCTGCTCCAGACGGTGTGCGAGGAGTAGAGGACGTGGTCGTCGCGGGTGGGGCCGCGCAGGAGGTTGAACTCGACGAAGCCGGGGGTCTCGCGCAGGTGGCTGTCGCGCGAGCGCCAGATCTCCTCGAAGGCGGCGGCGTGCTCGGGGACGACGCGGAAGCGGTTCATGGCGAGGAACATGGGCGGGGCTCCGGGGTTGTGGCGTGTGGGCCCGATATCGGGGCGGGCGGGGGATTGCGTAGGGTTCAGCGCGGGCGGGCGGCGGCGCGGGCGATCTTCCGGTCGGTGTGGTACTGGCTCAGGGCGTAGACGGACCAGAGGGCCGCGGGGATCCAGCCGACGATCGTGACCTGGAGCACGAGGCAGATGAGGCCGGCGACGGGGCAGCCGATGGTGAAGAACTGGAGCCAGGGGAGCAGGATCGCGAGGAGCAGCCGCATCGGGGAGTTTCCTGTGTTCGGGGGCGCTCAGTTGGCGGGGGCGTCGTGGGGGGCGCAGTCGGTGCGGCCGGAGGCGGTGCAGTCCTGGTAGGCGACGTAACCCTGCAGGACGGGGAACAGCTTCCAGGCGAGCAGCGCGAGGGCGACCATCGCGAGCAGCGCAAGGACGGGGAGCGCGCGCTGCAGGCGGTCCTGCGCGGCGGGGGTCAACGCGGGGCGCCGGGGCGGGCGGGCGGGCGGGGCATGGGGCGCGGTCTCCGGGCGGGCCGGCGCAGGGTACCCGCGATCCGGCGCAGGCCATAGCGGGGGAGCGCGGCGGGGGTTGCGCGGCGGGGGCGTTCGCGCGGGAATGGGGTCGCGGGCGCGGCGGTGCTATGGTGTGCCGCGGCGCGGGGGAGGACGGGCATGGCGGCAGAAGCTTCCGGGTGGAGCCCCACGGTCGCGCACCGCGAGAGCACGCACCACCGCGACGTGCTGCGCCAGGTGGGGCGGGGGTGCTGCTTCTACTGTCTGCGGCGGTTCGCGGTGGCAGGCGTCGCGCGCTGGATCGACGACGGGGAGACCGCGCTGTGCCCGCACTGCGGGATCGACGCGGTGCTGCCGGACCGGGGGGACCTGCCGGACGAGCGGCTGGGGACGATGCACCACATGTACTTCGAGCGCGCGTCCTGGCCGTTGTAGGGCAGCAAGGAAGGCCTTCTTTTTCTGGAGAAAAAGAAGCAAAAAGACTTTGCCCGAAAGGATTCGAGACCATGAGGGTGGCACCGGAGCCAATTGGGAAAGTTCTTTGGTTCTTTCTTTCAGGAAAGAACGCGCTTGCTTGCTTCCCTTCCCGCGACGCGCGCGGGCCCGCGTGAGCGTTCTCGATCCCGCCAAGTTCCGCGACCCGGCGCGCACGCTGGGGGGGGCGGTGCGGGCGAGCGTGGCGCTGCAGGGGCTCGACACGCTCTGGGTGAACACGGGGACGCTCTGCAACCTGGCGTGCGCGGGGTGCTTCATGGAGAGCTCGCCGCGCAACGAGCGGCTGGCGTTCCTCACGCGCGCGGACCTGGCGGGGTATCTCGCGGAGATCGCGTCGGGGGGGCTGGGGACGGGGCTCGTGGGGTTCACGGGGGGCGAGCCGTTCATCAACCCGGAGCTGCCGGGGATGCTGGAGGACGTGCTGGCGGCGGGGATGGACGCGCTGGTGCTCACCAACGCGATGCGGCCGATGCGCAAGGCGGAGGCGGCGCTGCTGTCGCTGCAGGCGCGGTTCGGGGGGCGGCTGCTGCTCAGGGTGTCGCTGGACCACTACGGGGCGGCGGTGCACGACCGGGAGCGGGGCGCGGGGAGCTGGGCGCAGAGCCTGGACGGGCTGGCGTGGCTGGGGCGGGCGGGGGTGCGCGCGCACGTCGCGAGCCGGATGCTGTCGGGCGAGGGCGAGGCGGCGCTGCGGGCGGGGTACGCGGCGCTGTTCGCCGCGCGGGGGATCGGGGTGGACGCCGCGGACCCGGTGGCGCTGACGATCTTTCCCGAGATGGACGCGGGCGCGGACGTGGCGGAGATCAGCGAGGCGTGCTGGGGGATCCTTGGGCGGGCGCCGGCGTCGGTGATGTGCTCGGGGAGCCGGATGGTGGTGCGCCGGCAGGGGGCGGCGGCGCCCGCGGTGGTGGCGTGCACGCTGCTGCCGTACGACGCGCGGTTCGAGCTGGGGGGGAGCCTGGCGGAGGCGTCGGGGGCGGTGTCGCTCAACCACCCGCACTGCGCACGCTTCTGTGTCCTGGGCGGCGCGTCGTGCGCCCGGGGCGGGGGCTGAGCGGCGAGGTCGTTGCGGCGTCAACCCGGTACGGGCGCGGCGCGAGGCGGCGGGAGCGCCCGGAAACCCCGTGGTTGCGGGGTGCGGCGGGGCGCGGGGGCGGGCGCGGCGGCGGGGGCCGGGACGCGGAGGCATGCGTTTGCGGCAGGTTGGACCTTTGGCAGGCGCATGGGTCGAGGGGCGCGGGGCGCGCGGGCGGGGCGGGTGCGCGACAAACGCGCTTCCCAGGCAGGCTGGCGTGACTATGTAGCGGTGTCGAAGCCTCGGCGAATGGCGCGCAGGCGAGTGGGACAGCGACGAATGCCAGATACGAATCCGGGCAGCACGGGGACCGGCCGCCGACTCGGCGTCCTCATCGTGGGGCTCGGCGGCGCCGTGGCGACCACCGCGGTGGCGGGCATCGAGATGATCCGCCGCGGGTCCAACGACTTCGCGGGGCTGCCGCTGGCGTCCTCGGACGCGGCCGGCCTCGCGGCGTACCGCAACATCGAGTTCGCGGGCTGGGACCTCAACGGCGACGACCTCAGCACGGCGGCGGCCGGGCACCACGTGCTCGAGCGCGACCAGGCGGAGATGGTGGCCGAGCCGCTGTCGCGGCTGCGGCCGTGGCCGGCGGTGGGCAGCGTCGACTTCTGCGCCAACGTGGACGGCGCGAACAAGGTCGTCACCGGCAGCCACCGCAACTCGGTGGAGCGCATCCGCGAGGACATCCGGCGCTACAAGGAGACCAGCGGCGTCGAGGACGTCGTCGTGATCAACCTCGCGTCCGTGGAGCGCTGGCCGTCCGACATCTCGCCGCTCGTGGACGTGGCGTCGTTCGAGCGCGGGCTCGACGACAACCACGCCTCGATCAGCCCGGCGATGGTGTACGCGTATGCCGCGATCACCGAGGGCGTGCCGTACGGCAACTTCACGCCGAGCCTGGCGGCCGACATCCCGGCGCTGACGGCGCTGGCGGAGGCGCGCAACGTCCCGGTGGCGGGCAAGGACGGCAAGACGGGGCAGACGTTCCTCAAGACGGTCCTGGCGCCGGCGTTCCGGGCGCGCAGCCTGTTCGTGGAGGGGTGGTTCTCCACCAACATCCTCGGCAACCGCGACGGCCAGGCGCTGGAGAACCCGGACAGCCTGCAGAGCAAGCTGAACACCAAGGGCTCGGTGCTCGACAACATCCTCGGCTACCCGGTCGAGGACCATGTCGTGAACATCCAGTACTACAAGCCGCGCGGCGACAACAAGGAGGCCTGGGACAACATCGACATCGTGGGTTTCCTTGGCCAGAAGATGCAGATCAAGCTGAACTTCCTGTGCCGCGACAGCATCCTTGCGGCGCCGCTGGTGATCGAGATCGCCCGCGTGCTCGACCTTGCCAACAAGCGGGGGGACGGCGGCATCCAGGAGCAGCTCGGCATCTTCTTCAAGGCGCCGATGACGGAAGCGGGCAAGCGCGAGGAGCACTCGTTCCCGGTGCAGCAGCAGGTGCTGCTGGACTGGCTCGCCGCCGCCTGAGGGGCGCGGCGAGGTGAGCGCTGCGCGTCCGCCGCTGTGGTCGGTGCCCGCCCTGCCGGCGGGGCTCGAGCCGGCCGGCGGGTGGTGGACGGCGGACGGGCCGGGTGTGGGCGGCGCGCACACGTCGGGCGGGCGGGCGTCCGCGCCGGCGGCGGAGGGCGTGGCGGCCGCGGACGGCGGGGCGATGCGTGCCTTGTCCGTGCTGGCGGCGGAGCTGGCGACGCTGAAGCGGGTGCGCGACGCGCAGTCCGCGGACAGCGTGGCCACGCGGCTGTTCCGCAGGGCGTGGGAGGCGGTGCTGCTCGGCCAGGACGTGGGCGAGGTGGCGCTGTCGACCACGGCGGACGCGCTCGCGGCGCTGCGCATGGGGGCGATGGACAGCGCGCTGCTGTCGCGCCTGGGCATTCCGCCGCACGCGATCGGCGACATTCTCGTCGCCTCGTTCGACGAGGTGTCGGGGCCCGTGCCGCAGGGCGTGCGCGAGGCGCTGCGCGCGCACGTGGGCGAGCCGATCCCGACGGCGGGCGTGGTGCCGGGCTTCGTGGAGGCGCTGATCCGCCAGCCGCGGGCGGGGGCAACCTGTCCGGGCAAGCCGCGCATCATCCTGGAGCCGCAGGAGGGGCATGGCGACCACTGTCTCGTGGTGGCGGTGCTGGGCGTAGTGCTGGCGGGGCACTACGGGGCGCGGCCGGCGGTGCCGTTCCTTGCGGGGCTGGCGCACCATTTGCACAATTCGGTGATGCCGGACTCGGGGTTCGCGGGGGAGATGCTGCTCGGCGGGTATCTGGTGCCGGCGATGGAGCGGGTGTTCGCGGCGACGATCGAGGGGATGCCGAGGGCGCTCGGCGAGGGCGTGCGGCTCGCGATGCGGGCGGCGGGCGGGGCGGACACGCCGGAAGGGCGCGCGTTCAACGCGGCGGACGTGATCGACCGGATCCAGGAGATGCGGCACTTCGCCAACGTCGCGGGGTTCACGACGGAGCAGGCGCTCGGCGAGATGGAGCTGGTGCACGTCGGGCCGCTGCAGGCGTTCCACCACGAGGTGATGCGCGAGGCGGGGCTGATGGAGACGGACGCGCCCGAGGCGGGGCATGCGCCGGGCAGCGCGGGCGGGCGCGGGGCGTTCGACGTTGGCGACGGGGTGGCGGACGCGGTGTTCGACGACGGGGATGCGCCCGGGGACGCAGGCGGGGCGCACGAGGGTGCGGGCACGCCGGCGGCGCGATGACGGCCGGCTTTCGTTCGTGGGGGGATGGCGAGCTGCGCAGCCCGGTGACGGGGGCGCGGCTGGCGGCGGGGGCGCACGACCTGCACGCGGGCGGCGAGCGCTGGCCGGTGGTGGACGGGATCGCGTTCCTGCGCGCGGACCGGCGGGCGTTGGCGGATGCGGCGCTCGCGGCGCTGGATGCGGGCGACGAGGAGGGGGCGGCGGTGGTGCTGCTCGCGGACCAGGACGGGTGGGCTTCGACGCCGCCGCCGGACGAGGCGGCGCGGCGCGCGGTCGTGCGCGGGCGGCAGGCGCTGGGGTTCCGCGAGGCGATGGGGCTGCTCGCGTTCGGGCCGGTGGCGACGTATTTCGCGCACCGCTGGTCGGACCCGACGTTCCTGTCGGGGCTCGCGCTGGCGGAGGCGCACTGGCACGGGCCGGCGGTAGTCGTGGAGCTGGCGTGCGGGGCGGGGCATTTTCTCCGCGAGTTCGCGCGTGTCGAGGGCGTGCGCGAGGTCGTGGGCGGCGACCTGGTGTTCGCGAAGCTGTGGCTGGCGCGGCATTTCGTGTCGCCGGGCGCGCGGCTGGTGTGTTTCGATGCGGCGCGGGCGTGGCCGCTGGGGGATGCGTCGGCGGGGCTCGTGTTCTGCCATGACGCCCTCTACTTCCTACCGGAGAAGGCGCACGTCGCGGCGGAGATGCTGCGGGTGGCGGGGGCGGGGCGGGTTCTGGTCGGGCACGCGCACAACGCGGCGGTGGAGAACCTGTCGCACGGGGCGCCCTTGTTGCCGGAGGCGTATGCGGCGCTGTTCGGGCATGCCGCCTTGTATGACGACCGGGAGCTGACGGCGGCGCTGGTCGAGGGGCGGGCGCCCTGCCCTGCCCCGGCGGCGGCGCTGCACGGTGTGGCGGCGGTGGCGCTGGCGGCGGGGGTTGCGGGGGGCGAGGGCGCGCGGGCGGTCGTGGGGGGGCTCGCGGTGCCGGCGGAGGGGCGCGCGGTGCGGCGCAATCCGTTGTACGAGGTGGGTTCCGGTGGGGTCGCGCGGGTCGTGTGGCCGTCGGGGCGGTACGAGGCGGAGTACGGGGCGCTGGTGACGTATCCCGTGGAGAGCGAGGCGCCGGAGCGGGCGGTCGCGGGCGGAGACGGGGTGGCGGCGATGGTGCGGCGGCGGGAGCTGCTGGACCTGCCCGAGCGGTGGTGAGCGGCGCCGGCGCAAGGAAGGCCAGAGGCTCTGCCTCTGGACTCCGCCAAAGGCTCGCCTTTGGAATTCTTTTCTTAAGTCATGGGATCAAAGGGTCCTCGGACCCTTTGCGGGTTTGGGCAGAGCCCATGCTTGCTTTCTCCTTCGGAGGTTCGGCGTGACGCGGCTTGGGTGGGGGATCGCGGGTTGCGGCTGGGTGGCGCGGGACTACGTGGCGCCGGCGATCGTGGACTCGGCGAACGGGGCGCTGCTGGCGGTGTACGACCCGTCGGAGGGGTCGCGGGCGCAGGCGCGGGCGGCGTTCGGCGTGCCGTGCCACGGGTCGATGGCGGCGTTCCTGGCGACGCCGGGGATGGGGGCGGTGTACGTGGCGAGCCCGA
>JBPBQX010000352.1:0-6374 GCA_050955025.1 Janthinobacterium lividum
TTGTCGGCCATCAGCCGCGCGACCAGGCGCAGCACCAGGTCGCCGACGCGGTGGCCGTGCGTGTCGTTGAACTTCTTGAAGTGGTCCACGTCGATCAGCAGCAGCGACAGCGGCGTGCCCGGCTCGGAGCGCACCTGCGCCATGGAGCGCTTGATCCTGACGTCGAAGGCGCGGCGGTTGGCCAGCCCGGTCAGGGCGTCCGTGGTGGCCTCCTGCCGGACCGCGGCGAGCGACTGGCGCAGGCGCGAGATGCGGTTGGCCGACGCCGTGAGCTGCTGCTCCAGCAGCCGGTTGCGCTCGCTGGCGCGCGTGGTCTCGGTCGTGATGGAGGCGATCGCGTCGACGAGCCCGGCCAGCGTCGGCTGGTCGCCCAGGTGCTGCGCCCAGTCCGACAGGGTGTCGCCGTAGGTCGCCACCGCCGCCTGGTTGGTCGCGACCTGGTCGATCAGGGTCTGCGCGGCCTCCTGGATGGCGTCGGACTGCGTGCTGATCGCGTCGACGTTCATCTCCACCGAGGAGACGCACTCGTCGTACAGCGTGTCGAGCACCGCGGCGGTCAGCGGCTGCCCCTCGTCGAGCACGAGCCGCACCCGGTCGGTCAGCGCGGGGTTCATGTCGGCGCGGTAGGTGAACCAGAGGTCGTAGTTGCGCGGCGTCGGCAGGATGCCGTGCCCGCGCATCTCGGCCAGCACCGACGCCGCGAGCGCATGCGTCGCGGCCGCGCGCCCGGCCTCCGCCGGATCGGCGGCCCCGTTGTCCATTCTGGAAACCTGGTCGGGCATGACGTGCAACTCGCCTGGGGATCGATGCGCCCCATCCTGCGCCGCCACGGTTTCCGCCCGGTTAAGGCGACGTGGTCCGGGCCGCGGCTACTGCCCGATCGCCGGCAGCCCCGCGCCCACCGACGCCACCACGACCACCGCCAGCCCGAGCACGAGGTTCACCGCGAACAGCGTGCGCACCCGGCCCAGCAGCTCCGGCGTCGGCCGGATCGCCCGGCGCAGCTTCCGGTAAGGCCCGAAGAACAGGTAGAGGAACACCGCCGTCATCAGCAGGCCCAGCAGGTTCATCACGTTGATCGACCAGTGCAGGTGCGCGAACCCGCCGTACGCGCCCAGCACCATGGCGTAGCCCGTCAGCACCGACAGCACGACCGCGTGCCACAGCACCAGGAAGAACCGGCGCAGCGTGATCAGGTGCACCTGCAGCCGCGGCGCGGGGTCGAGCACGGCGAGCGCCTTGCGCACCACCACCAGCGCGTAGATCGTCCCGCCCACCCAGGCGGCCATCGAGACGAGGTGCACGGCGAGCACCAGGCCCCAGAACGTGGACGAGCTCGCAGGGGTCACGGCAGGATCTCCTCGATGGCGGCGACCAGCGCCAGCAGCTCGACGCAGGCTGCGGAGCCGGGGCTGGTCTCGGTCACGCCCATACCCTGCGCGAAGGCCTGCGCATAGGCGGAGCGGCTGCCCAGGGCCGCCGGCAGCAGCGCCCATCCGCGACGCGCCGCCTCCGCCTCCACCGCCGCGCGCAGCCGCGAGCGCTGCGGCGCGCGGTTCATCACCAGCCGCGCCGGGCGCTTCTCGGCCGCCGCCAGCGCCATGGTGCCCTCCGCCGCCCACAGGTCCGGCAGGCTCGGCTGCACCGGCACCAGCACCAGCGCCGCGCCGCGGATCGCGCGCCGGGCGTCCGCGTCGACCTGCGGCGCGCTGTCCACCAGGATCACGTCCGCCGCGCGCGCCATGCGCTCCAGCTCGTTGGCGAGCTTCCAGCCCGCCGCGTCCGAACACAGCACCGCGGGCAGCGGCTGCGCGTCGCGCCCCTTCGGCACGTGCGCCGCGCGCAGGGCGTGCCAGCGCGCCAGCGAGTGCTGCGGGTCGATGTCGATCACCCCCACGCGCCGCGTCGCCGCCCACGCCGCCGCCAGGTTCGCGACCAGCGTCGTCTTGCCGGCGCCGCCCTTCTGCTGGGCCACCGCCACCACCACCGCCATCGGTGCTCTCCCCCTGCCGCACGCCCGCCACGCCGGGCCTGATTTCCGCCCGGGGCCTGCGCGCCGCCGCCATGATACGCTGACGTACCCCCGGGCGCCGCACGAGGACGAAATGAACGACCCCGCCTTCGCACTCGCCCTGCCCACGCCGGCGCAGATGGGCCGCGCCGACCGCCTCGCCCCCGCGCACGGCGCCCCCGTCGCCGCGCTGATGGCGGCCGCCGGGCGCGCCGTCGCCCGCGCGGCCATGGCCTCCGCCCGCCCGTGCCCGACCCTGGTGCTGTGCGGCCCCGGCAGCAACGGCGGCGACGGATACGTGGCCGCCCGGCTGCTCGCCCGCGCCGGCTGGCCGGTGGCGGTCGCCGTGCTCGCCCCGCCCGCGCCCGGCAGCGACGCCGCGCACGCCGCCGCGCGGTGGCACGGCCCGGTCGTGCCGTTCTCGCCCGCCGAGTCGGGCCGCGCCGGGCTGGTGGTCGACGCGGTGTTCGGCGCCGGGCTGTCGCGCGACCTCGACCCGCCGGTCGCCGACACCCTGGCCGCCGCGCGGCGGGTGCTCGCCGTGGACGTGCCCAGCGGCCTGGACGGCGCCACCGGCCTGCCGCGCGGCCGGGTCGCGGCCGCCTGGCGCACCGTGACCTTCGTGCGCGCCAAGCCCGGCCACCTGCTGCTGCCCGGCCGCGCGCTGTGCGGCACGCTGCACGTCGCCGACATCGGCATGCCCGACGCCGCCCTCGCCGGCGCGCTGGCCGACGGCCCCTGCGCCTGGCGCAACGCCCCCGGCCTCTGGCGCATCCCGGTCCTCGGCGCGCAGGACCACAAGTACACGCGCGGCCACGTCACGGTGCTCGGCGGCGCCGCGATGACCGGCGCCGCCCGGCTGGCCGCCGGCGCCGCGCGCCACGGCGGCGCCGGCCTGGTCACCCTGGCCGCGGCCGGCAGCGCCGACGTCTACCGCGCCGGCCCGCCCGGCCTGATCGTCAGCGAGGCGCCGCTGCCCGAGCTGCTCGCCGACCGCCGCCGCAACGCCTGGGTGTGCGGCCCCGGCCTCGGCCACGACGAGGCCGCGCGCGCCCTGCCGCTGCTGCTTCCCGCCGGGCGCGAGGTCGTGGTGGACGCCGACGCGCTCGCCGCCTGCGCCGGCCGTCCGGAGCGCCTGCGCGGCGCCGCGGTGCTCACCCCCCACGCCGGCGAGTTCGCCCGCGTGTTCGGCCCGCCCGGCCCCGACCGGGTCGCCGCCGTGCGCGCCGCCGCGGTGCTCACCGGCGCCGTGGTCCTGCTCAAGGGCAGCGACACGATCGTCGCCGCCCCGGACGGGCGCGTGGCGATCAACGACAGCGCGCCGCCGTGGCTCGCGACCGCCGGGTCCGGCGACGTGCTGGCCGGGCTCGCCGCGTCGCTGCTGGGGCAGGGCATGGCGCGCTTCGAGGCTGCCTGCGCCGCGGTCTGGCTGCACGGGCGGGCCGCCGCGCGGGCAGGGGAGGGGATGCTGGCGGAGGACCTGCTCGCGCATGTCGCGGGGGCGCTCGCGGAGGCGAGGCAAGGCCAGGGCCCTGCCCTGGACCCGCCAGGGGCGGCGCCCCTGGACCGGCGCACATGAAGCCAGCGGCACGTCGGGGCGGGCGGTGCCGCCGGCCTGGAGTCGGGGTTTCCAAAGGCGAGCCTTTGGCGGAGTCCAGAGGCAGAGCCTCTGGCCTTGCTTCCTTCGCCCCCGACCCTCGACTTTCCCCGGTCGACGCCACATTTTGCACAGCAGTCGACGGAGATCGCCCCATGACGTCCCACCCCACCCAGAGCTGGGCCACGCACGCCGAGCACGCCGCGCTGCGCGTGCGCGGCGACGACGAGGACCCTGACGCCCCGGACCCCGACAGCCCCGACGTCCCCGAGCCGCAGGGCCCGGAGAAGAAGGAGCCCGAGGCCGACAAGACGATGAGCTCGCCGATCAGCGAGCTGGAGCTGCGGCTGTTCAACCAGCGCAAGGTCCTGATCTTCGGCGGCATCAACGACAAGCTGGCGCGCGACGTCACCGGCCGCCTGCTGGCGCTGGCCGGCGCGTCGGCCGACCCGATCGACGTCTACATCAACTCGCCCGGCGGCCACGTCGAGAGCGGCGACACCATCCACGACATGATCCGCTTCGTGGACGCCGAGGCGCCGGTGCGCGTGATCGGCACCGGCTGGGTGGCGAGCGCGGGCGCGCTGATCTTCCTCGCCGGGCAGAAGGAGCGCCGCTACTGCCTGCCCAACACGCGCTTCCTCCTGCACCAGCCGATGGGCGGCGTGCGCGGCCCTGCGACCGACATCAAGATCGAGGCGCAGGAGATCGTGAAGATGCGCGAGCGCCTCAACCGCCTGATCGCGCGCGAGACCGGGCAGAGCTACGAGAAGATCTGCAAGGACACCGACCGCAACTACTGGATGGGCGCCGAGGAGGCCATCGCCTACGGGATGATGTCGCGCGTCATCTCCTCCGCCAAGGAGCTCTGATCCGCCGGCCGGCAGGGCGCGCGACGCCCCGCCGGCCCGGTTGACGCTCCCGCGGCGCCGGCGCACGAAGGCGACGTTCGTTCCGGGAAACTCATGCCATGCGCCGCGCCGCCATCCTGCTGACCGCCACCCTGGGCGCCGCCGTCGTGTCCGGGTGCTCGCTGTTCGGCTCCGCCCCGCCCACCTACAACGTGTTCTTCGGCGACAACTCGGCGCGCATCGACGACGCGGCGCGCACCACGATCGTCGAGGCGGCCCGCGTCGCCAACGCACACCCGTCCCAGCCGGTGACGCTCGACGGCTACGCCGACCTCAAGGACAAGGCCGCCACCGGCGCCCGCGCTCAGGCGCTGGCGGGCCAGCGCGTCGACGCGGTCTCGGAGGCGCTGGCCAGCGTGGGCGTCAACACCACCCGCATCCTGCGCGCGCCCTACGTGCCGGACCCGCAGGCGGACGCGGGCGTCGCGAGCCGACGCGTCGAGATCGACGTCGGGCGCTGAAGCAAGGTCGAGGCTCCGCCTCGAGCTCCGCCAAAGGCTGCGCCCTTGGAACGCGCCCCTTAGGGAAGGCAGTCCAGAGGCCCAGCCTCTGGCGGGTCCGGGCAGGGCCCGGCCTTGCTTCCTTCCCGGCCGCCGTCCTGCGATGATGCGCGCATGAGCGCCCCCGCCTTCCAGCCGAGCCCGCCGCGCGACCCCGACTCCGTGCTCGCCCGCGTGTTCGGCTTCCCCGCCTTCCGCGGCCTGCAGCGCGACGCCGTGATGCACGTGACGAACGGCGGCGACGCCCTCGTGCTCATGCCCACCGGCGGCGGCAAGTCCGTGTGCTACCAGGTGCCCGCGCTGTGCCGCGAGGGCACCGCCGTCGTGATCTCCCCGCTGATCGCGCTGATGGACGACCAGGTCGCGGCGCTGCGGCAGCTTGGCATACGCGCCGGCGCGCTGCACTCCGAGCTGGACCCCGACGAGGCGCGCGAGACGGCGCGCGCGCTCGCCGACGGCACGCTCGACCTGCTCTACGTCTCGCCCGAGCGCCTGCTGTCCGGCGCCACGCTGGACCGGCTGTCGCGCATCGAGGTGGCGCTGGTCGCGATCGACGAGGCGCACTGCGTCTCGGCGTGGGGGCACGAGTTCCGGCCGGAGTACCGCGCGCTGGCGGGGCTGCGGCAGCGCTTCCCCGGCGTGCCCCGCGTGGCGCTGACGGCGACGGCGGACCCGCGCACGCGCGCCGACATCCTCGCCAACCTCGACATGAACGACGCGGCGGTGTTCGCGGCCAGCTTCCACCGCGACAACCTGCACATCGCGGCCTCGGCCAAGGCGTCGGAGTCCCAGCAGCTCGCGGCGTTCCTCAACCGCCACCCCGGGCAGGCCGGCATCGTCTACTGCGGCAGCCGCAACAAGACCGAGCGCACCGCGGCCCGCCTGGCGCAGGACGGGCGCGTCGCGATCCCGTTCCACGCCGGGCTGTCGCCGATCGAGAAGCGCGCCGGCCTGACGCGCTTCCGCTCCGGCGAGCCGGTGGTGATCTGCGCGACCATCGCGTTCGGCATGGGCATCGACCGCCCCGACGTGCGCTTCGTCGCCCACCTCGACATGCCCGACAGCCCGGAGTCCTACTACCAGCAGATCGGCCGCGCCGGCCGCGACGGCGAGCGCGCCGACACCCTGCTGCTGTATGGCGGCGAGGACATCGCCCGCGCGCGGCACTGGCTCGCGCAGTCGCAGGCGCCGGAGCAGCAGCGCGAGGTGATGCGCGCGCGGCTGGAGTCGATGATCTCGCTCTCCGAGACCACGGCGTGCCGCACCCGCGCGCTGCTCGGCTGCTTCGGCGAGGCGCTCGCCGACGAGTGCGGCCACTGCGACAACTGCCGCAACCCGGCGAAGCTGTTCGACGG
>JBPBQX010000353.1:0-5827 GCA_050955025.1 Janthinobacterium lividum
CAGCCGAGCAAACCGCCCGCCACGGCGGCGCGGAAAGGATTGGTTCATTCCTGTGGCGCATGGTGCCGGCATGCGCCTCCCGCACCCTTCACCCGCGCCGCGCCGTGCGCTGTCCCGCGTGGCGGCACTCGCGCTGCTGGCGGCGCTGTGCGGCTGCACGCCCCCGGCGACCCCTCTGGTCCTGCTCGGCCTCGGCGACCTCGCCTCCGTCACGACCTTCCACCGCGGCCTGTTCGACCTGGTCTACTCCGGGAGCACCGGCCGCGACTGCTCGATCGTGCGGCTCGACCGCGGCCAGAGCTACTGCCGGGAGAAGGAGGCGCCGCCCGCGCCGCCGCCCTACTGCACGCGCAGCCTCGGCTCCGTGGACTGCTGGGCCGACCCCGCCGCCGTGCCGAACCTGCCGCGCGAGGTCGCCGACGGACCGCGCACCCTCACGCCGGCGCAGGAGCACCAGCGCACGGCGCGCTGGCCGGACCTGTAGCAAGGAAAGCAAGCCTGGGCTCTGCCCAGACCCGCCAGGGCGAGCCGCCCTGGACTGGCCTTCCTTAAGGAATGCGTTCCAAGGGCGCAGCCTTTGGCGGAGTTTGAGGCGGAGCCTCAACCTTCCTTCAGTCCTCGACGCGCCCCCTGAGCCGCTTCGTGACCGACCGCTGCGCCTTGCCTTCCAGCCGCCGCCGCTTCTCCCCCAGCGACGGCCGGGTCGCCCGGCGCACGACCTGCGGCTCCGCCGCCTCGCGCAGGATCTCCACGAGCCGCCCGACCGCGTCGTCGCGGTTGCGTTCCTGCGAGCGGAACCGCGACGCCGCGATCACCACGACCCCGTCCAGCGTCAGCCGCCGCCCGGCCAGGCGCTGCGCCCGCAGCCGCACCCGCTCCGGCACCGAGGGCGACGCGCGCAGGTCGAAGCGGAGCTGCACCGCGCTCGCCACCTTGTTGACGTTCTGACCACCCGGCCCGGACGCATGGATGAAGCGGAAAACCAGCTCCCCCTCGTCCAGAGACAGCCCCGGCGCATAGGAGATCGGCATCAAACCCCACCGTTTCCCCGCGCCGGGCGGGACGCGCCCTCAGGCCGCGTCTTCGCGCCGGTCGCGGACCTTCACGTAGGCGAGCTGGGCGTGGCTGTCACAGTACGGCTTGCCCGCCATCGACTCCGCGTCGCAGAAGCGGAACGAGCGCGTGCCCGGCTCCCCAATCGGCCAGCAGCACGCGACCACACGCAGCCGCCGAGGCGACGCCACGGGCCTGAGCGACGGCACCGCACGCACCACGGCCGGTCGCACCGCCGGCTCGACCACGTCCTCGTCGTCGGCCTCGACCGGCTGCGCCACCGCCACGACCTGGACCGGAACCGCCTGAACAACCGACGGCGTGACGACCGCCTCCCTCGCCTTCGCGCCCGCATCGGCCTGCACGACGACCGCCACGACGCCCGGATTGGCCGGACGCTCCGCCGGCTCCGGCAGCTCCATCGAGGGCAGGGTCGGCCCGGTGGCGCGCCGGGCCGCGACGGCGACCGGGGCACCGCGCCGGATCGGCGAGGGCCGCGCCGGCAGCACCAGGCGGTGCGCCTTGCCGACCACCGCGTTCTTGGTGACCCCGAGACGCCGCCCGATCTCCGCCGTGGACAGCCCCTCGTCCCAAAGGGCGCGCAGGCTCAGGATGACGGCGTCGGTCCAGTCCATCTGGTATGCTCCGGGCTGCTGCGACCACTATATGCGGTGCAGCCTACCGGAGCGTGAACGCCTTCTCAACGCGCCCCACACAGAAACTTGTGGACAACCCTGGGGAGAACCACAAGATTTAGTGGCCTTGCGGCAGATCGGGCCGCGACGGCCCGCAGGTCAGCCGTGGTGGACGGTCGTCGTCTCGCGCGTGGTCGTGGTGCCGGCGGCCACGATCGGGCCGGGCGCCGCGATGGTCCCGGCGGGACGCTCGGCGGAGGCCTCCATCGAGGCGTCGCCGTCCTCGGCCATGTTCTTCTTGAACGACTTGATGCCCTTGGCGAAGTCGCCCATCAGCGAGCTGACCTTGTTGCCGCCGCCGAACAGCACCAGCACAACCGCCAGCACGATCAGCCAATGCCAGATGCTCAGGCTTCCCATGTCCACTCTCCCTAGCAGGGGCGGCCACGCGGCCACACCCCCGGCAGATGGCGCACGCCAGGGGCAAAGGCAAGTGCGGAGCCGAAGCAAGCCAGGTCGAGGCTCCGCCTCGAGCTCC
The DNA here is from genome assembly GCA_050955025.1 of Janthinobacterium lividum. Taxonomy (GTDB): domain Bacteria; phylum Pseudomonadota; class Alphaproteobacteria; order Acetobacterales; family Acetobacteraceae; genus CAXSEF01. The sequence goes on from JBPBQX010000353.1 coordinate 2,227, forward strand.
GCCAAAGGCTGCGCCCTTGGAACGCGCCACTTGAGGGAAGGCAGCCCGGCCCTGCTTCAGCGCGTCTGCTGGATCGCCGACAGCAGCCACCGCCCGCCCCGCGTGCGCAGGAACGTCCACAGCTCGGTGACCGTGACCCGCTCCGAGGCGCTGCCGTCCACGACGCGCCCCGACCCGTCCACCGTGACGTCGAGCATGGAGAACCGCATCGCCACCGTGGCGTACTCGCGCGCGCCCTCCGACCAGGCCTCCGACAGGTCGCCGCGGTCCAGGTTCACCGCAGTGACCGTGTTGCGCACGCCCTGGCTGGCCTGCTCGGCGAGCTGCTCGCCGAAGTAGCTGACCATCTCCGGCGTGGCCAGCCGCTGCAGCGCCGCGATGTTGCCGCCCGACCAGGCCGCCTGCACGTCGCGCAGCACCTGCTCGAACGCGCGGTAGTCGTCCGGCGTGACCGACAGCGCGGCGCCGCGCGCGCCCGCCTGTCCGGACGGCGGCATCCCCGGCCGCGCCTGCGCAGCACCCGTGCGCATCATCCCGCCGAGCGCGCCCCCGAGCCCGCCGCCCATGCCGCGACCGGCGAACGCCGGCTGCCCGCCCGCGAAACGCCGGAACAGCCAGCGCCCGATCAGCAGCACGATCCCGATCTGCAGCAGCAGCCCGAGGAGGCTGGCGCCGCCGTCCATGCCGCCGAACATGCCGTGCCCGAACAGCATCCCGCCGATCCCCGCGCCCACGAGCCCGCCGAGCAGCCCGGAGGTGAACATGCCGCGGCGCGACATGCCGCCCCCGAACCCCGGCTGCGCCAGGGCAGGCTGCGGCGCGTAGCCCGGGCTCGGCGCATAGCTCGGCGCGGGCTCGGAGCGCGGCGCGAGGCTGCGCTGCATCGGCTGGGCCGCGAACGGCGCCACGGCGGTCGGCGGCGGCGCGGAATACGTGCGCGCGCCGCGGCTGCCGAACGAGCCGCCCAGGCCGGGCCGCGCCAGCGCCAGGCCGGGCGCCAGGGCCAGCAGCAGGGCAACGACGGAGAGTGTGCGGCGCATCGGAAAAGTCCATTCCAGTGACGCAGCGGATATGGGAAGCCGCCGGCCCCATTGCCACCGGGCAAAGGAAGGCCAGGGCTCTGCCCTGGACCCGCCAGGGCGAGCCGCCCTGGACTGGCCTGACTTAAGTGGCGCGTTCCAAGGGCGCAGCCTTTGGCGGAGTCCAGAGGCAGAGCCTCTGGCCTTGCTTCACGCCCCCGCCAGCGTCATCGCGTCCACCCGCACCGTGGGCGAGTCCGTGCCCCTGCGGAACACCAGGTCGTCCGCCGGCCGCATCCGCGCGAACATGTCCACGAGGTTGCCCGCGATGGTGATCTCCGACACCGGCTCGGCCAGCGCGCCGTCGCGGATCATGAACCCCGACGCCCCGCGGCTGTAGTCCCCGGTCAGCCCGTTGATCGCCGAGCCGATCAGCTCGGTGACGAACAGCCCCTCGCGTATGTCGCCCATCAGCTCCGCCGGCGAGACGTCGCCCGGCGCCAGGTAGAGGTTCGTCGACGACGGCGAGGGCGGCCCGCCCGTGCCCCGCGCCGCGTGCCCCGTGGTCGCCATGCCGAGCGCGCGCCCGGTGCGGCTGTCCAGCAGCCAGCTGTCCAGCACCCCGTCGTCCACGATCGCGCGCGTGGCCGTCGGCGTGCCCTCGCCGTCGAACGGCCGCGAGCGCGACCCGCGCCTGCGCCGGGGATCGTCGATCACCTGGATGCCGCGCGCGAACACCTGCCTGCCCAGGCTGTCCTTGAGGAACGACGTGCCGCGCGCGATCGACGCCCCGTTGATCCCCGCGACCAGATGCCCGATCAGGCTCCCCGCGCAGCGCGGATGGTAGACCACGCTCAGCGTCGTCGTGCGCGGCCGCGTCGGGTTCAGCCGCGCCAGCGCCCGCTCCGCCGCCGAGCGCCCGATGCCCGCCGCATCCTCCAGGTCCTCGAGGTGCACCGCGGAATGGTAGTCGTAGTCGCGCTCCATCCCCGTGCCCGTCCCGGCCACCGCCGTCGCCGACACAGAGTGCCCGGTCCGCGTGTACGACCCCGAGAACCCCGCCGAGGTCGCGAGCCACACCCGCGTGCGCCCGTACCCCGCCTCGCCGCCCTCGGAGTTGGTGATGCCCGCAACCGAACGCGCCGCGTCCTCCGCCGCCGCCGCGCGCTCCGTGAGCGCGGCCACGTCCGGCTCCGGCCCCATGTCGCACAGCTCCAGCGCCTCCAGCCCCGACGGCGCCACGACCCGCTCGGCCAGCCCGCCGTACGGATCCTCCGGCACCACCCGCGCCATCGCCACCGCGCGCTGCGCCAGCGCGTCGAAGCGCTCCGGATCCAGGCTCGACGCCGACACGATCGCCGAGCGCCGCCCCACGAACACCCGCAGCCCGAGGTCCACGCCCTCGGCGCGCTCCAGGTGCTCCGTCTGCCCGAGCCTGCGCGACACCGACACCGACGTCCCCGCGACCAGCACGGTGTCCGCGGCGTCCGCCCCGGCCGCGCGCGCCCGCGCCATCAGCGCCGAGAGGTGCTCCTCCGCCCGCCCCAGCGTGTCCGCCGGGGCGGCGAGCGCCGCGCTCACGCCGCGAGCCGGTCGACGATGGCGGCGAGCCCCGGCACCTTGCGCGCCGGCCCCATCACCGCGAGCGTCGGCTTGCCGCGGAAGATGCGCGCGGCCGCCCGCTGCACGTCGGCGACCCCCACCGCCGCGAGCTTGGCGACCGTCTCGGCCGTGGGCACGGGCCGCCCGAACACCTGGATCTGGCGCGCGAGCTGCTCGCAGCGGCTGCCCGTGCTCTCCAGCGACATCAGCAGCGACGCCTTGACCTGCGCCCGCGCCCGGTCGACCTCCTCCTGGCGCACCGTGGACTGCACCAGCCGCAGCTCCTCGATTGCCACCGGCATCAGCTCGCCCGCCTCCTTCTCCCCGGTCCCGGCGTAGATGCCGAACAGCCCGGAATCCATGAACGGCGCGTTGAACGAGTACACCGAGTAGACGAGCCCCCGCTTCTCGCGGATCTCCTGGAACAGCCGCGACGACATCCCCCCGCCCAGCAGCGTCGAGAGCAGCAGCGTCGGGTAGTAGTCCGCGTCGCCGTACGGCACCGACGGGAAGCCCAGCGTGATATGCACCTGGTCGAGGTCGCGCTCCTCGCGGAACTCGCCGCCGGTGTACTGCCCGGCCGGCGCCGCGTGCGGCATCACCGCCGGCAGGTCCGCGAAATGCTCGCGCACGAGGCCGAGCACCTGCTCGTGCTCCAGGTTGCCCGCCGCGGCCACCACGGCGTTGCCCGCCGCGTAGTGCCTGCGCATGTACCCCGCGATGCTGTCGCGCGACAGGTCGCGGATGATCGCCTCCGTGCCCAGCGTCGGGCGCCCCATCGGCTGGTCGCGGTAGGCCGTCTCCTGGAAGTGGTCGAAGATGATGTCGTCGGGCGTGTCGTTGGCCTGGCCGATCTCCTGCAGGATCACGCCGCGCTCGCGCTCCAGCTCGTCCGGCGCGAACGCCGAGTGCGTCAGGATGTCGCCGATGATGTCGGCCCCGAGCGCCAGGTCCTCCTTGAGCATCTTGACGTAGTACGC
>JBPBQX010000354.1:0-5628 GCA_050955025.1 Janthinobacterium lividum
GGAAGCCGCGCGGCAGGTTGAACGAGAACTGCGGCCCGAAGGTGACCAGCTTCTTGTAGGACGCGAACGCGTCGTTCTGCGTGTCGAAGTCGAAGCCCGCCAGCAGGCCGACGTCGCGGATCGGGCCGAACGAGAACATCTTGCTGCCGGTGACCTTGTTGCCGCTGACCACCGATCGGAAAAGGGCGTACACCTCGGCGGAGTCGGAGTCGGCGCGCCCGAACACGGTGTTCGCCGGATCGCCCCGGTGGTCGAAGTCCTCGAAGTCGATGCTGGCGAAGTTGGAGCCGTAGGTCCAGCCGTTCGCGTAGGAGATGTTGCCGGCCACCTCGTTCGTGTCCTTGGCGTAGCCGGGCTGCTTGTTCTCGGGCACCTCGCGGATGCTGAGGTAGGTGTCCTGGTAGTCGATGCCCCAGGCGAACGACCTGCAGGGCGCCAGCGCCAGGAACCCGAGAACCGCTGCGACCATCGCTGTCCGGGCAAGTGTCATCGTCGTGCTGCTCCGAGGAAGGCTGCGGGATTGCGCAGCGACAGCAGCAAACGCCATGCCAGCAACGTGAACCGGGTCGCGCGAACGTGACGCAACCCTTCCCGCCCATCTCCCGGCGCCGTCGCCGGAACGCGCCGCGATCATGGAACGGCCTCGCAACAGCATTCGCCATGCAACGGGGCCGCTTCCGCGGAGGCGTCTCGGCCTGCCCAGCAGATGCCTCTTTTGCAGTCATTCGAACACGCTGTGAAACAAAACGTTGCAGCGCGCGCCGGGCCCGCTTCCTTTGCGAGTCCGCAACAAACTCCGCCGCCCTATCCTGCCGCCAGCGCCCCGGCCGCCAGGCCGTGCCGCGCCGCGAGCGCCGCGACGTCCAGGCCGGGGATGCGCCCGTCCTCCACGACCCAGCGCCCGGCGACCATCACCCGGTCCGCCCGGTGCGCGCCGCACAGCACCAGCGCCGCCAGCGGATCGCCCGCGCCGGAGAAGCGCAGCTCGTCCAGCGTGAACAGCGCGAGGTCGGCGGCCGCACCCACCGTGATGCGCCCCAGCTCCGGCCGCCCCAGGCAGTCGGCCGAGCCCTGCGTCGCCCAGCGCAGCGCGTCGAGGTGGCCCACCGCCTCCACCCCGTTCGCCCCGCGCTGCAGCAGGAAGCCCGCGCGCACCTCCTGCATGAGGTTCGACGCGTCGTTGGACGCCGAGCCGTCCACCCCCAGCCCCACCGCAACCCCCGCCGCCTCCAGCGCGCAGACCGGGCAGGTGCCGGACGCCAGCAGCTGGTTGGAGCACGGGCAATGCGTGACCCCCACCCGCGCCCGCCCCAGCCGCGCAATCTCCGGCGCGCTGAAGTGGATGCCGTGCGCGAGCCAGGTCCCCGGCCGCAGCCACCCGCAGTCCTCCAGGTAGTCGAGCGGGCTGCAGCCGAACCGCGCCTGGCAGAACGCCGCCTCGTCCGCGGTCTCGGCGAGATGCGTGTGCAGCCGCAGGCCGCGCCGCTCCGCCAGCGCCGCGGTCTCGCGCATCAGCCGCGTGGTGACGGAGAACGGCGAGCACGGCGCCAGCGCCACCTGCAGCATCGCGAACGGCGCGGGATCGTGCAGCCGGTCGGCCAGGCGCTCGCTCGCCTCCAGGATCGTGTCCGCGTCCTGCACCACGCTGTCGGGCGGCAGGCCGCCGTCGCGCTGCGACAGGTCCATCGAGCCGCGCGTCAGCACCGCGCGGATGCCCAGCCGCGCGGCGGCGGCGGCCTCGATGTCGATGGCGTCCTCCAGCCCGCGGGGAAAGACGTAGTGGTGGTCCGTCGTGGTGGTGCAGCCGCTCAGCAGCAGCTCGGCCATGGCCACCGTCGCCGCCGCCTCCAGCGCGTCCGGCGTGAGCCGCGCCCACACCGGGTAGAGCGCCTGCAGCCAGCCGAACAGCGTGCGGTCCATCGCCGCCGGCAGGCAGCGGGTGAGCGTCTGGAAGAAGTGGTGGTGCGTGTTCACCAGCCCCGGCAGCACGACGTGCCGGCTCGCGTCCCAGGCCGCGGCGGGGCGCGTGGGCACCCCCCCGGCCGCCACCAGCTCGACGATGCGCCCGTCCTGCACGACGACGCCGCCCGGCGCCTCGCCCAGCACGGCCAGGGGGTTGCGCAGCCACAGCGCGGGGGATTGTCGCGTCATCCGCGCATGGCATGACAGTTGCGTGAGCGATGCAAGCGCAAACAGGGAGGCCCCGTTGCAACAGCCGACGCTGTCGTCCGCCACGCCTCCGCCGCTCCGCCTCCTGATCCTGGCCATCCAGCACGTGCTGGTGATGTATGCGGGCGCGGTCGCGGTGCCGCTGATCCTGGGGGCCGCCCTGAAGCTGCCGCGCGACCAGGTGGCGCTGCTGATCAACGCCGACCTGTTCGCGTGCGGCATCGCCACCTTCGTCCAGGCCTACGGCGTCGGCCCCGTGGGCATCCGCCTGCCGGTGATGATGGGCGTCACCTTCGCCTCGCTCTCGCCCATGCTGGCGATGGCCACCAACCCCGCGCTCGGCCTGCGCGCGATCTTCGGCGCGGTGATCGCGGCCGGCGTGTTCGGCATCGTGGCGGCGCCGTTCATCAGCCGCCTGCTGCGCTTCTTCCCCGCGGTGGTCACGGGATCGATTATCACGGTGATCGGCATCACGCTGATGCGCGTGGGCATCAACTGGATCGGCGGCGGACGCGCCACGGCGCCGGACTTCGGCGCGCCCGGCTACCTCGGCGTCGCGGCGCTGGTGCTCGCGGTCATCCTCCTGCTGCTGCGCTTCGGCACCGGCTTCGTGCGCAACACCGCCGTGCTGATCGGCATCGTCGCGGGCTACCTGCTGACGCTGCTGCTGGGCTGGGGCGGTCTCGCCGGCCTGGAGTCCCAGCCGTGGCTCGCGATCGTGACGCCGCTGCAGTTCGGCATCCCGACCTTCGACCCCGTGGCCTGCCTGTCCATGTGCCTGGTCATGGTGGTCATCATGATCGAGAGCACGGGGATGTTCCTGGCGCTGGGCACCATGGTCGGCCGGCCGGTGACGCAGGACGACCTCGCGCGCGGCCTGCGCGCGGACGGCATCGGCACGCTGATCGGCGGCCTCTTCAACACCTTCCCCTACACCTCGTTCTCCCAGAACGTCGGCCTGGTCGGCGTCACCGGCGTGACCAGCCCGATGGTGTGCGTCGTCGGTGGCGTGGTGATGCTGCTGCTCGGCCTGCTGCCGAAGCTCGCGTTCATCGCGGCGTCGGTGCCGCAATGCGTGCTGGGCGGGGCAGGGGTCGTGATGTTCGGCATGGTCGCCGCCACCGGCATCCGCATCCTCGCGGGCGTCGACTACGAGCGCCACCGCGGCAACGTGTTCGTCGTCGCCGTGTCCATCGGCTTCGGCATGATCCCGCTGGTCGCGCCCACGCTGTTCCACGCCGCGCCGGAGTTCCTCAGGACGGTGCTGGACAGCGGCATCCTGCTCGCCTCCGTGGTCGCGGTCGCGCTCAACGTGTTCTTCAACCCCGGCGAGCTGGCGGCGGACGGGCACGCTGCCCCCCTGGTCATCGCCGACCATGCCTGAGCCCGACCATGCCTGACGACCAAGGAGCCGCCCCATGCCGCTGATCAGCCACACCTACGGCAAGGCCCGCGTGCGGGTCATGCGCATCCACCGCGACGGCGACTACAACGAGGTGCGCGAGACCGGCGTGCAGATCATGCTGGACGGCGACTTCGCCGCTTCCTTCACCGACGGCGACAACCGCACCGTGGTCGCCACCGACACCATCAAGAACATCGCCTACATCGTCGCGCGCGAGACCCTGACCGCCTCCGTCGAGGACTACGGCCAGGCGATCGCCGCGCGCTTCCTGCAGCGCTACGACCAGGTGACGCAGGCCACGGTGTCGCTGCACGAGACCCGCTGGACCCGCGCCAGCTTCGCAGGCAGGCCCCACCCGCACAGCTTCGTGCTCGACGCCAACGGCAAGCCCACCGCGACCGTCGTGGCGCCGCGCGGCGCGGCGCCCTCCGTCACCTCGGGGATCGCCGGCTACACCTTCCTCAAGTCCACCGGCTCCGGCTGGGTGGACTTCGTGATGGACGACTACACCACCCTGCCGCCCACCGCCGACCGCGTCGCCGCCACCGCCATGGACGCGCAGTGGACCTGGCTCTCCCCGCCGCCGGACTACGAGGCCGCCAACGCCCTGGTGCTCTCGACGATGCTGGAGGTGTTCGCCACGACCTACAGTCGCGGCGTCCAGGACAGCCTGTTCCGCATGGGCGAGGCCGCCCTCGCCGCGGTCCCCGAACTCGCGACGATCCGCATGGCCTGCCCCAACAAGCACTACCTGCCGACCCGGCTGGAGCCGTTCGGGATGTCCTCGGACAACACCGTGTTCATCGCCACCGACGAGCCGCACGGCCAGATCGAGTGCGTGGTCGGCCGGTAACGGCGCCATGACCGCCAGGCAAGGCACAGGCAAGCAAGGCCTTCTTTTTCTGAAGAAAAAGAAGCAAAAAGACTTCTGCAAATTGGCACCTGCGCCACCCGTCTGGCACAGACCCAATGGGCAAAGTTCTTTGGTTCTTTCTTTCAAGAAAGAACTCGCTTGCTTCCTTGGCGGCACCCCCTAGCCCATGGACCTTCCGCAGATCCGCGCCGTGGCGCGCCCCCGCGCCCGCGACGAGCTGCCCGCCGTGGCCGAGGGGGCTGCGTGGCTCGCGGGCGGCACCTGGCTGTTCTCCGAGCCGCAGCCGGGCCTGCGCACGCTGGTGGACCTGGCCGGGCTGGGCTGGCCGGCGCTGGAGCCGTCGGCGGCCGGGCTGCGCATCGGCGCGACCTGCACGCTCGCGGCGCTGGACGCCTTCGAGGCCCCCGCCGACTGGCGCGCGGCGCCGCTGTTCCCCGCCTGCTGCCGCGCGCTGCTGGGCTCGTTCAAGGTCCACGCCGTGGCCACGGTGGGCGGCAACCTCTGCCTCGCCCTGCCGGCCGCGCCGATGCTCGCGCTGTGCGTGGCGCTGGACGGCACGGCGCGGCTGTGGCGGCCCGACGGCACCGAGCGCTCCGTGCCGATGGCCGCCTTCGCCACGGGCCCGCAGCGCACCGTCCTGGCGCCGGGCGAGCTGCTGCGCCACGTCGACCTGCCGGCGGCCGCGCTGCGCCGGCGGGCGGCCGTGCGGCAGGCGTCGCTCACGACCCACGGGCGCTCTGCCGCCCTGCTGGTGGCGACGATCGGGCCGGACGGCTTCGCCCTGACGATCACCGCCTCCACCACGCGCCCGGTGCACGCCGCCTGGCCGGAGCCGCCCACGCCCGCGGCGCTGGACGACCACGTCGCGTCGCTCGCGCCGGACCTGTGGTTCGACGACGTCCATGGCGCCCCGGCTTGGCGGCGCCACATGACGCGACGGCTGGCGGCGGAGCTGCACGGGGAGCTGCTGGGATGACGGTGCTGCGCGTGAACGGGACGGAGCAGACCTGCGACCCCGCGCCGGGCCAGTGCCTGCGCACGCAGCTGCGCGCGCTCGGCTGGTTCGGCGTCAAGAAGGGCTGCGACTCCGGCGACTGCGGCGCCTGCACCGTGCTGCTGGACGGCCAGGCCGTGCAGAGCTGCCTCTACCCCGCCTTCCGCGCGGAAGGGCGCGAGATCA
>JBPBQX010000355.1:0-5507 GCA_050955025.1 Janthinobacterium lividum
CGGCGCCACTTGGACACCACGCGGCCGAGGCGCGCGTCCTCGCGCTCCTCCGCGCCGAACGCCTTGACCACCGCGTTGCACGTCACCGCGTCCGCCAGCGCCCCGCCCAGCCGCGTGTCCCACAGATTCGACAGCCGCGACGCCGCCCCCACCCAGCTCGACGCTCCCACCGCGCCCGCCACGTACACGACGCTGCCCACCCCCACGAGCGCGCCCATCAGCGGCCACTGCAGGCCCAGCACCAGCGCCGTGCCGCCGAGCGCCGCCGCCGCCGGCAGCAGCGCGAACAGCACCGTGTCGTTGAGCATGTCCAGCGCCGCGCTCCCGCGCGTGATCTGGCGCACGGTGGACCCCGCGAAGCTGTTCGCCTGCCAGTCCGCCGAGAACCGCTGCACCCGCGCGAAGGTGTCCAGCGTAACCGACTGCATCATCGCCAGCGTCAGCCGCACCGTCCCCAGCAGCCCCAGGTAGATCAGCCCCACCTTGGCCGCCCCCAGCGCCGCGATCCACGCCACGTCCGCCATCGCGCGCCGGCCTTCCGCCGCGTGCCCCGCGCCCCCGGCGCCGGACACGGCGTCCACCAGGCGCCCGGCGTAGATCGGCATCACCACGTCCGCCGCCGTGGACAGCAGCGCCGCCCCCAGGATCGCGGATACGAGCGCCCCGTGCCGGCGCCAGTGGCGCAGCACGAAGCCGAGCACCGCGCGCATGGGCGCCGCGGTCTTTGAACGCGAAGTCATCTGTTTACGGCGGCGCCGCGTCCTGCGGCGACCGCTCCCTCGAAGGAGTGCGCTGGCCGCGTCGAAGCGCGGCGTGGAGGCCTCGGCGGCCGGTCGCTAGTGCGAGCGGCGGGCCCGGGCAGCGGAGAAGGGAGTTCGCGGTGACTGGATCATGCGTCGCTCCCTGGTTCCACGGCTTGACAGCGCAGCGTCTCTAGCTTTGGCGAGCACCACTGTCCATTGTTTTCTGCCGGGCAGCGTAACAAGAAAGCATGGGCTCTGCCCAAACCCGCAAAGGGTCCGAAGACCCTTTGATCCCTTTACTTAAGTGGCGCGTTCCAAGGGCGCAGCCTTTGGCGGAGTTTGAGGCGGAGCCTCAACCTTGCTTCACCCCGCAAGCTCTTCGGCCACCGCCGCCGTGACCCCCGCCCAGTCCCCCGCCGCGCCCTGCCGCCACAGCCGCGCGCTGTCGTACCAGGGGCACGTCTCCCCGCTGAGACCCCAGCGCCAGTCCGGCCTGCGCGACAGCAGCACCCACACGGGCCGCCCCATCGCCCCGGCCAGGTGCGTGGTCGCCGTCTCCACGCCGACCAGCAGGTCCATGCACGCCAGCGCCGCCGCCGTCTCGCCGAAGTCGCCCAGCTCGCCCGCGATGTCGAGCACGCCGGGCAGCGTCGCAACCTCGGGCCGGCGCGGCCCGTGCTGGAAGCTGACGAACGTCCCGCCCTGCGCCAGCACCGGCCGCAGCAGCGCCGCGACCTGCCCCGGCGGCAGCGAGCGCGCGCCGTCCTGGTCGTTCTCCGCCCGCCCGCCCCACACCAGCCCGACCTTGCGCCCGGGCGGCAGCCGCGCGGCCCATACCGCGACCCGCGCCGGGTCGGCGGCCAGGTAGCCCCCGGCGCGCGGGATGTTGCCGGTCTGCGTGCCGAAGCGCATCGGCAGGATCTTGTCCTCGGTCCACAGGTCGTGGCGGGGCAGGGGGCGCGTGCGGTCCACGACCTGCGCCACGCCCTCCAGCCGCCCCAGGATCGGCATGGCCTCCACGGCGCACGCGAGCACGATGCGTGCCCCGCGCGCGGCCAGGTCGGGCACGTAGCGGCAGAACTGGAACGCATCCCCGAACCCGTCGCAGCAGATCACGAGCAGGGTGCGGCCGCGCAGCTCCATACGCCCGTCCCACTCGCGCGCAGGGTCGGCGAGGCGCGGCGTAAGGGCCCGCGTCGCCGCCCACTCCGCCCAGCCCTCGCGGTAGCGCCCCGCGGTGAGCAGCATCGCGCCCAGCGTGCCGCGGTGGAACATGTTGCCGGGCTCGCGCCGCGCCGCCTCGCGCTGCAGCGCGATCGCCTCGTCCACCCGCTGCAGGTCGAGCAGCGCGCGCGCCAGCAGCCCGATTGCCGGCGTCAGCGCGGGGTCGACGAGCAGCGCCGCGCGCAGGTACGCCTCGGCCTCGTCGGGCCGGCCGACGCGCAGCAGGTCGCCGCCGAACATCAGGTGCATCCGCGCGATGTCGCGCAGGCGCATCAGGGTCTCGGAGGGAGGGCCGGCCATCAGCAAGCAAGGCCAGAGGCTCTGCCTCTGGACTCCGCCAAAGGCTCGCCTTTGGAAACGCTTATGGAAGCGGGTCCGGGGGCGCCTGCCCCCGGCGGGTCCAGGGCAGAGCCCTGGCCTTCCTCGCTCCTCACTGCCCTGGCTTGCGCGTCCACGCGGTCAGCTCGTCGGCGAGCGCGTCGTTGCGGTAGACCTGCCGCAGCGCCGCGAGGATCGCCGCGGTGTCCACCGCGACCGCGCGGTTCTGCCGCCCGTCGTAGGCGAAGTCGCCGCCGAGCGAGTGGATGTTGCCGTCGAAGATCAGCCCGACCGCGTGGCCCTCGCCGTCGACGACCGGGCTGCCGGAGTTGCCGCCGATGATGTCGTTGGTGGTGGCGAAGTCGAACGGCGTGCGCGGGTCGAGCCGCGCCTTCGCGTCCAGCCAGTCCTGCGGCAGCTTGAACGGGTCCGCGCCGGTCGCGCGCCGGTAGAGCCCTGCCATGTCGGTGAACGCGGGGATCTCGCGCCCGTCGTCCTCGGTCCAGCCCTTCACCGTGCCGAAGGAGATGCGCGGCGAGAAGGTGGCGTCGGGGTAGTTCGCGGTGCCGTCGCGGGCGAAGCGGGCGCGCGCGACCGTCTCGCTGTTCTTGGCGAGCACGGCCTCGACCTCGTCCTCGTGCTGCTTGCGCACCGCGCGCGCGGCCGGGTCGACGTCGCGGGCGAGCACGACCATGGGATCGGTGGACGCGGCGACCGCGGCCGCGCCCCCGTCCCACAGCGCATGGCGCACCGCGACGTCGGCGAGCTTCGTGCCGTCGACCAGGCCGTCGGCGCGCTGCTCGGGCGAGGCGTCGCCGAGCACCTGGTGGACGAAGGCGTCGTCCGCGCCGAGCGCCTGGCGCAGCGCTGTGAGCGAGAACGCCAGCGTGGTGCGCTCGAACTCCGGGTAGACCGGCGCCTCGGAGAACAGCGACTGCTGCAGCGCCGGCAGGTTGGCGTCGCGGAACTCGGGCAGCCGGTCGGCGTCCGGCTTGGCGCGCTCGGCGGCGGCGCGGACCAGGGTGCGCGCGTGGCCGAACAGCTCGGACTGGAAGCCGGCGGCGCGGCCGCGGCGCCCCTCGATCATGGAGAAGCGCGGCGCGAGCTGGCGGTCGCGCAGCTCGGCGGCGGCGATGGCGGCCCACGGGTCGCCGTAGTCGGCGTGGCGGGCGGGATCGGCGTCGACCCAGGCCTTGAGCGCGGCCTCGGCGGCGCGCTTGCGCTCGAACAGCGCGGGGTCGGCGAGCGTGCCCTGCCAGCCCTCGAACACCTTCAGCGTGTTCTCCACGCCGAACAGCTCGTCCTGCGCCTCCTTGGCCTGCTCGGCGCCGCGCCGGCTGTACTCCCACAGCACGCCGTCGAGCGTGGAGTACAGCGTGCGGATGCGCGGCAGGGTGGCGTCGCGCAGGGTGGTGAGCTGGGCCACGGTCTCGTCGCGGCTGGTGGAGCCGGGGTTGCCCTCGGTGAACACCAGCTCGCCCTCCTTCGGCCCGTCCGGCGAGAACGGGAAGTAGGTGGGGTGCAGCGGCTTGCCGTCGGCGTAGGCGCGCAGGAACGTCAGGTCGAGGTCGTAGCGGGGGAAGTTGAAGTTGTCGGGATCGCCGCCGAAGAACGCGATGTCCTGCGACGGCGCGAACACCAGACGCACGTCCTGGACCCGCCGGTACTTGTAGAGCGCGTAGCGGCCGCCGTGGTACAGGCTCACCACGTCGCAGCGCCAGGTCGCGGCGTCGCCGGCCACGCAGTCGGTCTCGATCCTGCTCGACGCCGCGCGCTGCGCCGTCACGTAGTCGGCGCCGGCCTTGCCCTTGGTGGCGTCGGCCATCGCGGGGGTGACGTCGGCGATGCTGTCGAGCTGGTTCAGCTCGAGGTCCGGGCAGCGCGGCTCGTCCTCGCGCTTGGCCGCGCTGTAGCCGGCCTGCATGTAGTTGTGCCCGGCGTCGGACAGCTGCGACAGGCACGCGTTGGCGCAGTGGTGGTTGGTCATCACCAGCCCGTCCGCGGACACGAACGAGCCGGAGCACCCCTGCGCCAGGCGCAGCGAGGCGCCCTGCACCTTGGCGATCCACTCGGCGGTCGGCGTGAAGCCGTAGCGCTCCTGCATCTGCTTGGCGGGAAGGTTGTCGAGGGTCCACATGCCCTCGTCGGCATGGGCGGCGGTCGCGACGAGGGCGAAGCCTGCCGCGGCGATCAGGTGCTTCATGGGTCCTGGGGAACTGGGTGGAAGAAAAGGGCCGGGGGGCGATGTCGCCCCCCGAACCCCGGCCTCTTCGTGGTGCAGGTCCAGGGGCGCTGCCCCTGGCGGGTCCAGGGCGGCGCCCTGGCCTTCCCTTACTCCTGCTTGGTGGCGAGCCCGACGTCGGTGATGCCGGTCTTCCGCACGGTGTCCATGACGTCCATGACCTGCTGGAAGTTGATGGTCTTGTCGGCGGCAATGACGACGTTGGTGACGTTGTTCTGCTTCACGCCGGCCAGGTAGCTCTGCAGCGAGTCCAGGTTGTAGGTCTGGTCCTGGACGTGGATAACGTCGTCCTTGTCGATGGCGATGACCACCTGGGTCGCCGGCATCTGCGTGGCGGTGGCGGCGCCCGGGAGCTGCATGGTGACGCCGGCGTCGGGGATCATGCGGAGCGCGATCATCACGAAGAACACGAGCAGGAACATCATGATGTCGATCATGGGCACGATCTCGAGGCGCGCGTGCGGCTCCTCGAGCAGGGAACGCTTGCGGGCCATGGCTCAGGCCCCCTGGGCGACGGGCATCGGGCGGCGCAGCGGGGTGGCGCCGGTCTCGTGGCTGACCCCGTTGCCGTGCAGGCGGTTGATCAGCCCGAGCTTGATCAGCTCCATCTGGTGCACGATCACGCGCATCTTGGTGTTGAGGTAGTTCATGAAGTAGACGGCGACGATCGCGATCATCAGGCCGGCGCCGGTCGAGACGAGCGCGTCGGCGATGCCGCCGGTGACCTCGGCGGGGCCGCCGTGGCTGGAGAGCACGTTGAACGCCTGGATCATGCCGACGATGGTGCCGAACAGGCCGAGCAGCGGCGCGATGGTGACCGAGGTGTCGAGGATCCACATCAGGCGGGTCAGCCGCGGCATCGCCTCCATGATCTCCTCCTCGAGGTGGCCGTCCATCTCGTCGGCGCTGTCGCCGCCCGACGCGATCGCGGTGGCGACGAGGTGGCCCTGCAGGGTCTTGCCCTCGGCGCGGGCGATGGC
>JBPBQX010000356.1:0-5291 GCA_050955025.1 Janthinobacterium lividum
GTCGTACACGCTGATGGCGGTGGCGGCCTGGCTGGTGTGGCGCAAGGCGGGGATCGCGCGGCGGCTGCACTACCGCGCGCTGCGGCTGTGGGGGTGGCAGCTCGCGGCCAACGCGCTGTGGACGCCGGCGTTCTTCGGGCTGCACCAGCCGGGGCTGGCGCTCGGGGTGATCGTGGCGATGGACGCGCTGGTGGCCGCGACGCTGCTGGCGTTCCGCAGGGTCGACGCGCTGGCGGCGGGGCTGATGGCGCCGTACCTGGCGTGGGGGGCGTATGCGGCGTGGCTCAACGCCGGGCTGTGGTGGCTGAACCGGGGGTAGGCAGGAAGGTCGAGGCTCTGCCTCGAGCTCCGCCAAGGGAAGCCCCTTGGATGGCTTTACTTAAGGTGAGGGATCAAAGGGCCTCGGGCCCTTTGCGGGTTTGGGCAGAGCCCATGCTTTCTTGCCTGCGTGGACGCGCCCGCGCTATGCCCGCGCGGCACGTCGCGGAGAGCGCCATGACCCTGACCGCCCGGCTGTCCGCCGCCCTGTTCCTGCTGGCGCCGCTGCCGGCGCTGGCGCAGATCACCCCGCCGAGCACCAGCCACGTCGGCCCGGCGGTGAGCGCGCCCGCGGCGAAGGACCTCGGCAAGGAGGCGCCGCCGCCCGCGCTGCCCGGCGCCGAGCCCGCGACGGAGGGCATCATCCCGGCCGACAAGTCCGCGGCCGACCTGCCGCCCACGGAGGCGCTGTTCGACGCGATCCACCGTGGCGACGTGGCCAGCGCGCGCGACGCGCTGAACCGCGGCGCCGACCTCGAGGGGCACAACGTGCTGGGGCAGTCGCCGCTCGACCTGTCGATCGACCTGAACCGCAACGACATCACGTTCCTGCTGCTGTCCATGCGCGGACCGGGCGGCGGCGAGCGCGGGCCGCCCCGTGGCGCCGCGGAGGCCGAGGGCGCGCCGCCTGCCGCCGCCGCCCCGGCCCGCGGGCGCGCCGCGCGCGAGGCCAGGCGCGCGGGCCGCGCCCCGGCGCCCGCGGGCGAGCCGGTGGAGGCCGGCGCCGCGGACGGGCCGCGGCCGGTGCTGTTCGCCAACGACGGGGGCGTGCCGAAGCCGTCCGTGGGCTTCCTCGGCTTCTCGCTGCGCTGAGCGGGCGCGTGCGGTGTCGCTGACCACCTGCCTGCTGGTGGCGCTCGGCGGGGCGGTGGGCACGGTCGCGCGCTACCTGCTCTCGGCCGCCACCGCCTCGCTGAGCCAGGGCGTGCCGTGGGGCACGATCGGCATCAACGTCGCGGGCTCCTTCCTGATCGGCCTGTTCGGCACGCTGACGCTGGCGCACGGGCGCCTTCCCGCGCCCGAGCCGCTGCGGCTGTTCGTGATGGTGGGCGTGTGCGGGGGATTCACGACCTTCTCGTCGTTCAGCCTGCAGACGCTGGACCTGCTGCGCGCCGGCGCGCCGGGCCGGGCCGGGGTCAACGTCGCGGCGTCGGTGGCGCTGTGCCTGGCCGCGGTCGCCGCCGGGCACCTGCTGGGCGCGCGGCTCAACGGCGGCGCCGTGCCGGTCGCGCAGGTCGCGGCCGGGGCGGGCGGGCCGACGCTGGAGCCTCGGGGCGGGCCCGGGGGCGCCGGCTGAGGCGGCCTCCCTCCCGGCGCGGGCCCGGGGGCGCCTGCCCCGCTCGGGTTCGTGGCGTTCCTGCCCGGAGGTTCCGGTGGCCCGCCTGGGTGGGCGGCGGAGGGAGCGCCCCGGCCTTCCTTTCCCTCCAGGAGCACGACCCGTGACCGACGCCCCCTTCCCCGCCATCCTGGTTCCCGCGAAGGGGGCGCCCGCCGCCCTCGCCACGCTCTCGCCGGCCGACCTCATGCCCGGCGACGTTCTGCTGCGCGTCACGCACAGCGCGCTGAACTACAAGGACGGCCTGGCGCTGACCGGCCGCTCGCCCGTGGTGCGGCGCTGGCCCATGGTTCCCGGGATCGACCTGGCCGGCGAGGTTCTGGAGTCCGGCACCGACGCCTGCCGCCCCGGCGAGCGTGTCGTGCTCAACGGCTGGGGCCTGGGCGAGACGCACATGGGCGGCTACGCGGCCCGCGCCCGCGTGCAGGCGGGGTGGCTCGTGCCCCTGCCCGCCGCGTTCTCGCCCGCGCAGGCCATGGCGATCGGCACCGCGGGCTACACCGCGATGCTCGCCGTGCTCGCCCTGGAGCGGCACGGCCTGTCGCCGGCCGACGGCCCGGTGCTCGTGACGGGTGCGGCCGGCGGCGTCGGCTCCGTGGCCACGGCCCTGCTCGCCCGCCTCGGCTGGCACGTCCTCGCCTCCACCGGGCGGCCCGCGGAGGCCGGCTACCTGCGCGACCTGGGCGCCGCGGAGGTCCTCGACCGCGCCGAGCTGTCCGCGCCCGGCCGCCCGCTCGCGCCGGAGCGCTGGGCGGCCGCCGTCGACGCGGTCGGCTCCCACACCCTCGCCAACGTCCTCGCCGGCACGCGGCGCGGGGGCGCGGTCGCGGCGTGCGGCCTGGCGGCCGGCATGGACCTGCCCGCCAGCGTCGCGCCCTTCATCCTGCGCGGCGTCGCCCTGCTCGGCATCGACAGCGCCTTCTGCCCACGCCCGCGGCGCCTCGAGGCGTGGGACCGCCTCGCCACCGGCCTCGACCCCGCCGCCCTGGCCTCGATGACCCGCACCGTGCGCCTCGGCGACGTCCTGCACCTCGCGCCGCGGATCCTCGACGGGCAGGTCAGGGGGCGCGTCGTCGTGGAGATCTGAAGGCAAGGTTGAGGCTCCGCCTCAAACTCCGCCAAAGGCTGCGCCCTTGGAACGCATCCCTTAAGTGAGGCCAGTCCAGGGCGGCTCGCCCTGGCGGGTTCGGGCAGAGCCCGACCTTGCTTGCTAGGCTCCCCGCCGCGCCTCGTACGCCCGCAGGTGCGTGCACGCGATCGCCAGCAGCGGCGCCGTTCCCGGCTCAGCCCGGCGCAGCAGGTCGCCGAGCACGTGCTCGCCTTCCGTGGCCGCCCCGCCCTCGACGTCGCGCAGCATGGACGCCGTCATCGCCGACCCGGGCTCTGCGAGCATCGCCCGCGCCCGCTCCATCGCCTTGGCGCGCGGCGCGAAGCCGTGCGCCGATGCGACCGCCGCGCACTCGTCGAGCAGCGCCAGTGCCAGCCCCGTGCCGCCCGCCGCCGCGATCGCGCCCACCGAGGCGCGCATCAGGCAGGTGATCCCCGCCAGCGACGCGATGAACACCCACTTCTCCCACATCTCCTGCACGATCGCGTCCGAGCGCCGCCCGTCGAACCCCGCGCCCTCGAACGCCGCCGCGATCGCGTCCGCCCGCGCCGTGCGCGCCCCGTCGCGCTCGCCGAACAGCAGCGTGTGCGCCCGGTTCAGGTGCACGACGCGCCCGGCGTCGTCCAGCGTCGCCGAGATCAGGCACTCCCCGCCCAGCACCCGCCCCGCGCCGAACCGCGCGTCCAGCACGTCCAGGTGCGCCATCCCGTTGAGCAGCGGCAGCACCACGCCGCCCTCGCCCACCGCCGGCGCCATCGCCTCCACCGCGCCCGCCAGCGCCGGCGCCTTGCAGGACAGCACCACCACGTCGAACGCGCTGGCCACCTCCCCCACGAGGCAATGCGGCGCCGCCAGCGACACGTCGCCGTGCGGGCTGCGGATCGCCAGGCCGGTCGCGGCGAGCTGCGCCGCACGGGCGGGGCGCAGGAGGAACGTCACGTCGCGACCGGCCTCCAGCAGCCGCCCGCCGAAATAGCCGCCCACCGCGCCGGCGCCGACAACGAGGATCCGCATGAGAGTCTCCGCAGGACAGGAAGCAAGCATGAGGCTCTGCCTCAAACTCCACCAAGGGCCGGGCCCTTGGATCGCCTCTACTTAAGGGACGGGTTTCCAAAGGTCCTTGGCGGGTTCGGGCGGAGCTGCCGAAGGTTCCGACGATCCGCTTGGATCGTTGGAAGGGCAGCGGAGGGAGGGCCCGACCCTGCCTGCCTAGCCGTCGCGCCTGGGCCGCATCGCCACGACGTTGCGCGCGTCCTCGCCGGCCTCGCCCAGGACCTCGGCGACCTTGCGCGCGAGCTGGTCGCGGCGGAACGGCTTGCCGATCAGCTGCACGCCCTCGTCGAGCCGCCCGTGGTGGACGATCGAGTTCTCGGTGTAGCCCGACATGAACAGCACGCGCACCTCCGGCCGCACCGCGACCACGCGCTCGGCCACGTCGCGCCCGCGCAGCGGCCCGGGCAGCACCACGTCCGTCAGCAGCAGGTCCACCGTCGCGGCGTGGGCGCCGAACACGCGCAGCGCCTCCTCGCCGTCGGCGGCCTCCAGCACGCGGTAGCCGAGGTCGCCCAGGATCGCGCAGGCGATCTCGCGCACCGCGGCGTCGTCCTCCACCACCAGCACGCTCGCCGACCCGCGCGGCAGCTCCACCGGGGCGCGCGCCGCCGCGGCCGCCGGCATGGCGCCGCCGGCCGGGCGCGGCAGGTACAGGCGCACGGTCGTGCCCTCGCCCGGCTCGGAGTAGATCTTCACGTGCCCGCCGGACTGCTTGACGAAGCCGAACACCATCGCGAGCCCGAGCCCGGTGCCGCTGCCCTCCGGCTTGGTGGTGAAGAACGGCTCGAACACCCGCGCCACCACCTCCGGCGTCATGCCGCAGCCGGTGTCCGACACCGCGAGCATGGCGTAGTCGCCCGCGACCACCTCGGCGTGGGCGCGGGCGTAGTCCTCGTCGATCACCTTGTTGGCCAGCTCGATCGTCAGCCGCCCGCCGCCGGGCATGGCGTCGCGCGCGTTCAGCGCGAGGTTCAGCACCGCGCTCTCCAGCTGCGCCGCGTCGGCCAGCGCGGGCCACAGGCCGGCGGTCTCGACGTAGCGGATCTCGATGTGCTCGCCGAGCGTGCGGCGCAGCAGCGGCACCAGCTCCGGCATCGCGCCCGCGAGGTCGATCGGCTTCGGCGCCAGCGGCTGCCGGCGCGCGAAGGACAGGAGCTGCCCGGTCAGCGTGGCGCCGCGCTGCGCCGCCCAGGTGGCGCGCCCGATGCGCGCCTGCAGCGCCGGCTCGCCCGCGAGCCTGGCGGCCGCGAACTCCAGGTTGCCCAGGATCACGGTGAGCAGGTTGTTGAAGTCGTGCGCGATGCCGCCGGTGAGCTGGCCGATCGCCTGCATCTTCTGCGACTCGCGCAGCACCGCCTCGGCCTGGGCGCGCCGCGTCATGTCGGTGACCGTCAGCACGAAGCCGCCGTCGGGCATCGCCGTGCGCCGGACCTCGAGCTGGCGCCCGTCCGCGCGGGCGCGCTCGAACACCACCGG
>JBPBQX010000357.1:0-4491 GCA_050955025.1 Janthinobacterium lividum
CGCGCCGCCTGGAGGTGCAGATCGGCCCGGAGATGGCGCGCCGCACGCTGCTGGTGCGCATCGGCCCGGAGCTGAAGGCGGGCAGGGCGGAGGGCTACGTCGTGACCTTCGACGACATCACCGAGCTGCAGTCCGCCCAGCGCAAGGCCGCCTGGGCCGACGTCGCGCGCCGCATCGCCCACGAGATCAAGAACCCGCTGACCCCCATCCAGCTCTCCGCCGAGCGCCTCAAGCGCCGCTTCGCCCGCGAGATCACCTCGGACCCCGACACCTTCATCCAGTGCGCCGACACCATCGTGCGCCAGGTCGGCGAGATCGGCCGCATGGTCGACGAGTTCTCCGCCTTCGCCCGCATGCCGCAGCCGGTGATCCGCCCGGGCGACGTGGGCCGTGTCGCGCGCGAGGCGGTGATCCTGCAGCGCGCCGCACGCCCCGAGCTCGGCTGGTCGACCGACATCCCCGAGCGCGGCCCCGTGGCGCCCTGCGACGCGCGCCTGCTCGGCCAGGCGCTGACGAACCTCCTGCAGAACGCGGCCGACGCCGTGGCGATGCGCCCGCGCGGCCCGGGCGAGACCCCGGGCCACGTCTCGCTCAGCGTGGTCGAGTGCCGCGGCGAGGTGAGCATCGCGGTGAGCGACGACGGCGTGGGCCTGCCGGCGCAGGACCGCACCCGCCTGACCGAGCCCTACGTCACCCACAAGCCGAAGGGGACCGGGCTCGGGCTTGCCATCGTCAAGAAGATCATGGAGGACCATGGCGGATCGGTCACGCTGCACGACCGGGCCGACGGTCCCGGCGCGGTGGCCGCGCTGCACCTGCCCGGCTCCGCCGGCATACCCGGGTCTGCCGCCGGTTCCGGGTCCGAGGCTGTCTTGGAGGGCGAACGCCATGGCGCATGAGATCCTGATCGTCGACGACGAGCCCGACATCCGCATGCTGATCGACGGCATCCTGCGCGACGAGGGCTACGAGACCCGCCAGGCCGCCGACGCCGACGCCGCCATCGCCGCCTTCCGGGCGCGCCGGCCGTCGCTGGTGATCCTCGACATCTGGCTGCAGGGCTCGCGTCTCGACGGCCTGGGCATCCTGCAGGCGCTGCACAGCGAGGAGCCCGTCGTCCCGGCCGTGATGATCTCCGGCCACGGCACCATCGAGACCGCCGTCGCCGCCATCCAGCACGGCGCCTACGACTTCATCGAGAAGCCGTTCAAGTCCGACCGCCTGCTGCTGATCGTCCGCCGTGCGCTCGAGGCCGCCCGCCTGACCGCGGAGAACGCCGAGCTGCGCCTGCGCGTCGGCGCCGAGGCCGAGCTCACCGGCGAGAGCAGCGCCATGAACGGCCTGCGCGTGGCCATCGACCGCGTCGCGCCCACCGGCTCGCGCGTGCTGATCTCCGGCCCCGCGGGCGCCGGCAAGGACGTCGCCGCGCGCATGATCCACGCCCGCTCGCGCCGCGCGGACGGCCCGTTCGTGACGCTGAACTGCGCGACGCTGAACCCCGCCCGCTTCGAGGAGGAGCTGTTCGGCATCGAGGCCGGCGCGGACAGCCAGAGCGTGCCGCGCCGCACCGGCATGCTGGAGCGCGCCCACGGCGGCACGCTGCTGCTCGACGAGATCTCCGACATGCCGCTGGAGACCCAGGGCAAGATCGTGAGGGCACTGCAGGACCAGACCTTCGAGCGCATCGGCGGCACCTCGCGCGTCAAGGTCGACGTCCGCGTGCTCGCCACCACCAACCGCGACCTGCAGGCCGAGATCGCCGCCGGCCGCTTCCGCGAGGACCTCTACTACCGCCTGGCCGTCGTGCCGCTGCGCGTGCCCAGCCTGCGCGAGCGCCGCGAGGACGTGCCCGAGCTGGCGCGCCGCTTCCTCGTGCGCTCCGCCGAGACCTCCGGCATCCCCGGCCGCGACCTGTCCGCCGACGCGCTCACCGCGCTGCAGAGCTACGACTGGCCCGGCAACGTCCGCCAGCTCCGCAACCTCATGGACTGGCTGCTCATCATGGCGCCGGGCGGCCAGGACGCCATCCGCGCCGACATGCTGCCCCCCGAGATCGGCCAGGGCGCGCCCGCCCTGCTCAACTTCGACCCCACCGCGGACATCATGGCGCTGCCGCTGCGCGAGGCCCGCGACCTATTCGAGACGCAGTACCTCCAGGCGCAGCTCCTGCGCTTCGGCGGCAACATCAGCCGCACCGCAGGCTTCGTCGGCATGGAGCGAAGCGCGCTCCACCGCAAGCTCAAGCAGCTCGGCGTCAACTCCGAGGACCGGGCCGCCAGCTAGGCAAGGCAGCAAGGCCTTCTTTTTCTGAAGAAAAAGAAGCAAAAAGACTTTGCCCATCCGGACCGGTGCCACCCGGCTGGCACGAGGCCAGCGTGGAAAGTTCTTTGGTTCTTTCTTTCAAGAAAGAACTGCTTCCTTCCTGCCTGCGGCGCCGCACGGAGGCCAGGGCGGCTCCCGGTCACGTTATGGTGCGCTGCACAATAACTTGCGCCGGCGAGGCGGGCGGGTGCATCTTGCGGCCGTCGGACCGTGGCGCCTCGTGCTGCCGGCCGGATCCGGCGCCACAAGGTGCCGCGCTGCGGCGCCAAGAACAAGAAGAAGGACATCGTCCGTGGCCACCGAGAAGACGCAGAACGTTCAGGACGTTTTCCTGAACCACGTGCGCAAGAGCAAGACCCCGGTCACCGTTTTCCTGGTCAACGGGGTGAAGCTCCAGGGCATCATCACCTGGTTCGACAATTTCTCCGTGCTGCTCCGGCGCGACGGGCACACGCAGCTCGTCTACAAGCACGCGATCAGCACCGTGATGCCGGGCGCGCCGATCAGCCTGTTCGACGGCGTCAAGGCGGAGGGCGCGGCGCCCGCGCGCGACACGCTGACGATCCCGGGCCGCGACGCCAGCCGGGAGACGAGTCCTGCCGAGCAGGAGTGAGGCCTCGGGCGCGCCGACCCGCGCCGCCGTCATCCTGCCGTGGGACCACCCCGACCTGCGCGACGGCGGGCGGGCCGCCGAGGCGCGCCTGGCCGAGGCGGTGGGGCTCGCGGCCTCGATCGGGCTCGTGGTCGTGCACACCGCGATCGTCCCGCTGCGGGCGCGCAAGCCGGCGACGCTGCTCGGGAGCGGGCAGGTCGAGATGCAGCACGCCGCGATCGGCGAGGCGGGCGTCGGCGTGGCCATCGTCGACGCGCTGCTGACGCCGGTGCAGCAGCGCAACCTCGAGCGCGGCTGGGACTGCAAGGTGATCGACCGCACCGGGCTGATCCTGGACATCTTCGGCGAGCGCGCGGTGACGCGGGAAGGCTCGCTGCAGGTCGAGCTGGCCCACCTCGACTACCAGCGCTCGCGCCTCGTGCGGTCCTGGACCCACCTCGAGCGCCAGCGCGGTGGGTTCGGATTCCTGGGCGGCCCCGGCGAGACGCAGATCGAGGCGGACCGCCGTCTCATCGGCGACCGCATCGTCCGCCTGAAGAAGGAGCTGGACCAGGTGCGCCGCACACGCGGCCTGCACCGCTCCGCGCGCCGCAAGGTGCCGTTTCCGGTGGTGGCACTGGTGGGCTACACCAACGCCGGCAAGTCCACGCTGTTCAACGCGCTCACCGGCGCCACCGTGCACGCCGAGGACCAGCTGTTCGCCACGCTCGACCCGACGATGCGCGGCCTGAGACTTTCGTCCGGCCGACAGGTCATCCTGTCCGATACCGTAGGATTCATTTCCGAGCTGCCGACCGAGCTGGTCGCCGCGTTCCGCGCCACGCTGGAGGAGGTCGCCGAGGCCGACGTCATCCTGCACGTCCGCGACATCGCCCACCCCGACACCGCGGCCCAGCGCGCCGACGTGCTCGCCGTGCTCGACAACATGGCCGCCGACGGCACGCTCGACCCCGCCTGGCCGGAGCGCACCATCGAGGTCCTGAACAAGGCCGACCTGCTGGGCGGCACCGACCACGTGCCGCTGCGCGAGGGCAGCGTCGCGGTCTCGGCGATCACCGGGGAGGGCAGGGCGGCGCTCGAGGCCGCGATCGACGCCCGCGTCGCCGCCGGCATGCAGCAGGTGGAGTACGCGCTCCCCGCCGCCGACGGCGCCCGCCTGTCCTGGCTCTACGACCACGGCGAGGTCGTCAGCCGCACCGACGGGGACGACGGCGTGCACGTCCGCGTGCGCCTGCTGCCCGCCGACCGCGCCCGCTTCGAGCAGGGCCACGCGACGACGCGCCACGACACCGACCACGACGCGGGCCACCCGCCCGCCATGGAGCAGCCGCGATGACCGTGACCATCCGCGACGCGGACGAGCTGGTGCAGCTCGTGCGCGCCGCCGCCCGCGCCGAGATCATGCCCCGCTTCCGGCGCCTCACGCCCGACCTGGTGCGCACCAAGTCCGGCCCCACCGACTTCGTCACCGCCGCCGACGAGGCCGCCGAGGCGCTCATCACCTCCGGCCTGGAGCGCCTGTTCCCCGGCTGCGTCGTCGTCGGCGAGGAGGCGGC
>JBPBQX010000358.1:0-4482 GCA_050955025.1 Janthinobacterium lividum
CGATGCCGGGCACGCCCGTGATCTACTACGGCGACGAGATCGGCATGGGCGACAACATCCACCTCGGCGACCGCGACGGCGTGCGCACGCCGATGCAGTGGTCGATGGACAGGAACGGCGGGTTCTCACGCTGCGACCCGGCGCAGCTCGTGCTGCCGCCGATCATGGACGCGATGTACGGGTTCCAGGCGGTCAACGTCGAGGCTCAGGCGCGCGACCAGCACTCCATGCTGAACTGGATGCGCCGCATGCTCGCGGTGCGCGGCAAGCACCGCGCGTTCGGCCGGGGCACGCAGAAGTTCCTGTATCCGAACAACCGCAAGGTGCTGGCCTACCTGCGCGAGCTGGAGGACGGCAACGGCGTCGAGGGCCATGGCGCGGACGGCCATGGCGGCGAGGGCGAGACGCTGCTGTGCGTGTCGAACCTGTCGCGCGCGGCGCAGGCGGTCGAGCTGGACCTGTCGGCGTTTGAGGGGCGGATGCCGATCGACTTGGTCGGCGGCTCGGTGTTCCCGCCGATCGGGCAGCTCACCTACCTGCTGACGCTGCCGCCCTACGGGTTCTTCTGGTTCCGCCTGGCGAGCGCCACGCAGACGCCGTCCTGGCACACGCCGGCGCCGGAGATGCTGCCGGAGTTCGCGACGCTGGTGGTGCGCAACGAGCTGGCGGACCTGCTGACCGACACCTTCGCGCGCCGCACGCTGGAGCGCGACATCCTGCCGGCCTACCTCGGCATGCGGCGCTGGTTCGGCGCCAAGGGCGAGACGCTGCACGGGGCGAAGCTGTCCTATGCCGTGGCGCTGCGCTCGGGGCGCGACAACAACGTGCTGTTCTCCGAGGTCGAGGTCGGCGTGGCCGACCGCACGGAGAGCTACGCGCTGCCGATCGCGGCGATCGAGGAGAACGCCAGCGCGCTGGGCATGCAGCTCGCCTTCGCGCGCGCCAGGCGCGGGCCGCAGGTCGGCTACCTGACCGACGGCTTCGCGTCCGACGACTTTACCAGCGCGATGCTGCACCACATGCGCCAGGGCAGCGTCCTGCCGTTCCCGGGCGGCGAGCTGCGGTTCCGCACCACCTCGCGCGCGGACCTGCTCGACCTGCCGGAGGGCCACGAGATCCGGCGCCTGTCGGCGGAGCAGTCCAACTCGTCGCAGATCATCGGCGACGCCGTCGTGCTCAAGGTGGTGCGCAAGGTGCTCGCGGGCATCCATCCCGAGGCGGAGATGACCGGTTACCTGACGGAGCGCGGCTTCGGCAACATCGCGCCGCTTGTCGCCGAGACGGTGCGGGTCAACGCGGACGGCGTGCCGCACACCGTGGCGCTGGTGCAGGGCTTCGTGCGCAACCAGGGCGACGGCTGGGGCTGGACGCTGGAGTACCTGGCGCGGGCCGCGGACGACGTGGGCGCGGAGCAGGCCGACGAGGCGATCGTGGACGACGTGCTGTCGGGCTATCACGCGTTCGCGGCGGCGATGGGACGCAGGCTCGCCGAGCTGCACGCCGTGCTGTCGGCCGAGAGCGACGACCCGGCGTTCCGGCCGCTCGACGCGGACGAGGCGGCGCTCGGCGAGTGGGCCGAGGGCGCCATCGCGCAGATCGACGGCGCGCTGGAGGCGCTGGGGCGGGTGACGCAGTGGGCCGACGCGGCCGACCATGCCCGTGCCGACGCGCTGCGCGGCCGGGCGGAGCAGGTCCGCGAGGCGGCGCGGGGGCTGGCGCGGCAGGGGCGTGGCGCGCTGCAGACGCGCGTGCACGGCGACTTCCATCTCGGGCAGGTGCTCGTGGTGCAGGGCGACGCGTACCTGATTGACTTCGAGGGCGAGCCGGCGCGGACCATGGAGCAGCGGCGGGCGAAGTCCTCGCCGATGCGCGACGTGGCGGGGCTGCTGCGCTCGTTCGACTACGCGGCGGCGACGGCTGCGACCGGGCGCACCGCGGAGTCCGGGTCGGCGGCGGGCAACCGCGCGCTGGTGGTGGAGCGGTTCCGGGTCACGACCTCGGGCGCGTTCCTCGAGGCCTACCGCGCGGTGCTGGCCGCGGCACCTCGGCCGTGGGTGGCGCCGGAGTCCGAGCAGGCCGTGCTCGACCTCTTCCTGCTGGAGAAGGCGGCGTACGAGATCCGGTACGAGGCCGCCAACCGCCCGACCTGGCTGGCGATCCCGCTCGCGGGCTTCGCCGAGATCGTCGAACGCCTGACCGGACCGCTTGGAGGCACCGACCATGGCTGAGCAGAACCAGGACGCCGGGATGCTCGAGGTCGGCGCCGATCCCGGCACCGACATCGCCGTGACGCCGGCCGAGCCCCCTGCCCCACCCGCGGATGCGCAGGCCGGCGCCCCGGTCGTCGAGCCGGGGGCGGTGGATGCGATCGTCCATGCGCGGCACGGCGACCCGTTCGCGATCCTCGGTCCGCACCGCACGACGGGCGGCTGGACGGTGCGCGCCTTCGTGCCGGACGCGGAGTCCATCGACGTCGTGGAGCGCGCCTCGCAGGCCGTGGTGGGCAGCCTGACGCGCCAGGGGACGGACGGGTTCTGGGTCGGGGCGGTGGGCTCGGGCGAGCCGTATCTGCTGCGCATCACCAGCGGCGGCGTGGTGCGGGAAACGGAGGACCCCTACAGCTTCCCGGCCGTGCTCGGCGAGCTGGACGTGCATCTGCTGGCGCAGGGACGGCATCTGGAGATCGCGCGGGCGCTTGGCGCCCACGTGGCCGAGCTGGACGGCGTGGCGGGGGTGCGCTTCGCGGTGTGGGCGCCCAACGCGCGGCGGGTATCGGTGGTCGGGCCGTTCAACGGTTGGGACGGGCGGCGGCTGCCGATGCGGTTGCGCCACGAGGCGGGGGTGTGGGAGCTGTTCGTTCCGCGCATCGGGGCGGGCACGATCTACAAGTATGAGATCGCCGACCCGAACGGCACGGTGCTGCCGCTCAAGGCGGACCCGGTCGCCTGGCGCGCGGAGGTGCCGCCGGCGACGGCCTCGATCGTGGCCGACCCGACGCCGCCGGAGTGGACCGACGACGCGTGGATGGAGGGGCGCGCGCAGGCGCAGTCGCCGTCCTCGCCGATCTCGGTGTACGAGGTGCATGCGGCGTCGTGGCTGCCGGGCTCGGAGAACGGGGCGGACTGGACGCGCCTGGCCGCGAAGCTGGTGCCGTATGCGAAGCTGATGGGGTTCACCCACATCGAGCTGCTGCCGGTCATGGAGCATCCGTTCGGGGGGTCGTGGGGCTACCAGCCGCTCGGGCAGTTCGCGCCGCAGGCCCGCATGGGCGCGCCGGAGGGGTTCGCCACGTTCGTGGACCGCTGCCACGCGGCGGGCGTGGGCGTGATCCTGGACTGGGTGCCGGCGCATTTCCCGACCGATGTGCACGGGCTCGCGCGTTTCGACGGCACGGCGCTGTACGAGCACGCGGATCCGCGCGAGGGGTTCCACCAGGACTGGAACACGCTGATCTACAACCTCGGGCGCAACGAGGTCCGGGCGTTCATGATCGGCTCGGCGCTGCACTGGCTCGAGCATTTCCATGTCGACGCGATCCGGGTCGATGCGGTGGCATCGATGCTGTACCGCGACTACAGCCGCAAGCATGGCGAGTGGGTGCCCAACCAGTACGGCGGGCGCGAGAACCTCGAGTCCATCGCGTTCTTCCAGGACCTCAGCCGTGCGGTGGCCGCGCGGGCGCCGGGCGCGCTGCTGATCGCGGAGGAGAGCACGGCGTTTCCGGGCGTCACGCGCGCGGCGGACGAGGGCGGGCTGGGCTTCGACTACAAGTGGAACATGGGCTGGATGCACGACAGCCTGCACTACATCGAGGAGGAGGCGGTCAACCGACGCTGGCACCACGGTTCGATGACGTTCGGCCTGGTGTATGCGTTCTCCGAGAAGTTCCTGCTGCCGATCAGCCACGACGAGGTGGTGTACGGGAAGGGGTCGCTGATCGGGAAGATGCCGGGCGACGAGTGGCAGAAGTTCGCCAACCTGCGCGCCTATCTCGGCTTCATGTGGACGCATCCCGGCAAGAAGCTGATCTTCATGGGCCAGGAGTTCGGCCAGGTTCGCGAGTGGAACCACGACCGCGGGCTGGACTGGTTCCTGCTCGACGATCCCCGGCACAAGGGGGCGCAGGCGCTGCTGCGCGACCTCAACGCGCGCTACCGCGACCTGCGCGCGCTGCACGCGCGCGACACGGAGGAGAGCGGCTTCCGCTGGGTGGTGCGCGAGGACGCCGAGCAGAGCGTGTTCGCCTACCTGCGGCTCGGCGACGACGCCGATCCGGCGGTGCTCGTCGTGTGCAACTTCACGCCGGTGCCGCGCTACGGGTACCGGGTGGGCGTGCCGGTGGCGGGCTTCTGGCGCGAGGCGCTGAACAGCGACGCGGCGGGGTACGGCGGCTCCAACGTGGGCAACGGCGGCGGGGTCCAGGCCGAGGGCGTGGCCTCGCACGAGCAACCGGCTTCGGTGGTGCTCACGCTGCCGCCGCTG
>JBPBQX010000359.1:0-4335 GCA_050955025.1 Janthinobacterium lividum
CAGGTCGAGTTCGACATCATGTACGGCGAGGGCATCAGCAAGATCGGCGAGCTGATCGACCTCGGCGTGAAGGCCAACGTGGTGGAGAAGTCCGGCGCCTGGTTCAGCCACGACAGCCAGCGCATCGGCCAGGGCCGCGAGAACGCCAAGCAGTTCCTGCGCGACCACCCGGAGATGGCCGACGGCATCGAGAAGAAGGTCCGCGACCAGTCCGGCACGGTGGCCAACACCATGATGGGCGCGCCGGAGCCGGAGGAAGAGAGCGAGGGCGTGCCGGAGTAGCGTCGCCGTCGTGCTCGACGCCGCGGACGGCCCGGGCGACATCGATACGGCCGGGCTGTCCGGCGCCGACGCCGAACTGGTCGAGGCGGCGCGCCTCGTGCTCGTGCGGCACTACCGGCCGTTCTGGCACATGGTGTCGGCCGCGCTGCGCGGGCGGGACGGGCGGGTCTGGACCGGGCTGCATCTCGGCGCGACGGTCGGGCGCATGCAGGTTTGTGCCGAGGTCACGGCGCTGGGGCGGGCGATCCTGGAAGGCGACGGCACGGTCGAGTGCGCCGTCGCGCTGCGCCATCCCAAGCCGGAGGAGAGCGTGCGGCGCATCGCCGTGGTGCCGCCCTGCGGTGCCTGCCGCGAGCTGCTGACCGACTACGACCCGGACGCCTCGGTGATCGTGCCGGGTGCGGGCGGGCTGCGCCGCGTGCCGATCGGCGTGCTGCTGCCCCAGCCTTACCAGCGCTGAGGCTCGCCGACGTCCCGGCCGCGATGCCGCCCCGCGGCCCGCCGATATCGCCCCGTGGCGAAGACTTTCATGGAACGAAACAGGCACAGGAGCGTTGTTCCGACATGGCAAACAACAGCAAGACCGACGCGGACGAGCAGGCAGCGCCGTCCTCCGCGACCGAGAACCCCAAGACGGCTCCGCAGGACGGCGCGCCGTCCAACACGATCAAGGACCCCGACCAGTGGACTACGGGGGACGAGACCATGACCGGCGCGCAGGCGTCCTACCTCAAGACGCTGTGCGAGGAGGCGGGCGAGGAGTTCGATCCCTCGCTGAGCAAGGCCGAGGCGTCCAAGCGCATCGACGCCCTGCAGGGCGCCACGGGGCGCGGCAAGAACCACTGAGGCCTGCCGTCCCGGTCGGCTCGGCCCTGCGAACCGCGCGGGCCGTCTTGCCGGCCTGATTGCTGCATTGCACTCTGCCGAGGCCGGCACGGGAGGCGCCCAGGACGGGTGCCACGTGCCGGTCCGGAGGCGCGGCAATGGCGAAGATCAAGGTGAAGACCCCTGTCGTCGAGCTCGACGGCGACGAGATGACCCGGATCATCTGGGGCACCATCCGCGAGCGTCTGATCCTTCCCTACCTCGACATCGACCTGAAGTACTTCGATCTCGGCATCGAGCACCGCGACGCGACGTCCGACCGTGTCACGGTCGAGTCCGCCCACGCGATCCGACAGTACGGCGTGGGCGTGAAGTGCGCGACCATCACGCCGGACGAGGCGCGGGTGCGCGAGTTCAGCCTCAAGTCGATGTGGCGCAGCCCGAACGGCACCATCCGCAACATCCTCGACGGCACGATCTTTCGCGAGCCGATCATCTGCTCGAACGTGCCGCGCCTGGTGCCGCACTGGAGCCGGCCGATCGTGATCGGGCGCCACGCGTACGGCGACATCTACCGCGCCTCCGAGATGCGCGTGCCCGGCCCCGGCCGCGTCAGCCTCGTCTACCAGCCCGCCGACGAGAGCGAGCGCGCGCAGATCCTCTCGGTGCACGAGTTCCAGGGCCCGGGCGTCGCGATGGGGATGCACAACACCCGCGCCTCGATCGAGGGTTTTGCCCGCGCGAGCTTCAACTACGGGCTGACACGCGACTTCCCGGTCTATCTCTCGACCAAGAACACGATCCTCAAGGCCTACGACGGGCTGTTCAAGGACATCTTCCAGGACGTGTTCGACGCGGAGTTCCGCGAACGGTTCGCCGCCGCCGGCCTGACCTACGAGCACCGTCTGATCGACGACATGGTGGCCAGCGCGCTGAAGTGGTCAGGCGGCTACGTGTGGGCGTGCAAGAACTACGACGGCGACGTGCAGAGCGACATCGTGGCGCAGGGCTTCGGCTCCCTCGGGCTGATGACCAGCGTGCTGCTCAGCCCGGACGGCGAGACGGTGGAGAGCGAGGCGGCGCACGGCACCGTCACGCGCCACTTCCGCGAGCACCAGCGCGGGCGCGAGACCAGCACCAACCCGATCGCCTCGATCTTCGCGTGGACGCGCGGCCTGTCGTATCGCGGGCGCTTCGACGCCACGCCCGACGTGACCGCCTTCGCCGACGCGCTGGAGCGGGTGTGCATCGAGACGGTGGAGTCCGGCGCCATGACCAAGGACCTGGCCGTCCTGGTCGGGCCGGAGCAGCCGTGGCTGAACACGCAGGCTTTCCTGGACCGGATCGACCAGCGCCTCGTCCGGGAGATGGCCCGTGGCTGACCGGGACGACGACCGCGGCGGCGGGGCGGAGGGGCTGTCGCGGTTCCCGCTCGCGCGGCGCGGCTTCATGATGAGCGGGCTGATCTCCGGCCTGACGCTGGCCACGACCACGGTGGAGGCGCAGGCGATCCACACCGGCGCCGAGGGGCTGGTCGCGGGGGAGGTGCAGGTGCCGGTGGCCGACGGCACGCTTCCCGCCTACCGCGCGCGGCCGGAAGGCGAGGGCCCGTTCCCGGTGGTGCTGGTGATCGAGGAGATCTTCGGGGTCCACGAATACATCAAGGACGTCTGCCGGCGGCTGGCGCGGCTGGGCTACTGCGCGGTGGCGCCGGAGCTGTATGCGCGCATCGCCGACCTGTCGGGGATGACGGACGCGCAGCAGATCGTGCGCGACGTGATCAGCAAGGCGCCGGACGCGACCGTGCTGTCGGACCTGGACTCGACCGCGGCGTGGGCGGGCGGCGCGGACGGGCACGGGGACGCGTCGCGGCTCGGCGTGATGGGGTTCTGCCGGGGCGGGCGCGACACCTGGCTGTACGCCGAGCACAACCCGCGTCTGCTCGCCGCCGTCGCGTGGTACGGCCCGGTCGACACGCCGGACACGCCGATCCAGCCGCACAGCCCGCTGGACCTGGCGGGGCTGCTGCACTGCCCGCTGCTCGGGCTGTACGGCGGGCAGGACACCAGCATCGAGCCCGAGGACGTCGCCACCGCGGCGAGCCGGGCGCGGGCGGCGGGCGGCACGGTGGAGATCGTGATGTTTCCCGACGCGCCGCACGGGTTCCACGCGGACTACCGGCCGAGCTATCGCAAGGCGGACGCGGAGGCGGGGTGGGAGCGGGCGATCGGGTGGCTGCGCGAGCACGGGGTGAAGTAAGGCCGGGCTCTGCCCGGACCCGCCAAAGGGCGGGCCCTTTGGAAACCGCTCCGTCAGGTTCTTTCCTTGTCGCGCCGGTCCAGGGGCGGCTCGCCCCTGGCGGGTCCGGGCAGAGCCCGGCCTTGCTTCCCTACTCGTGCCCCTCGGCGAGCGGCTTCGCGCCCGCGTTGCTCCTCACGAACATCCGCGCCGTGGCGTGCGAGACGAGCACCTGCCGGTCGCGCAGGAACGGCATGCCGAGGATCAGGTCGATGCCGGGCGCCGCGCCGTCGGACACCGCGAGCAGCGGGGCCTGGATCGTCTCGTCGCCGACGTGGAGGGTGGCGAAGCGGTGCAGGCGGTTGGTGACCGTGCGCTCGCCGACACCGGTGCCGGTCGTGACGCGATCCTGCGCGAGCATGGCGGGCGTCAGGCCCAGCGCGTCCGCGCCGCTGTCGAGCAGGAGGTTGCCGCCGGCGCCGCTGTCGAGCATGGCCGTGAGGCGGTGGCCGTCCAGCTCGACGGGGAACACCAGGTGGTTCTCCTCGGACAGGCGGAGGGGGACCGGGGTGGCGGCGCCCCAGGGCGAGGACACCGTGTCGCAGCCGCGCGCGGTGTAGAAGCTGATCTCGCGGTGGCCGATGTCGAAGCCGACGTCGTAGCGCGACAGCATGTCCTCGCCGACCAGGCCGGACGCCGCCATGTCGCCGCGCCCCAGCGCGCCGAGGGAGGCGGCAGCGGCGTCGAGCTTGCGGTAGGTGACGCCGGCGAAGGTCAGGGAGTCCAGCCCGACCGACTGGGAGTAGGCGTTGCCGCCGAGCCCCACGACCCTTTCCCTGCTCCTGCCGGGGTCGGACCGCAGATCGAGGGCGGCGACCAGCTCGGGGGTGACGGTGGTGTGCTGCGCGCCGGTGTCGACCGCCAGCCCGACCGTCTCGCCGTTGATCCGCGCCGGCACCACGGCCAGGCCCTGGTGCATCACGACCGGCA
>JBPBQX010000360.1:0-4300 GCA_050955025.1 Janthinobacterium lividum
TTCTCAAGGCGAGCCTTGAGCGGAGTCCAGAGGCAGAGCCTCTGGCCTTGCCTGCCTGGCGACGCCGCGCACGACGGTGAAGGCCACAGCGTAGCTGACGGCGGCGACGAGGAAGGGCGCGCCGGGGAACCACGCCGGTGCGGCGGGCGCGGTGAAGACGCCGAACAGCCAGCCGGCGAAGACGGGCGAGACGATCGCGGTCAGGCCCTGCAGCGAGGACAGCGCGCCCTGCATCTCGCCCTGGCGGTCGGCGGAGGCGCGGGCGGAGACCATGGCCTGCACGGCGGGGCCGCTCACCGCGCCGAGGGCTTGCAGCGCGAGGGCGACGAAGACCAGGGCGGGCGTGACCGCGCCGGCGAGGCAGAGGAAGGCCGCGGCGGCCATGCCGTAGCCGAGCATGGCGGTGCGGCGCTCGCCGAGGCGGCGCACCACGCGCCGGACCAGCAGGCCCTGCACCAGCGCGGAGCCGACGCCGATGGTAGCGAGCGCCAAGCCGTTGCCGCCTGGGCCCCAGCCGAGGCGGAGCTGGTTCGAGAGCACGAAGCTGCTCTGCAGGGAGCCCAGGGAGAA
Source organism: Janthinobacterium lividum (assembly GCA_050955025.1). Lineage (GTDB taxonomy): Bacteria > Pseudomonadota > Alphaproteobacteria > Acetobacterales > Acetobacteraceae > CAXSEF01. The sequence continues at coordinate 571 of JBPBQX010000360.1, forward strand.
CCAGGCGCAGCACCACACGACGGCGAGGCGGGCGGTGTCGCGGTCGGCGCGCAGGACGGGGAGCAGGCCGACGGGGTTCGCGCGGCGCCAGGACAGGGGGCGGCGGCGCTCGGGGGGCAGGCTCTCGGGCAGCGCGAGCAGGCCGTAGAGCAGGTTGGCGCCGGCGAGTGCGGCGGCGGCCAGGAAGGGCAGGCGCAGGCCGTGGGCCCCGAGCAGGCCGCCGAGCGCCGGGCCGAGCACGAAGCCCACGCCGAAGGTGGCGCCGACGAGGCCGAAGCGCTGGGCGCGCTGGGTGGGAGGTGTCACGTCGGCGATGAAGGCGGTGGCGGCGGATGCGCTGGCGGCGGTGGCGCCGGCGATCATGCGGCCGACGAACAGCCAGGCGAGGCTGGGGGCCCAGGCCATCAGCAGGTAGTTGGCGCCGGTGCCCGCGACCGAGAGCAGCAGGACGGGGCGGCGGCCGAAGCGGTCGGACAGCGCGCCGAGCAGGGGCGAGAACAGGAACTGCATCAGCGAGAACGCGGACAGCAGCGCGCCGACCCAGATCGAGGCGGCGCCGGGGCGGAGGTGGGAGAGCTGCACGACTAGGCCGGGGACCACGGGGACCACCAGGCCGAAGCCCAGGGCGTCGAGCGCCAGCGTGGCCAGCACGAAGCCGACGCGCGGGGCGCGGGCGGTGGCCTGCGGCACGGAGTCGGCGGGGCGGGTTGCGGGAGGCGCGTCGCTCACAGGTCGAGGCGTCCCTGGCGGTCGCGGGCGGTGGCGACGGGGACCTCGCCGTCGGCGAAGCGCAGGCGCACGCGGCCGTCGCGCGGCATGTCGGTGGCGCGGGGCACGGCGCGGCCCTTCGTGTCGAGGACGAGCACGAAGCCGCGGGCCAGCACGGCCTCGTAGGACACCGAGTCGAGGCGGGCGGCGAGGCCCTCCAGGCGGGCGCGGCGCTCGCGCAGGGTGGCGCGGAGGGTGGAGTCCGAGAGGCGGGGGAGGAGCGCGGAGGCGTCGGCCGCGCGCTGCCGCACGGCGTGGCGCAGGGCGGCGCCGAGGTGGGCGGAGGCGAGCGCCAGCGTGGCGCGGCGGGCGGCGACGGCGGAGGCGGGGTCGCGCAGGCGGTGGGTCGCGCTGGCCAGGGCGGCGGCGCGGCGGGCGAGCAGGCCGGGCAGGGCCAGGCGCAGGCGCAGGGCGCGGTCGGCCACCGTGGCGCGCAGGCCGCGCAGCAGGGCGGGGCCGTCGGGCAGGCGGTGCGCGACGGCGGCGAGGCGCGCGGTGCGGCGGGCGACGAGGTTGGCGGCGGCGAGCTCCAGGCGCTGGGCGCGGTCGTCGAGGCGCTGGCGGGCGGTGCCGAGGAGGGCGGGGAGGTCGGGCAGGCGGGCGCTCGCGCGGTCGAGGCGGATGCGGCGGGCCTGGGCCATGCGGGCGGTGGCGCCGTCGAGCCGGGCGGCGGTGTGGCGCAGGTCGGCGAGCAGCTCCAGGCGCTGGGGGACGGCCATCTCGGCGGCGGCGGTCGGCGTGGGGGCGCGTCGGTCGGCGACGTGGTCGAGCAGGGTCGTGTCGGTTTCGTGGCCCACGGCGGAGATCAGCGGGATGCGGCAGGCCGCCGCCGCACGCAGGACCGCCTCGTCGTTGAAGGCCATCAGGTCCTCCAGCGAGCCGCCGCCGCGGGCCACGATCAGGAGGTCGGGGCGGGTGTAGCGCGCCCCTGGGGTGCCGCGCGGCGGCAGGGCGTCCATGCCGGCGATGGCGGCGGCGATGCGGGCGGCGGCCGCGGGGCCCTGGACCGGGACGGGCCAGAGCAGGAGGGCGCGGGGGAAGCGGCGGGCGATCGTGGTCTGGATGTCGTGCCACACCGCGCCCTGCGCCGAGGTGATCACGCCGATGGTCACGGGCAGGCGGGGCAAGGTTCTGCGGCGGGCGGGGTCGAACAGGCCCTCGGCGGCGAGGCGGACGCGCAGCATCTCGATGCGGGCGAGCAGCGCGCCGGCGCCGGCGTACTCCAGGCGCTCGATCATGAGCTGGTAGGAGGAGCGCTCGCCGTAGGTCGTCAGGCGGCCGGTGGCGATTACCTCGACGCCGTTCTCGGGCTCCAGCGCGAGGCGGCCGGCGGCGCTCTTCCAGATCACGCAGGCGATCTTGGCGGTCTCGTCCTTGAGCGAGAGATAGATGTGGCCGGAGCCGTAGCGCTTGCACTCGGTGATCTCGCCGCGCACGCGCACGCGGCCGAACGCGCCCTCCAACGTGCGCTTCACCGCGCCGGAAAGCTCGGCGACCGAGTATTCGGGGACGTTGCCGGGGGCCGCGCCCGCGGCGGGGGCTTCGGGCGCCGCGGGGGTGGCGGCGCGGCGACGGGCGACGGGGCGCAGGGCCGGGCCTTCGGGGAGGTCAACCATGGGGGTGGCTATGCGCCGGCGGGGGCGGGGTGGCAACGGAAGCAAGGTTGAGGCGCTGCCTCAAACTCCGCCAAAGGCTGCGCCCTTGGAACGCATCCCTTAAGTCAAGGGATCAAAGGGCCTCGGGCCCTTTGCGGGTTCGGGCAGAGCCCGACCTTTCTTCCTGGCTTGGGCCTGCTAGGAACGGCGGGCTGCGGGCAGGGAGGGTGCGGGATGCGGGTGCTTCTGGTTGGCTCCGGGGGGCGGGAGCACGCGCTCGCCTGGGCGATTTCGCGCAGCCCGCTGCTCTCGGAGCTGGTGGCGGCGCCGGGCAGCCCGGGGATCGCGGCGTTCGCGCGCTGCGTCGCGGTGGGCGTGGGCGACGTGGCGGGGCTCGTGGCGCTGGCGCTGGCGGAGCGGATCGACCTGGTGGTGCCTGGGCCGGAGGGGCCGCTGGTCGCGGGGCTGGCGGACGCGATGGGTGCGGCGGGGATCGCGTGCTTCGGGCCGAGCGCCGCGGCGGCGCGGCTGGAAGGCAGCAAGAGCTTCACGCGTGAGGTGGCGGATGCTGCGGGCATCCCGGGGGCGCGGTGGGAGCGGTTCGACGACGCGGCGTCGGCGCACGACTTCGTCCGCAGGCGGGGGGCGCCGATCGTGGTCAAGGCAGACGGGCTGGCGGCGGGCAAGGGGGTCGTGGTCGCGGCCACGGTCGCGGAGGCGGAGGCGGCGGTCGACGCGATGATGCGCGACGGGGCGCTGGGCGTGGCGGGGGCGTCGGTGGTGATCGAGGAGTGCCTCGAAGGCGACGAGGTCAGCCTGTTCGCGCTGTGCGACGGGACGGAGGCGGTGCTGCTGGGGGCGGCGCAGGACCACAAGCGGCTGGGCGACGGGGACACCGGGCCGAACACCGGGGGGATGGGGGCGGTGTCGCCGCCGACCGGGTTCGGGCTGGTGGCGCAGGAGGCGGCGGTGGAGGCGTTCGTGCGGCCGGCGCTGGCGGAGATGGCGCGGCGGGGGACGCCGTTCCGGGGGGTGCTATTCGCGGGGCTGATGCTGACGGGGTCGGGGGCGCGGCTGATCGAGTACAACGTCAGGCTGGGGGACCCGGAGGCGCAGTGCCTGCTGCCGCGGCTGCGCTCGGACCTGCTGGGGGCGCTGGCGGCGGCGTGCGCGGGGCGGCTCGCGGAGGTGTCGTTCGCGTTGGCGCCGGTGGCGTCGGTGGCGGTGGTGATGGCGGCGCGCGGGTATCCGGGGGTGCCGGCGGCGGGCGGCGCGATCGGGCTCGCGGCGGCGGAGGCGGTGCCGGGGGTGCAGGTGTTCCAGTCGGGCACGGCGCTCGCGGGGGGCGGGCTGGTCGCGGCGGGGGG
>JBPBQX010000361.1:0-3666 GCA_050955025.1 Janthinobacterium lividum
GGGCCAGCGCGCCGATGAGATCGGCCAGGGTGAGGAAATGCACGCTGCGCGCTGCCTTGACCGCCTCGACACCGAGCGCAATCGACAGGTGGCTCTTGCCAGTGCCGGGCGGCCCGATGAGGTGGACCACCTCGCAGCGGTCGATGAACCGCAGCTCCGCCAGCGCCAGGATGCGGTTGCGGTCGAGCGAGGGCTGGAACGCGAAGTCGAAGCTCTCCAGCGTCTTGATGGTCGATAGCCTGGCCATCACCAGGGAGGTCTTGATGCGTCGTCCCTCGCGCAGCGTGAACTCCTCGGCGAGCAGCGCATCGAGCGCCTCCAGCGCGCTGACCTCGCCGCGCTCGATCTGGCGGACGAGGGCGTCGACGATCTCCAGCGCACGGGGCATGCGCAGCCCGACCAGGCTGGCCTTGATGCGGTCCACCACGGCCGGGACGAGGACCGCGCGAGCGCTCATCAGCCGCGTCCCTTGACGGCGAGCACGCGGCCGAGCGCGTCGTAGAACTCGAGCGAGCGGCGCGCCACCACGTCGCCAGCCCGGCCGAGGACGGGTGCTGCATGCCCGGGGTGGCTTGCCGGGCGATGGCGGGTCTGGCGATGGGCGGGGTCGACGCGGGCCTGGTGGCGGCCCTGCAGCGGGACGTGGCTTGCGACCAGCACGCCGTTCTCGAGGATGCGGATCTCGTCGAGCATGCTGTGCACCTCCAGCACGCGGCGCCGGGTGGTGTCGGGCACGCTGTAGGCATTGCCGCCGATGCTGACCATGCCCTCGCGCGACATGCGCCGCTCGAGGTGCAGCACGGCCCGGTATGGCACCAGCGGCAAAGGGTTCAGCGCCTCCCGCTCCTCGGCGAACGCCTCGGTGACGACGCGCCCGGTGGTGGCGTGCACCCGCGGGTTTGCGACGGTGTCGAGCCAGTGGCGCAGCTGGGCGTTGAGGTCGTCGAGGTCGCGGAAGCTGCGGGCGAGGAAGAAATCCTCGCGGATGTAGCGGAAAGGGCGCTCGACTTTTCCCTTGGTCTTTGGCCGGCAGGGCCGGCAGGCCCTGGGCTGGAAGCCGAAGTGCCGGGCCAGGTCGATCAGTCTGCGGTTGTAGATCACCAGGCCGCCGGCCTCCTCGCCGAGCACGGCGGTTTTCATGCGATCGTAGAGGATCTCGCGCGGCGCGCCGCCGAGCGCCTCGAAGGCCGCGACATGGCAGCGCAGCACGGTGCCGAGGTCCTGGTGCACGACGAAGCGCGCCCAGATCAGCCGCGAGCGTAAGCGTCCGGTGTCGACCGCCTGCGTGTGACCCGCTCTCCGCTTTAAGGTGCGCCTTAAGTTGGTGCTTGAGGTGTGGCGATGGACGGCGTGATGCAGATCATCACCGGGCGCGAGCGTCGCCGCCGGTGGAGCGTGCAGGACAAGCTGCGCATCGTGGGCGAGCTGGCCGAGCCGGGCGTGCGGGCCTGCGACGTCGCAGCCCGACACGGCGTGTGCGAGAGCCTGGTGTTCACCTGGCGCCGCCAGCTCCGCGACGGCGTCCTGGTCGAGCCGCAGGCGCCCACGTTCCTGTCGGTCCGCATGCTCGAGCCGCCGCCTCCGGCGTCCGACTTGGTGCCGCCGGTGTTGCCGGGATCCTCTGCAGCGCCGGTTCCGGTTCGGCCGCAGCGCGGCCTGATCGAGATCGAACTGGGTGGCGGCCGTCAGGTGCGGGTGGGCAGCGACGTGAGCCTGCCGGCGCTGCGCCGGGTGCTGGCGGCGCTCGGGGCGTGATCGAGCCGCCATCGGGCACCAGGGTCTGGCTGGCGGCCGGTGCCACCGACATGCGCCGCGGCTTCAACGGCCTGGCGCGACAGGTCCAGGAGGTGCTCGGCCACGACCCATTCAGCGGCCAGGTGTTCGTGTTCCGTGGCCGCCGTGGCGACCTGGTCAAGATTCTGGCCTGGCACAACATGGGCCTGTGCCTGTTCGCCAAGCGGCTGGAGCGCGGGCGGTTCGTCTGGCCCTCGGCCAGGGACGGCGTGGTGTCGCTGACCCCGGCCCAGCTCTCGATGCTGCTGGAAGGGATCGACTGGCGTACGCCGGTGCGCAGCTGGCGGCCGGAGATGGCCGGGTAGCGCCACGCGGCGCTGTACAGCCTGGCCAGGCACCGCCATGATGGGGGCGTGCTGATCGACCTCTCCACCCTGCCGGACGACCTGGACGCGCTGCGGGCGCTGGTCGCCGTGCAGGCCGCGACGATCGCGCGGCAGGAGACGGAGCTGGACGGGCAGCGCTCGCGCATCGAGCAGCTGCGGGTGCAGCTGGCCCGGCTGCGCCGCATGCAGTTCGGCCGCTCGTCGGAGAAGCTCGACACCGCCATCGCGCAGCTGGAGCTGGCGCTGGAGGACCTCGAGGAGGAGAGCGGCGCCGAGACGGTGCTGCGGCCGCCGGCAGAGGCGCCCGCCGAGGCCGATGCGGCATCCAGGCCGGCACGGCGGCCGCTGCCGGAACACCTGCCGCGCGACGTGGTCGAGCATGCCGCCGCCTGTGCCTGCCCGGCCTGTGGCGGGGCGCTACGCCGCCTCGGCGAGGACGTGACCGAGGTGCTGGACTACGTGCCCGCCTCGTTTCGCGTCATCCGGCACGTGCGGCCGAAGTTCTCCTGCCGCGCCTGCGAGACGATCACCCAGGCGCCCGCCCCCAGCCTGCCGGTGCGCCGCGGCCGCGCCGGGCCCGGGCTGCTGGCCCACGTGCTGGTGGCGAAGTTCTGCGACCACCTGCCGCTCTACCGCCAGTCCGAGATCTACGCCCGCGAGGGTGTGGAGCTGGAGCGTTCCACCCTGGCCGACTGGGTGGGACAAGCCGCAGCACTGCTGCGGCCCCTGGTGGATGCGCTGGAACGCCACGTCCTGGCGGGCGATCGCCTGCACGCCGACGACACGCCCGTGCCGGTGCTCGCGCCCGGCACCGGCAAGACGAGCACCGGACGCCTCTGGGCCTATCTGCGCGACGAGCGGCCATACGCGGGTCCGGCACCTCCTGCGGTGCGCTACCACTACAGCCCTGATCGGCGTGGCGAGCACCCCCGAGCGCACCTGGCTGGGTTCGGCGGCGTGCTGCAGGCCGACGGCTATGCGGGGTTCGGCAGCCTCTACGAGGGCGGTGGTGTCGTCGAGGCGGCCTGCTGGGCCCATGCGCGCCGCCGGTTCCATGACATCCATGCCGCCGGCACGTCGCCGCTCGCCCGCGAGGCGCTGGAGCGCATCGCAGCGCTCTACGCCATCGAGGCCGGCATCCACGACAAGCCGCCAGACCTGCGCAGGCAGGTGCGCCAGGAGCACGCCCGACCGCTGCTGGACGCTCTCAAGGGATGGCTCGAGGCGACACGGGACAGGGTGTCTGGCCGCAGCGACGTGGCGGCGGCGATCCGCTACGCCCTGTCGCGCTGGACGGCGCTGACCCGATACGTCGAGGACGGCACCATCGCCATCGACAACAACCCGGTCGAGCGCGCCATGCGGCCCGTGGCCCTGGGCCGGAAGAACTGGCTGTTCGCCGGATCCGACGCGGGCGGCCGGCGTGCCGCGGCGATCTACAGCCTGGTCGGCACCGCAAAGCTCAACGGCCTCGACCCCGAAGCCTACCTGCGCCACGTCCTGGGCTGCATCGCGGATCACCCGGTCAACCGTGTCGCCGAACTGC
>JBPBQX010000362.1:0-3483 GCA_050955025.1 Janthinobacterium lividum
CGTGGATGCGATGCGCGGCCAGCGCCGGGTCGATCATCTCGCGCGGATTGGCGTACATCGAGGCCATCGGCAGCGACACCGCCAGGATCTCGCCGTTGCGGTCCGTCACCGTGGCCCGCGGACCCGGCGCGGGCACGGCATCGGCCACGCGCGCCCCGTCGCCGTCCACCGCATCCGGGTCGTGCGGCACCAGCGGGCGCAGCTCGGCCTGCGAGGGCGCCATGGGAAACAGCACCGTCGCCGCCGTCAGCTTGGCCGCCACCGCGCCGAACAGCACCGCGAAGCCGCCGGCCGCCAGCAGCAGTCGCGCGCGCCCTTTCTCCAGCGCCGCGCGCCGCGCCAAGTCGCCGCCCGTGATGCGCACAGTCTCCGCGCGCACGCCCTGGCCGCCTGCGCCAGGCAGCGGCGCGCCCGCGGCTTCGCCACCGTGCCAGGGCGCGCCGTCGAGGGACGGAGGGAGCCGGGGGTCCGTCACTGCGCTCCGGCGCCCATCGGCACGGGCGGCGGCAGCGACGCGCGACCGTTGCCCAGCGACGAGCCGGCATAGGGCGTCGCGGGTGCCAGGGCAGACGGCGTATAGGCCGGGCGCATCGGCATCATCGCCGCCGCACGGGTCAGCATCGGCTCGGCACGCTGCGGATGCACCGCCACCGGCGTCGCCAGCGCAGACAGCACCGGTGCCATCACCCGGCCGTCCGCGTAGCCGGTCGTGCTTCCGGCGGCAGGCAGCACGGCGGCATACGAGCGCACGGGCGCGGCCCGCACGGCACGCGTCACCGGGGGAGCGCTCTTCGCCTCGGCCGATGCCACGAGGGGGCGCGCCGGCACGGGGGCAGGGCGGGGCGCAGGATCCGCATGCGCCGCCTCGGTCGCCGCGACCACGACACGCGCCGCCACGGGCCGTGCGGCATCGGGCCGAGCCGGCGCGGCGTCGAACGTGAGCGGCGCGGCAGGGCGGACGTCAGCCACCACGGCCCCGGCGTCACCCTCGTCGGGAGCGGCGGAGGGCGCGGCCACCGGCGGCAGGTGCTGGGCCAGCTCGGCCACTGGCACGAACTGCGAGGGCGACATCGCGTGCAGCGACAGGAACCGGTCGGCCAGCTCCTGCAGCCGCCCCGGCTCGTTGAGCAGCGCCCACTCCGCACGCAACAGCCCAGTGCGCTCGTGCGCGGCCTCGCTGGCGCGGATGGTGCGCGTGATCTCGCGGTCGAGCAGCGAGGTGCGGTGCTTCTCCTGGTAGAGGTAGAGGCCGGAGCCGCCGGCCAGGAGCATGCAGAGGCAGGTCAGGGGACGGATCATCACGAACTCGCCTCGCGGGGTTGCGTCAGGCGCCGCTCCAGGGTGCGCAGGCGCGCGCTGCGGCTCCGGGGATTGCGCTCGGTCTCTGCGGTCGACGGCCGCCGTGCCTTGGCGCCGAGCAGCGCGAACTCGCTGTCCGGCCGCAGCGCCAGCCCGCCCGGATCGTGGCGCGACGGCGCGGGCAGGCGGCCCGCCGCCTCCGTCATGAACCGCTTGACGATGCGGTCCTCCAGCGAATGGAACGCGACAACCACCAGCCGCCCGCCCGGTGCCAGCAACGCCGCCGCCTGCTCCAGCGCCCGCTCGATCTGCCCGAGCTCGTCGTTGACCCGGATGCGCAGCGCCTGGAACGAGCGCGTCGCTGGGTCGATGACGTGCCGCCCTGCCGCCGGCCGCACCTTGGGCACGGCCGCGCGGATGATCGACGCGAGCTGCCCCGTGGTCCGGATCGGCGCGAGCGCGCGCGCCAGCACGATCGCCTTGGCGATGCGCCGCGACATGCGCTCCTCGCCCAGCTCGTACAGCGTGTCGGCCAGCTCCGCCTCGGGCAGCGCGGCCACCAGGTCGGCGGCCGTGGGCCCGGAGCGCGCCATGCGCATGTCGAGCGGCCCGTCGGTCCGGAAGCTGAAGCCGCGCTCCGGGTCGTCGATCTGGAACGAGGACACCCCCAGGTCGAGCACGACGCCGTCGAGCGCATCCACGCCGCGCCCCGCCAGCAGCTGCATCATGTCGCCGAACCCGCCCTCGATCAGCTGCAGGCGCCCGGCGTGGCGCGCGGCCAGCGCCGCACCACGCGCGATCGCGTCCGGGTCGCGGTCGATCGCCCACAGCACGCAGGGCGCCGAGTCGAGGATCGCCGACGCGTAGCCGCCGCCGCCGAACGTCGCGTCGAGATAGACGCCGCCCCGCTGCGGGGCGAGCTGCTCGAGCACCTCGTCCAGCATCACCGGGATGTGGCCCACCGAACCCTGGCTCACGCGACGGGCCCGCTGCCGGTGACGGGCTGGCGCCCGGGCAGCGTCAGCCCGCGCTGCCGCGCCCGCTCGCGCGCCTCGGCACGACGCCGCTCGGCGGCCTCCGGCTCCCACATCTGGAAGATGCGCCCGAGTCCCATGAACACGACCACCTCGCCGAGCCCGGCGAATGCAACCATAGGTTCAGGCAGGATGATGCGCCCCTCGCGATCCGGATCGGTCGGGAAGGCGTCCGCGTACAGCAGCGACGCCATGTCCTCCTGGTCCTCGCTGAACACGTCCAGCGTGGCGAGCGGGGCCTCGAGGGTGGCGAAAACCTCGGCGGGCCAGCCCTCGATGCAGGGGTGGTTCTGGGACGGACGCAGGACCAGGCTGGCTTCGGGGCCGGGTGCGCGCAGGCAGGCCCGGAACGAGGCGGGCACCGAGACCCGGCCTTTCGCGTCCAGCCGATTGCGATGCGTGCCCATGAAGTTGGCCATTCCCGTCCGGTCAACCTCCCCATCTGTCCGCCAGCGGTTGCGGCGTCCCGGGCTTCGGCGACGGTGCCGACGCTCCCCATGGGATGACATGGGATACCATGGGATTCCGTGGGGCGTCAAAGGGAATACCGCCCGAGGCCCTGCGCGGCCCGGAGATTTAATCGGGCAGGTCAAAGGCTTACGGCACGATCCGTAGAAACGGTCTCGAAACAATATACGGTCGGGAAGTTCGTTGTTCGTTCCGGTCGGCGGGCCCTGCGGCGCCCCGACTCCGTGCGCCGCATCCCTGCCGGGATACGCGCGAAAGCCGTTGCCAGACGGCCTGTAAGCCGGGTTCTGTCCGCGCCCGCCCGCACGAGGCGGACGGACACGGGACGGCCATTCCTCTGGGACGCGCATCGCTGCGCGCCTCGCGCGACCAACCCGGGCGACGGGACGGGAATGTCCCCGCGGACCAGGAACCGGAGTCCCTGCCGCCGGCCGCCCCTATTCGGTCTTGCTCCCGGTGGGGTTTGCCCTGCCGCCCCTGTTGCCAGGGGCGCGGTGCGCTCTTGCCGCACCGTTTCACCCTTGCCTGCCGGCGAACCCCGATCCTGGGCCCTCGGGCAGGCGGTTTGTTTTCTGTGGCACTTTCCCTGGGGTCGCCCCCGCCGGCCGTTGACCGGCACCGTATTCCCGTGGAGCCCGGACTTTCCTCTATCGCAGGTTGTGCAACAGCGGCCGTCCAGCCG
>JBPBQX010000363.1:0-3396 GCA_050955025.1 Janthinobacterium lividum
TGTAGGTCTCGTTGCCCACGACCAGCGTGTGCCCGGCGTTGTGCCCGCCCTGGAAGCGCACCACCACGTCGGCGCGGCTCGCCAGCCAGTCCACCACCTTGCCCTTGCCCTCGTCGCCCCACTGGGCCCCGATCACCGCGACATTCGCCATACGCCAGTCCTCCAGCTTCCCGCGGCAGGCCCCGGGTCAAATGCCGGCCCTTTGTGGCACCTGGGGCGGGGCGCGCGCCAGCCACGCGGGCGGCAAAGGCAAGGCCAGGGCTCTGCCCCGGACCCGCCGGGGGCAGGCGCCTCCGGACCCGCACGACAAGGAGGCGACGCCTCTTTCAAGTGGATTCTCAAGGCGAGCCTTGAGCGGAGTCCAGAGGCAGAGCCTCTGGCCTTGCCTCAGCCCAGCGCCACCGCCGCCCCGTCGCGCAGCACGTGCGTGCACAGCAGTCGCGCCGCCTCCGCCCCCGCGTCCGCCGCGTCCGCGAGCCCCGCCACCGTGACGAACCCTTCCGCACGCAGCGCCTGAGCCTGTGCCGGGTCGCTGCCGCGCGGCACGAACACGCGCGTCAGCACCCGCCGAGGCGGCGCCGCCCGCAGCACCGCGTCGGCGAACAGCGTCAGCCCCGCCGCCGGCTCCGCCTCGCCCGACACGTAGCGCCCGCCGCGCCCCAGCTCGTCGTGCAGCGCGGGCGCGTAGATCGAGAAGCACAGCCCGGTGTGGTAGCGCATGCCCCGGAACTCGATCGGGTCCACCGTCAGCCGCAGCCCCGGCGCCCTGCGGCGCAGCACCGCGGCCACCTCGTGCAGCCGCACCGCCAGCGCGAACGCCGCCGGCGGCAGCTTCACGCGGGCCAGGGCCTCCAGGGCGACCTCGGCAGGCCCCGAGGCGCGCAGCAGGTCCGTCAGGATCCCGGTGATCGGCCCTCCGAACCCGGCCCCGATCAGCGCCACCGACGCCTCGTCCTTGCGGTCCAGCGCGCGGGTCAGCGCGTCGCGCGTGGCACCCGGCGCGATGCCCGCCCAGTCCAGCAGCGCCGGCGCCATCTGCGGCAGCAGCAGGTCGAAGCTCACCCGCGTCAGCCCGAGCGCCGCCAGCGCCTCCGCCCCCACCAGGATGGTTTCCGCGTCCGCCTCGGCCGTGTCGACGCCGATCAGTTCGATGCCGGCCTGCGGCACCTGGCGGCCGGACGCCATCTGCCCGGCGCGCACCCGCACGCACTGCCCCGCGTAGGACAGCCGCAGCGGACGCGGCGCCTGCGACAGCCGGGTCGCGGCGATGCGGCCGATCTGCGGCGTGATGTCGGCGCGCAGCCCCATCATGCGGTGCGTGTCCGGGTCCATCACCCGGAACGTCTGGTCGGCGACCGCGGCGCCGGGCCCCGCGAACAGGCCTTCCTCGAACTCCAGGAGCGGCGGCTTGACCCGCTCGTAGCCGTGCGACGCGAACGCGGCCATCAGCGCCTCCACCGAGGCGGCCTCGGTCTCGGCCTCGGGCGGCAGCAGGTCGCGCAGGCCGGCAGGCAGCAGCGCGGGGCTCGGGGCGGGGGCGTCGTTCATGGCCGGGGCTCATGGCAGGTGAGGCAGGCAGCAAGCAAGGCCAGAGGCGCTGCCTCTGGACTCCGCCAAAGGCTGCGCCCTTGGAACGCATCTTTTAAGTAAGGCCAGTCCAGGGCGGCTCGCCCTGGCGGGTCCGGGCAGAGCCCGGCCTTGCTTCCTCTCAGGCTGCCCGGTGCAAGGCATGCTCCGCGCCGACCGTCGCGTGCGCCCAGTCCAGCCACGGCAGCAGCAGTGCCATGTCCGAGGCCTCCACGGTGCCGCCACCCCACAGCCGGAACCCGGGCGGCGCGTCGCGGAACGCCAGCACGTCGAGCGCCACGCCTTCGGCCTCCAGCATCGCGGCCATGCGCTGCGTCGCGGCACGCTGCGCCGCGGCGTCGAGCGCCGCAAACCAGGGCGAGTCGATCGCCAGGCAGATCGACGTGCTCGACCGCGTGGCCGGGTCGGGCGCCACGAAGCGCGCCCAGCCCGAGCGCGCCACCCACTCCGACACCGCCGCGAGGTTGGCCTGCGAGCGGGCGATCATGGCCGGAAGCCCGCCGACGCGCTCCGCCCAGTCCAGCGCGTCGAGCGCGTCGGCCACGCACAGCATGGACGGCGTGTTGATGGTGTCTGCGCGGAACAGCCCCTCGTTGAGCGCTCCGTCCTGCGTCATGCGGAACAGCTTCGGCAGCGGCCAGGGCGGCGTGTAGGTCATGAGGCGCTCCGCCGCGCGCGGCCCGATCGCGAGCATGCCGTGCCCGGCCTCGCCGCCCAGCACCTTCTGCCAGGACCAGGTCACCACATCGAGCTTGTCCCACGGCAGCGCCATCGCGAAGGCGGCGGACGTCGCGTCGCAGATCGCCAGCCCGCCGCGATCGGCGGGGATCCAGTCGCCGTCGGCGAAGCACACGCCCGCGGTGGTGCCGTTCCAGGCGAACACCACGTCGCGGGCGAAATCGACGGCGTCGAGGTCGGGCAGCCGGCCGTTCGGGCCCTCGAGCACGCGCGCGTCGACCGGCAGGTGCGCCATGGCGTCGACCGCCCAGTGCCGCGAGAAGGTGTCGGTGGACAGCACGTCCACGCCGCGCCCGCCGAGCATGGACCACATCGCCATCTCGACCGCGCCGGTGTCCGAGCCGGGCACGATCGCGAGGCGCCAGCCCTCCGGCATGCCGAGCAGGGCGCGGGAGCGCGCGATCACCTCGGCGAGCGCCGCGGTCGGGCCGGGCGCACGGTGGCTGCGCCCGAGCCAGGTCGCGTCCAGCGCCGCGAGCGTCCAGCCGGGGTGCTTGGCGCACGGGCCCGAGGAGAACCGCGGATTGACGGGGCGCGCGTCTGGCCGCGGCACGGCGGAACCGGGATCTGTCATGAGCTTCACCATGGAACGGGGACGTCGCGTGCCGCACGGGCGCCGGCGAGATCCGGAAGGTCGCGGACGGTGGGCAGGCGCCGGCGCAGCGTCAACGCACCGGGCCGCTGTCCTGCCATGCGCCGGGACGCCGCAAGTCACCGCGCCGCGCACCAGGATCGCCGTATCGCGCCGTGACACGCCCGCAAGTCCTGCGTCCTGCGGTTGAGAGACGCCGGAACATGCACGCTGGAGCCACGCGGCGAAGACGTGGCCGGCCCGTACGGCTGGTGTCGGCCGGAATCCGGGCGGCACGCGGACCTGGGCGCGGCGGCCGCTTTCCACTTCGCGAATACTTCCACGGGTCGCGAAAACTTGATCGCTTCTGCCTCTTCGTGGCGGCGTGGCCGGAACGGACTGGTCGCGTAAGCAAGTGTGGCAGTTCCGCAACGCCGTTGCGCGGCCTCGCGCAGCAGGGCCGCCATTACAATCTGTGAGGGCAACTCGGCTACTTTTTG
>JBPBQX010000364.1:0-3387 GCA_050955025.1 Janthinobacterium lividum
CCAGTCCAGGGCGGCTCGCCCTGGCGGAGTCCAGAGGCAGAGCCTCTGGCCTTACTCCTTCTCGATCGTGCACTGCAGCGGGTGCTGGTTCTGCCGCGCCAGGTCCATGACCTGCGTCACCTTGGTCTCGGCGACCTCGTAGGTGAACACGCCGCAGACGCCCACGCCGCGGCGGTGGACGTGCAGCATGATGCGCGTCGCCTCCTCGCGGGTCTTCTGGAAGAAGCGCTCCAGCACGTGCACGACGAACTCCATCGGCGTGTAGTCGTCGTTGAGCATCAGGACCTTGTACATGGCCGGCTTGCGGGTCTTGGGCCGCGCCTTGACCACCACGCCCGTGTTGGGGTTGTCGGTGCCGCGCTGCTTGTCGTTGTCGCTCATTCGTCCGCCCATCCCAGGTCCAGGGGCGCGAACCGGGTCCGCCTGCCGCCGCCGCCGGCGAGCCCCCGCGCCGTGCCGCGAGGAGCGAGCATATCGGAAGCCGCGCCGCGGGGAAAAGGCCCGCCGCCGCCGGGCGCGGCGCGTTGCGCGCAACGTGACCCGGCGCGTCGCGCACAACGCGAAAGGGGGCCCGGACCACCGGCCCGGACCCCCCTGCTCCGCGACAAGGCGTTCGAGGTCAGCCGCGCGGGGCGGTGACCATCTCCATCGCGGCGCCGACGCGCGCGGTGAGCGGCGCGCTCGCCTGCTCGGCCAGCTTCATCGAGGTCTCGGTGAGGCGGGTGGACTCGGCCAGCGCCTTCTCCATCGCGGTGCGGGCCGTGGTGGTCTGCAGCGCCACGGCGTCCTGCAGCGTGCGGATCGCGGTCAGCGAGCGCAGCATGGACACGTTGTCCTGGAACGAGGCCTGCGCGGTGGCCGTGATCTGGCGCGACAGGTCCTGCAGGCCGCTCGCCCAGATCTGGCTGGACTTCATCATCGCCTCGACGTTGCCCTGGCTGAAGGCGAGCATCTGCTCGGCCTGCTTCATCGCCTGCTCCATCCCGCCCCTGGCGACCGGCTTCGCCGCATCCACGGCGGCCGCCGCGTTGGCCGTCGCCTCGCGGGCGCCGGACGCCACGCTCTCGAAGCCGTTGGAGACCTGGCGCACGCTCTCGCGGGCCACGTCCTGCACCACGGCCAGGCCGTCGATCGTCGCCTTCTTGCCACTCATCGCTGCATCTCCTGCCGACGCCGCGTTGCGGGCGCCTGATTGTTCTTGATCGTGGGGCACATGCGCCGCCTGGCGCCCCTTCCCCTTGCTGCACCGCAGCAGAGGCGGGTGTATGCGTTTGCGTTCCGGCCGGTCAACAGGAATTGTGCACTGCACCATGGGATTCCGTTGCGGCCCGGACACGTCTCACACGGCGGGATGACGCACGGCGCGATACAACCCAGTCCGGCAACCATCTGTTCATGCAAGTAAATGCTATCTGCAACCCTGGACACGACGATGGGCCGGCCGTTACGGTCGGCGGGAAGGATCAGGGGATTGATGCGGATGTTCGCTCGTTTTCGGCGCATCGCGGCCGCGTGTGGCCGCACGCGGCCCGCGTCCCGCTCGCCCGCCGTGGCGGTCGCCGCGGCGGCGTGGGCCGTGCTCGCGCTCGCGGCCACCCCGGCCGCGGCCCAGGTCTGGTCGAACCGCTACGCCTCGCTGGTGATCGACGCCGGCAGCGGCAACGTCCTCGAGGAGGTCAACGCCGACGAGCCCCGCTACCCAGCCAGCCTGACCAAGCTGATGACGCTGTACATGGCGTTCGAGGCGCTGCGCGACCACCGCGTCGGCCTCGACGAGCTGGTCCCGGTGTCGTGGCACGCGGCGTCCATGATGCCGGTCAAGCTCGGGCTGGTGCCGGCCACGAACATCACGGTCGAGCAGACGATGCTGGCGATGGTCACGCTGTCGGCCAACGACGCGGCCTGCGCGCTGGGCGAGCTGCTCGGCGGCGACGAGGAGCGTTTCGCGCAGATGATGACGCTGCGCGCCCGCTCGCTGGGCATGACGCGCACCACCTTCCGCAACGCGTCCGGCCTGCCCGATCCGGAGCAGGTCAGCACCGCGCACGATCTCGCCGTGCTGGCCCGCCACCTGGTGCAGGACTTCCCCGACGACTACACGCTGTTCAGCACGCCCTCGTTCAGCTTCCACGGCCGCGAGATCCTCAACCACGACACCATGCTGCGCATCTATCCCGGCGCCGATGGCCTCAAGACCGGCTACACCGAGCTGAGCGGCCGAAACCTCGTCACCTCGGCGGTGCGCGGCGGCGTGCGGCTCATCGGCGTGGTGCTCGGCATGCGTTCGAACGGCGAGCGCGACGTGCACATGACCTCGCTGCTCGACGACGGTTTCGAGCGCATGGACGTGCCGGTGCAGCGCCGCGCCCCCTCGCGCATGCGCGTGCCCGCCCTGATCGCCGCCGCCGACGCCGCGGTGCTGCCGCTGCGCTTCGCGCCCGCGCCGTACCGCGGCGCGCTGCACGCCAGCCCGCGGCTGCGCGCCCGCCACGTCATGGCCGAGCGCGCCCTCGAGTTCGCCCCGGCCCCGCGCGGCGCCGGCCCCGCGCACGGCCGCGGCGGGCACGGCCACGCGTTCGCCCGCCCCGTCGCGGACGACGTGCGCCCCCGCCTGCTGCCGGTCATCGCCCACCGGCACGCGCCGGTCCGCGCCGAGGCCTGCACCCGCCGCCATCCCTGCGAGCGCTGAGCCGCCCGGCCGCTTCCCCCATGCGCCGGGGCCCCTTGCGCCGGCCCCCCTTGCGCCAGGTGGCACGGGCACGCATTTTCGCTGGCACGCCGGCGCGTCTTCCGTGTCGGGACGATGACACGGAGCGAGCATGGACGGCGGGGCGGACTCGAGGCGCATCACACTGCATCCGCCTGCCGATTTCGCGGGCATGCGCGCGGCCGGGCGCCTGGCCGCCGAGACCCTGGACATGATCGGCCCGCACGTCCGGCCGGGCGTCACCACCGGCGAGCTGGACGTGCTGATCCACGACTTCACCCTCGCCGCGCACGCCATCCCGGCGACGCTGAACTACCGCGGGTATCCGAAGTCGTCGTGCATCTCGCTCAACCACGTCGTCTGCCACGGCATCCCCGGCGAGCGGCGCCTGGTCGACGGCGACGTGCTCAACATCGACGTGACCTGCATCCTCGACGGCTGGCACGGCGACAGCAGCCGCATGTACGTCGCCGGCAAGCCCTCCACCCGCGCGCGCAACCTCATCGACGTCACCCACGAGGCGATGATGCGCGGCGTGCGCGCCGTGCGGCCCGGCGCCACGCTCGGCGACATCGGCCAGGCCATCCAGTCCTACGTCGAGGCGCACCGCTTCAGCGTCGTGCGCGACTTCTGCGGCCACGGCATCGGCCAGCGCTTCCACGAGGCGCCCAACATCCTGC
>JBPBQX010000365.1:0-3277 GCA_050955025.1 Janthinobacterium lividum
GCGGGCCACGCGCCGGGCGCGCCTGCGTCGCCTGGACCGAGCGGAAGCGGCCGTCGGTGAAGCGGTAGTCGGTGCGGCCGATCCGCAGCAGCCCGGCCGGCGTGTCGTGCAGCAGGTTCAGGGCCTGCGCCGCGGTGTCGCTCGCGTCGGGCAGCGCCAGGTCGGGCTCCGGCGCCGGCTCGGGCGACAGGCCCAGCACGCCGCCGAGCCACTCCGCCAGCCCGCGCACGCGCGCCGCGTCGCCGCCCACCAGCAGGCGCTCCGGATCGCCGGCGAGGCGCTGGAAGGTGAAGAACTCCAGCGTGTCCAGCAGCTCGGCGCGCAGCGTGGCCAGGAGCGGCGCCAGCGCCAGCTCCGTGGTGCTCGGCGCGCCGTGCGCGGCACCGGCGGAGGACAGGCAGGCGCGGCGCTCCAGGCCCTCGGCGGCCTCGCGCAGGGAGACGGAGGTGGCGCGCGCGATGGCCTCGGCGAAGCCGCGCGTGCCGACGGCGAGCTCGCGGCAGGCCACGGCGCCGCTGTCGGGGTCGCCGAGCACCAGGGTGGCGCCGGCGGCGCGGACCTCGATCGCGGCGAAGGGCTGGTGCTGCGCGCCCAGGCACGCCAGCCAGGCCGGCACCACGGCGGTGAGCTTGACGGCCAGGCTGTCCATCGCGCCGAGGTAGTCGCCGATGCGCTCGGCCGGCAGGAACGCGTAGGCGCCGCGCTCCGTCTCGTGCTCGCTGGAGCTACCGAAGGGCTGGAAGGCGTGCACGGCGCCGGCGCTGCCGAGCTCCTGCGCGCCGGCCTGGCGGAGCGTGACGGGGTCGAGGGCGCGCAGGCGCAGCACGCGGTTGTCGACCAGGGCGGCGGCGCGGTCGTGGACCAGCAGCCGGATGGCCCCGATGCCGTCGCGGGTCGCGGGGCTGATCGCGCGCACGGCGCGGCGCAGCATGTCGGGGGTGGACAGCGGCGCCTCGTCGGCGACGGCGTGCTCGGCGGTCTCGATCGCCGGGCTGCCGTCGGCGGGGTGCAGCGTGGCGCGCCACCCCGACTCGGACACGGCCAGGCAGAGCACGGCCTGCGCCTCGCCGCCCGGCGCGCCCGCGGCCAGGCGCGCGCGCAGCCCCGCCCAGCCGGCCCGCGCGTGCGCCGCCAGCCGAACCGAGACCCGTCGTGCGTCGGGGCGGGCCGCGTCCGGCTCGCCCGCGGCCGCGTCGCGCCGGCGCGCGCGGAGGGCGAGGCGGCGCAGCAGGGCGGCGGCGCTGCGCGCGCTCACTGCAGCGCGCCGGGCATGTCGAACACCGGCAGGAACGAGGCGACCATCATGCCCGCGGTCGACATGCCCACGAAGGCGGTGAGCAGCGGGTTGATCAGGCCGGTCACCGCCTCGATGCGCTGCATCAGCAGGCTGTCGAAGTAGTTCGCGGCCGACAGCAGCAGCTCGTCCAGGCGGCCGGTCTCCTCGCCCGCCGAGATCATCTGCAGCACGATGCCGTTGAACAGCTCGCGCTCCTTGAAGGCCTGGGTGATGCCGGCGCCCAGCTCGATGTCGGCGGCGATGCCGTGGATCAGCCCTTCCACGTAGCGGTTCCCCGCGGCGCCGGCGGCGAGGTGCAGGGCGCGGATCACCGAGACGTGGTTGCTGACCTGCACCGCGAGCGTGCGGCTGAACCGCGCCAGCGCCGCGAGCCGCCACACCGTGCCCATCACCGGCAGGTGCAGCTTGGCGCGGTCCCACAGCGCCCGGCCCTGCGGGGTGGACAGCGTCAGCACAGCGGCCAGCGCGGCCGCGGCAGCCGCCACGCCGAGCCCCGTGGCGTGATCGGTCAGCGCGTGGCCGATGTCGAGCAGGAACTGCGTGGGGGCGGGCAGGTCGCGGCCGAAGCCGCGGAAGATCGTCTCGTACTTGGGCAGGATGAAGAAGATCATGCCGCCCGCCACGCCGAGGAAGGTCAGCAGCACGAAGGCGGGGTAGACCGCGGCCGCCGCGACGCGACGGTTCACCTGCTCGACCCTGTCGAGGTAGTCGACGATGTGGGCGAGCGCCCCGCCGAGCCGTCCTGCCTCGATGCCCGAGCGCACCAGGCCCACGAACACGCCGTTGAACAGGCGCGGGAAGCGCTCCAGCGCGTCGGCGAGGTCGCTGCCGTTGGTGACCAGGCGGCCGACCTCGGCGACGGCCGTGCGCAGGCGTCGGTGCGGCGTCTCGCGCGCGAGGTTGTCCAGCACGGCGACGAGCTGCAGCCCGCTGCCCATCATCGAGGAGAACTGCTTCGCGAAGATCACGAGGTGCGTGCTGCCGCGGCCGATCACGCGCCCGCGTTCCCGGCGTCGGGGGGCGGGGGCGTCACGTGGTGCCGTCGCCGAACACGCGCACGACCTCGGCGTGGGTGGTCACGCCGTCGGCCACCAGGGCGTGGGCGTTGTCGACCATGGACGCGTTGCCGCTGGCCATGACCAGGCGGCGCAGCTCGTCGGCGCTGAATCCCTTCGCGGCGATCAGGTCGCGCATCGGCTCGGTGATCTCGAACATCTCGAACACCGCCTGGCGGCCGGCATAGCCGGTGTGCCGGCAGTGCGGGCAGCCCGTTGCGTGCGCGCACGGCTCGCGCGGGTCGATGTGCAGGCCGAGCCGCGCCATCTTCTCGTCCGACACGCCGTCGGCGCGCAGCATGCCCAGCATCTCGCTGCCGTCGATCGTGGTGCGGCAGTGCGGGCAGATCGCGCGCATCAGGCGCTGCGCGATCGGCAGCGACAGGGCGGTGGCGACCAGGTACGGGTCGATCTGCATGTCGATCAGCCGGCTGATCACGCCCACCGCGTCGTTGGCGTGGATGGTGGAGAACACCACGTGGCCGGTCAGCGAGGCCTGGATCGCCATGCGCGCGGTCTCCACGTCGCGGCACTCGCCGACCATGATGACGTCGGGGTCCTGGCGCAGGATGTTGCGCAGGCCGCTGGCGAAGCTGAGGCCGATGCGCTCGTTGACCTGCATCTGGTGCACGCCCTTGAGGCGGTACTCCACCGGGTCCTCGATGGTCAGCACGTTGCGCCGCTGGCGGTCCAGCGCGGACAGGCAGGAGTACAGCGTCGTGGTCTTGCCAGAGCCGGTGGGGCCGCTGAGCATGACCAGGCCGTGCGGCGCGGAGATCTTGTCGAGCAGCAGGCGCAGCAGGGCGTCGCGCAGGCCGAGCTGCTCGGGCGCCGGGCGCAGCGCCTTCTCGTCGAGCAGGCGCATCACGATCTTCTCGCCGAGCACGGTGGGCGAGGAGGACACGCGGATGTCGAGCGGCATGCG
>JBPBQX010000366.1:0-3053 GCA_050955025.1 Janthinobacterium lividum
GCAGCAGGCCCTGGTGGTGGAAAGCCTGGGCATGGCGGCCCGTTCCGCAGGCTTCGCGCTGCCCGGCGCGATCGGCGTGCAGGAAGGCGGCTTCGTGCTGGCGGCCGCGGCGGCAGGGCTGTCGGGCGCGGCCGGGATGGCGACCGGGATCGGCGTGGGCCTGGCGCTCTCGCTGATCAAACGGCTGCGCGAGATCGCCGCCGGGATGCTCGGGCTGGCCTTGTGGCGCTGGCGCTGGCCGGGAACGCCGTCCGTCGGGAACGCGGCCGGCCCGCCCTGACCGGCAGGGCACGGACAAAAAAAGAGCGGGGACATGCCCCGCTCTCCCGTCCGGCCCGCATCAGGGCCGGCGATGACCCGTGTGGATCAGAACTCGCTCGGCATGTAGCCGTTGATCTCGAGAGCAACGCAGACTTCGGTGATGGTGGGAACGGTCCAGGCCATTGTCTTCATCCTTGGGAAGCGGGCGCCGCGCGCCCTGGTGGTTCCGAAGCCATCGTCGCCAGCATCGTCACGTCATGGTCTCGGCAATGGACAGGTAGAATAGCCTCAGTCATAGGTCCAAGACAAAAAAACTATGCCTATCATAGGCTGTGCCTATCACAGGAACGCGCCTGACCGGAGTGCAGCCGGTCGCCCTCGCTCGGACGCCCCCGAACGCCGCGCTTCTCTCGTCCCGGGTCAGGCTCCCGCAAGCCTCCGAACCCGGGCGGAGGTTCACTCCGCTTCCTGCGGCGCCCCCCTTCCGGCCCAAGGAACTCCCGGCGGTGCAAAGGCCTGGCCGGAGGCCGGACGCTACGACCCGGGCGGCAGGTTCGCGGCCAGCACGCGGGCGGTCTCGTCGTGCCACGCCACCACGCTGCGCGATCCCGGCCCGACCTCCAGCCGCCCCATGTGGTCGAGCGGCGCGCCGAGCACGTGCAGCAGCGCAGCCTTGATGACGTCGGCATGGCTCACCAGCACGACCTCGGCTTCCCCATGCACCGCGTGCAGCCGCTCCAGCGCCGCCACGGTGCGCGCCTGCACCGCCAGCATGGTCTCCCCGCCCGGAATGGCGGCGCTGGAGCGGAAACGGTTCCAGCGGTGCCACTCCGGACGCTCGCGCAGGGTGTCGAACGTCATCTCCGTCCATTCGCCACAGTCCAGCTCGACCAGCGCCGCGTCCGTCTCCACCGCCAGCCCCAGGACCTCGGCGATCGGGGCCGCGGTTTCCTGCGCGCGCTGCACCGGGCTCGACACCACCGCCGCCACCGTGCGCCCGCGCAGCGCCCCGGCGACCCGCCCGGCCTCGCCGCGGCCGGCCTCGTTCAGCGCATGGCCCGGCGCACGCCCGCCCAGCGCGCGGTCGATCAGGCCGTACTGGCCGTGGCGGACCAGGTGGAACAGCGTCTGCATGCGTGGCACTCCGGACCTCTGGCACGACGCCCGTGCCGGCCCGGCCTGCATAGCGCCCCGCGACACCGGACGGCAGGGGCCGGACACGCCGGCGAAGCGGCCTGCCGCACCTGGAACCGCGCCCCGAGGCGGGGCAGGTGCGCCGGCGGGCCCAGGCGATGCGTCGCCCGGCTGCCCATGCCCCGGCAATCCGACGCGACGTTGCGTGCAGGCCGGATTCGTGCACGGTCCCGCCGGATTCGTGCAGGGGAGCGCAGGCGGTGACCGTACCAGACGACATGCATTTCTACGAGCCGCGGCACGGCCACGGCCTGCCGCACGACCCGTTCAACGCCATCGTCGGGCCGAGGCCGATCGGCTGGGTGTCGACGCGCGGCAGCGACGGCTCGGTCAACCTCGCGCCATACAGCTTCTTCAACGCGTTTTGCTACACGCCGCCGATCATCGGCTTCTCCTCGACCGGGGCGAAGGACAGCCTGCGCAACTGCCGCGAGACCGGGGAGTTCGTCTGGAACCTCGCCACCCGGGCACTCGCGGAGCCGATGAACGAGAGCTGCGCCGCCGTGCCCTACGGCGCCGACGAGTTCGCGCTGGCCGGCGTCACGCCCACGCCGTCCCGCCTGGTCGGGCCGCCGCGCGTGGCCGAGAGCCCGGTCGCGTTCGAGTGCCGCGTCTCCGACATCGTCCAGCTCCGCGGCCACGAGGGCACGCCGGCGACAGCCTGGCTGGTGCTGGCCGAGGTGGTCGCGGTGCACATCAGCCGCGCACTGCTGCCGGAGGGCGTGTTCGACACGTTCGGCGCCGGCATCATCCTGCGCGCCGGCGGGCCGTCGGCCTACGCGGAGATCCGGCCGGACAGCCGGTTCGACATGCGCAGGCCGGGGTAGCAGAAAGGCCAGAGGCTCCGCCTCTGGACTCCGCCAAAGGCTGCGCCCTTGGAACGCCTCCCTTAAGTCAAGGGATCAAAGGGTCCTCGGACCCT
The DNA here is from genome assembly GCA_050955025.1 of Janthinobacterium lividum. Lineage (GTDB taxonomy): Bacteria > Pseudomonadota > Alphaproteobacteria > Acetobacterales > Acetobacteraceae > CAXSEF01. Next base: position 2,378 of record JBPBQX010000366.1, read on the forward strand.
TTGCGGGTTCGGGCAGAGCCCGACCTTGCTTCTCCAGGCCCGCGCCGCCGCGCCGGTACAGCACCAGCGTCGCCCCCAGCCCGCACACGGCGGCGAAGCTCATCCACAGCCCCGGCGCCGCCCGGTCGCCCAGCGTCTGGATCAGCCAGGTCGACACCGCGGGCGTGTTGCCGCCGAACACCGCGGTCGCCAGGCTGTAGGCCAGCGAGAAGCCGACGGTGCGCACCGCGACGGGCATGATCTCCGTGAGCGCCACGACCATGGCGCCGTTGTAGCTCGCGTACAGGAACGACAGCCACAGCTCGACCGCGAGCATGCGGCCGACGCCGGGGTCCGCCACCAGCCAGCGCATCGCGGGGTAGGTGGTCAGCGCCGCGAGCACGGTGGCGGCGAGCAGGATCGGGCGGCGTCCGATGCGGTCGGACAGCGCGCCCATCACCGGCAGCCAGGCCAGGTTGGAGGCCGCGATCAGCAGCGTGACCATCAGGCTGTTCGCCGCACCGAGGTGGAGCACGGAGCGGCCGAAGGTCGGGGTGTAGACGGTGATGAGGTAGAACGAGACCGTGGTCATCACGACCAGCATCATGCCGGCCAGCACGACCTGCCAGTTGGCGCCCATCGCGCGGAAGATCTCGCGCGTCGAGGGGCGGTGGTGGGCGCGGGCGAGGAACTCCTC
>JBPBQX010000367.1:0-2818 GCA_050955025.1 Janthinobacterium lividum
CCGGCGCCTCCGACGTGGACCTGGCGCCGCTGGTCCACGTGGCCGACGCCTTCATGCTGGGGCGGCGGATCGTTGTGGAGGACTTCGCCGACCGCTAGACGTTGCGTGCGTACAACGACAAAAAACGACCAGGGAGAGACACGGATGAAGCGCAGGACGTTCCTGACGGCGTCGATGCTGGGGGCCGCCGCCCTCGCCCGCCCGGCGTGGGCGCAGTCCAAGGGCACCGTGGGCATCGCCATGCCCACCAAGTCCTCGGCGCGCTGGATCGCCGACGGCGACAACATCTCCAAGGTGCTCACGCAGCGCGGCTACGCCGTGAACCTGCAGTACGCCGAGGACGACGTCCCCAACCAGCTCGCCCAGATCGAGAACATGCTGACCCAGGGCGCCAAGGTCCTGGTGATCGCGTCCATCGACGGCACCACGCTCACCGACGTGCTGTCCCAGGCCAAGGCCGCCGGCACCCGCGTGATCGCCTACGACCGCCTGATCCGCAACACGCCCAACGTCGACTACTACGCGACCTTCGACAACTTCCAGGTCGGCGTGCTGCAGGCCACGTCCCTGGTCACCGGCCTCAAGCTGCCCGACGCCCTCGGGCCCTTCAACATGGAGCTGTTCGGCGGCTCGCCCGACGACAACAACGCCTACTTCTTCTACGACGGCGCCATGTCGGTGCTGAAGCCGCTGATGGACGCGAAGAAGATCCTCGTCCCCAGCGGCCAGATGGGCATGGACCACGTCTCCACCCTGCGCTGGGACGGCGCCACCGCCCAGGCCCGCATGGACAACCTGCTCAGCGCCTACTACTCGAACAGCAAGCTCGACGCGGTGCTCTCCCCCTACGACGGCATCTCCATCGGCATCCTGTCCTCGCTCAAGGGCGTGGGCTACGGCTCCGGCGGCATGAAGATGCCCCTCGTGAGCGGCCAGGACGCCGAGATCCCCTCGGTCAAGTCGATCCTCGCCGGCGAGCAGTACTCCACCATCTTCAAGGACACCCGCGAGCTCGCCCGCGTCACCGCCGACATGGTCGACGCGCTCCTCTCCGGCGCCGAGGTCAAGGTCAACGACACCAAGAGCTACAACAACGGCGTCAAGGTCGTCCCCGCCTACCTGCTCAAGCCGGTCATCGTCGACCGCTCCAACTGGGAGCTCATCCTCGTCGGCAGCGGCTACTACAAGAAGTCGCAGATCACCTGAAGGCAGCAAGGAAGGCCTTCTTTTTCTGAGGAAAAAGAAGCAAAAAGACTTCGCCCCGAAGGGTCCTGCGCCACGCGGCTGGCACAGGCCCCAGGGGCAAAGTTCTTTGGTTCTTTCTTTCAAGAAAGAACTGCTTTCTTGCCTGGCCTTGGCCACGAGGAGAGGTCGATGGACGACATCCTGGAGATGCGCGGCATCCGCAAGAACTTCGGCGCCGTGGCCGCGCTGCGCGACGTGACGCTCTCGGTGCGCCGCGGCGAGATCCACGCCGTGGTCGGCGAGAACGGCGCGGGCAAGTCCACGCTGATGAAGGTGCTGAGCGGCGTCTACCCGCACGGCAGCTACGAGGGCTCCATCGCCTACGACGGCGCGGAACGCTCGTTCTCCTCGATCAACGACTCCGAGGCGCTGGGCATCATCATCATCCACCAGGAGCTGGCGCTGATCCCGCTGCTCTCGCTGGCCGAGAACATCTTCCTCAGCAACGCGCCGAGCCGCTTCGGCGTGATCGACCGCGGCGCGATGTGGACGCGCGCCAAGGCGCTCCTCGCCAAGGTCGGGCTCGACGAATCCCCCGACACGCTGGTCACCGACATCGGCGTGGGCAAGCAGCAGCTCGTCGAGATCGCCAAGGCGCTGTCCAAGGAGGTCCGCCTGCTGATCCTGGACGAGCCCACCGCCAGCCTGAACGAGCGCGACAGCCGGGCGCTGCTCGACCTGCTCGTCGAGTTCCGCGCGCAGGGCATCTCGTCCATCCTGATCTCGCACAAGCTGAACGAGATCTCCCACGTCGCCGACCGCATCACCGTGCTGCGCGACGGCCGCACCATCGAGACGCTGGACTGCCCGGTCGCCGAGGACGACGTCATCCGCAAGATGGTCGACCGCGACCTCGACAGCCGCTACCCCACGCACACGCCCAGCATCGGCGAGACGATCTTCGCCGTCAGCAACTGGTCCGTCGACCACCCGCTGCACCCCGGCCGGCGCGTGGTGCACGACGCGGACTTCCACGTCCGGCGCGGCGAGATCTTGGGCATCGCCGGCCTGATGGGCGCGGGCCGCACCGAGTTCGCGATGAGCGTGTTCGGCCGCGCCTACGGCCGCCACGTCTCGGGCGAGGCGCGCATGGACGGCCGCGTGGTCGACCTCTCGACGGTGCCGCGCGCCATCGCCGCCGGCCTCGCCTACGTCACCGAGGACCGCAAGCACCTCGGCCTGCTGCTCGGCCAGGACATCGCGCGCAACATCAGCCTGGCCAACCCCTCCGGCGTGTCGCGCCGCCAGGTGATCGACGACATGGCCGAGATGACCGTCGCCGAGGGCTTCCGCGGCCGGATGCGCATCCGCTGCTCCTCGGTCTACCAGGACAGCGGCACGCTGTCGGGCGGCAACCAGCAGAAGGTCGTGCTCTCGAAGTGGCTGTTCTCCGGCCCCGAGGTGCTGATCCTCGACGAGCCGACGCGCGGCATCGACGTCGGCGCGAAATACGAGATCTACCAGATCATCCAGGCGCTCGCCGACAGCGGCAAGGGCGTGGTCGTGATCTCGTCCGAGATGCCCGAGCTGCTCGGCCTGTGCGACCGCATCTGCGTGATGGCCGAGGGCCGCT
>JBPBQX010000368.1:0-2400 GCA_050955025.1 Janthinobacterium lividum
GCACCCGGCGCGAAGCCGACCGAGCCGCCGTGGCTGCGCGCCACCTCGGACACGATGGCCAGGCCGAGGCCGCTGCCGGGCGAGCCGGAGCGGCCCTTGCGGAAGCGCTCGAACAGGCCGGGGGCGAGGTCCGCGGCCACGCCCTCGCCCTCGTCGGACACCTCGAGCAGTGCCTCGGCGGGGACGGCGGCGGCAGGCCCTGGGCCCTGGCGCTGCGGCGCGGCGAGCCGGGCGGAGAGCCTGATCCGTCCGGCGCCATGGGCGAGCGCGTTGTCCAGCAGGTTGCGCACCATGTCGCGCAGGTCCTCGGCGCGGCCCGGCACGGCGAGGCGGGGCGGCAGGTCGACGACGAGGTCGCGGCCCGCCGCGTCGATCAGCAGGCTGACGGTGGCCGCCGCCTCGCGCGCGGCGCGCGACAGGTTGACCGTGGCGTCGCCTGCCAGACCCGCGACCGCCGGCGCCTGCTCCTTGCGCGCCAGGTCGAACAGCTGGCCGACCACGCGCTTGAGCTGGGCGAGCTCGCCCTCGACGCCGACGTCGAAACGGCCCTGCGCCCGCGCGCGCTGCAGCCGCAGGTCCAGCACCGCGAGCGGGGTGCGGAGCTCGTGCGCGGCGTCGGCGGTGAAGCGCTGCTCCAGGGCGTAGGCGGCGGCGAGCCGGTCCAGCGCGCCGTTGAAGGCCAGGATCAGCGGGCGGATCTCGCTGGGCATGCCGTCGGGCGAGATGCGCGCCTCGCGGCCCGGGCCCACGGCGGCCGCCTCCTGCGAGGCGCGGCGCAGGGGTGCCAGGCTCCAGCCGCTGACCAGCCAGATCAGCAGCAGCATCATCATGCTGAAGGCCACCAGCACGGTGATGTCCTGGTAGGGCTCCTGCAGCAGCAGCCCGAGGCCGCCGAGCCGACGGCCGGACAGGGCCCGCGGGAGCAGCGCCGCGAGGTTGACCTCGTCCAGCGAGGAGGCGGCCGCGGTGCCGAGCACGAACACGCCGAGCATCGAGAGCATGAGCCGGCCGCGCAGGCTGTCCGGGCGCGCCAGCCGGGCGAGCCGGCGCGCGGACAGGCGGGCGCGGCGCCAGGAGGTCACCGGGGCGTCACCCGGTGCGTCATCTGGTGCGTCATCTGGGGCGGCTCGGCGAGGCGGCAGCCGATGCCGCGGGCGCTTTCCAGCGCCGTGGTCGCCCCGGCGGCGGCCAGCTTGCGTCGCAGGCGCGAGATCACCGCCTCCAGCGCGTTCGCGCTGCCGCGCTCGCCGAGGCCGTACACCCGCTCCTCGAGCGCGTCCCTGACGACGATGCCCGGGGCGGCGCGGATCAGCGTTTCCAGGAGCACGGTCTCCAGGCGCGACAGCTCGAGCCGGAGCGTGCCGCCGCCGGGCGGGGTTACCGTCGCCTCGCGCGCGGCGGGGTCGAACGACAGGTTGCCGAGGCGGTGCATGGCCGGCAGGCGCGAGCCCGGGCGGCGCAGCACCGCGCGCAGCCTCGCGTCGAGCTCGGCCAGCGCGAACGGCTTGACGATGTAGTCGTCCGCGCCGGCGTCGAGGCCGCGCACCCGGTCCTGCACGCCGTCGCGCGCCGTGAGCACGATCGCCGGCAGCGGCGAGGCGGCGCCGCTGCCGCCGCGCAGCCGGCGCAGCAGGTCGATGCCGTCCATGTCGGGCAGGCCGAGGTCGAGGATGGCGGCCGCGTAGCGTGTCGAGCGCGCCGCTTCCAGCGCCTCGCGGCCGAGGCCGAAGCCGTCCACGACGAAGCCGCGCTCGTCCAGGTGCCCGGCGATCATGGTGCGCATCGGAGCGTGGTCCTCGACAAGAAGCAGCCTCATGCCCGTTCCGTCCGACGCGGTTGCGCGCGCACACAACGCCCGCCCCCCGGCCGGATGCAACGCCGGCGGCGGCCGTCGCGCGAGGCTTCACGGAACTGACACGGTCACGGTCAGCCAGGCGTCAGCGTCGGCGGCTAGGACTGCGCAGCCGGGCAGCCCGCCCGGGCGGGCGAGGCGGAGCGGCACCGTGTGGCGGTGCCGCCCGAGGCGGCCCGGTCCGCCCGCGCGCGGAGGCCGGCAAGATGCATGGAGCACCGATGAGACATTCGTTCCGGAAATACCCGCTGGCGGGCCTGTTCGCGCTCGCGCTCGCCGTGCCCGTGTGGGCGGCGCCCCAGGCTCCCGACCCGTCGCCGCCGCAGGTGCCGGCCGGCCCCGCCGCGACGCGCACCGTGGGCCCGCAGCGCAACGGCTCGATCGTGGCGTCGGACAACCAGCTGCTGACGCCGGCGGGCATGGTGGTCCAGCTCGGCTCGCCGGTGGTGGCCAAGGCGGTCGCGGTCAACCCGAACCACAGGACCAGGACCGGCGCCGTGCTGCTGATGGCCGCGGCGCAGCCGATCATCGTGTTCAGCACGACGACC
>JBPBQX010000369.1:0-2270 GCA_050955025.1 Janthinobacterium lividum
AGCGCCTCGCCGGCGATCCGGAGCGCCTGCTGGTGGGCGGCGACGCGGCGCGCGTGCGCGGGCTGGCGGAGTGGCTCGGCGGCGTGCTGGGCCTGGCACCCGAGCCCGCGCCGGAGCCCGACCTCGCCCTGCCCGACGCGAACGACGCCGCGGCGCAGGCCCTGAACCTGCTGCAGGACACGCCGGCCGGGCTGCTGCGGATCGGCCGCACCGACTACCGTTTCACCGACGGCCGCTTCCGCTCCATTCAGGCGCAGGCCCGCCCGGCGCGTCGCCCGCGCGCCAGCCTGCGCGGCCTCGCCGGCCAGAAGCTGAGCCTGTCCGTGCTGCGCCAGACCGCGCTCGCCCTGGCCGCCATTCCCCGCCCCGGCGCGGCCGCGCCGGCGCTGGCCGCGGCGGTGCTGTGCCTGGCGCTCTGGGCCACCGTCGCAGCGGCCGGCAGCGCGACGCTGCAGGCAGAGACGCGCCTGTCGCAGCGCCTGGCGGACGACGCGGTCCTGCGCCACGCGGTGCTGCACCCGCGCCTCCCGCCGCCGGCCCCGCCGCCTTCGCAGCCCTGGTCGGCGAAGCTGTCCAGGATGGCCGCGCTGATCCCCGACGGCATCCGGCTGACCACGCTCACCACGCTGCCCGACCCCGCCGCGCCCGGGCGCCAGCGGATCGTGCTGGAAGGCGAGGTGCCGGCCGGTCCCGGCGAGGACTACATCGCGCGGGTCGCGACCTTCATCGACCGCCTGCAGACCGACCCCGCGTTCATGAAGGACGTGGTCTCGATCGGCTTCGAGGGCGCCTCCCTGGTCCAGGGGACGCCCCTGGCCGCCGCGGACTTTACGATCTCGATCGTGCTGGCCCCCGGCTTCGCCGCCGCCCTGCCCACCCCGCCGGCGGCCGTCGCCGTGGTGCCGGGATGAGCGGGACGCGCCTCGACCGGCTGCGCGCCGGCCTCGCGCAGGCCGCCCCCTCGCCCCGGCTGCGCGCCGTGCTGCCGGGGCTGCTCGCGCTCGCGGTGGCCGCGGAGGTGTTCGCCCTGCTCGGCCCCGGCGCGGTGCAGCGCAGGCTCGCGTCGGAGGCCACCCAGGTCGCCGCCGCCGTGGAGGAGGAGGACGCCGCGCTGCGGAGCCGCCTGCACGCCGTGGGCGCGCCGCCCGCCGTGTCGCGCGACGTCGACCCCGTGGCGTTCCTGCGCGAGGCCCGCGCCTCCGCGGCGCACGGCACGGCGGACGTCACCCGCCTGGTGCCGCGCCCGCACGACCCGCGCACGCTCGATGTCGAGCTGCTGGCGTCCTTCCCGGCGTTCCTGGACCTGGCGGCCGGCGTCGAGCGCCTCGGCGCCCGGCTGCAGGGCGTCCGCCTGCGCGCCGCCGAGTCGCAGGACGCGGCCGGCAACGCGTCACGCCAGTCCGTGTCCTTCGCCCTGGAGGTGCCGCGCCGCCTCGCCGCCTCGCCGCCCGAGCCCGCCGCGCACGAACCGGCCGTCCCCGCGCCGCGCGACCCCTTCGCCGCGCTGCCCGCGGAGGACGCCACGCTGTCGCGCCGCTACGTGCTGACCGGCCTGACCCGCACCGCGGGCGGGCCGGTCGCCACCATCAACGACCGCGACTACGCCGTCGGCGACCGGCTCGGCGCGCTGACGATCACCGCGATCGACGACGCCGAGGTGACCCTCGCGTCCGGCACGCAGCAGCTCCGCCTGCGCCTCGGCCGCCCTGGCTAGGCCTGGCCCAGACAGAAGAAAGCAGGCCTGTTCTTTCCTGAAAGAAAGAACCAAAGAACTTCTCCACATCGGGTCCGTGCCGCGCCGCGTGGCGCAGGTGCAAAACGGGCAAAGTCTTTTTGCTTCTTTTTCTTCAGAAAAAGAAGGCCTTCCTTTCCTGCCGGTGCCTGGCAGACCGCTGTGCCGCGCTGTTAACGGTTTGGAAAGATCGCGATCGTATGCGTGGTGCACCCAAAACGGGACCAGCAGCGCCATGAGCCTCCGCCGCACCGCCGTGCACGCCTTCTGCCTTGCCGCCCTGCTCTGCCTGGGGGGCGGCGCCTCGGCCGAGGAGGACTCCGCGCCCATCCCCTGGAAGGGCGGGGCGAGCTTCTCGCGGACCTCGGTGGACGACGACCTGCGCAACGTCCTGCGCGCGGTGCTGGCCGCGAGCGACCTGTCGGTGATCTTCCGGCCGGGGGTGGACGGCAAGGTCTCGTTCGCCTTCCGCGACATGAGCCCGCAGGCGGCCTTCGACCAGCTGGTGGCGGAGAACGGCCTGCACGCCGGGTTCAAC
>JBPBQX010000370.1:0-2215 GCA_050955025.1 Janthinobacterium lividum
CCGGTGGCCGTGCCAGCCTCGTCGCGCAGCATCATCATCTCGCCCAGCGCGAAGAACCGGCTGCCGTCGCGGCGCACGTGCCAGCGCTCGTCGCTGCCGCGGCCCTCCCTGCGGGCCTCCTCCATCTCGACCGCCGGCCGGCCGGCCGCCAGGTCCTCGGGCGTGAAGAAGCGATCCGGCGGCTGGCCGAGCATCTCCGCCTCGCTCCAGCCGAGGATCCGGGCGGCCCCCTCGTTCCAGCTCGTCACCCGCCCGTCGAGGTCGGAGCTGACGATGGCGTAGTCGATGGCGCTGTTCAGGATCCGGCGCTGGCGGGCCTCGCTCGCGCGCAGCGCCGAGGCCGCCTGCACGCGCGCCGTGGTCTCGTGCGTGACGCAGAACAGGCCGGCCACCCGCCCCGCCTCGTCGCGCACCGGGGAGAAGGAGAACGACCACCAGGTCTCCTCCGCCCCGCCGCGCCGTGCCACCGAGATCGGCAGGTCCTCGAAGCGGCACGCCTCGCCGGCGAGCGCCTTCTCCGCCATCGGGCGCACCTGCTCCCACGCATCCGGCCACAGCGCCGGCAGGGTCGTGCCGATCGCCCGGTCCAGCCGCGGCCCCAGGATCGGCCGGTATGCGTCGTTGAAGAAGAAGACGAGCTCCGGCCCCCACGCCAGGTACATGGACTCGGGCGAGTCCAGCACCAGCTGCAGCGCCACGCGCAGCGCGGCCGGCCAGCCCTCGCTGCCGCCCGCCGGCGTCGCGGACCAGTCGTGCGCGCGGATGCGGCGCCCCGTCTCGCCGCCTCCCACCGGGAACGCCTGCGCGGTTACCTGGTCCATGCCCGCCCCCCGACGTGCGGTCCCGAGGCCTCGCGCTCGGCCTGCCCCCCGAAGCGGGACCCGGCGCGGGCCGCCCCGGCCCGGCAACGGCCGCAGGCGAGCCGGACGGCCGCGGATCCCGCGGGTCCGGACGTTGCGGGCATGCGAGGGCCGGTGCACTGGGTGGGCATGTGCGCGATCTCTCCAGCCTCCGCCCGAATGCCGCAACGTCTTAGTCCGCGCGGCTGCATGCGCGAAAGGTTTCCCGCGCCGCACCGTGCAGCCATCCGCGGCCGCACGCGTTCCGGTCGCTCGGCAACACAGGGGCGACGGCGATGACGGGGCACGTGCTTTCCGACGACGACAAGGCCAAGGTGCGCGCGGACTTCCGCGACGCCGTCAACATGACGCCTGCGGAGCTGCGCCGCTGGCTCGACACCGAGGACAGCCGCTCCGTCGGCATGACGCAGGGTGGCGAGCGCGTGAGCGGCCCGGGCGGCAAGGAGGCCGTGGGCCACCACATGGGCTACGAGATCCTCGCCCTGCACGACCTGCACCAGGACCGCTACGGCGAAGCCGAGTACGACACGATGCGGAAGGTCACGGGCTACGTGCACCGCCACACGGCACAGCGGCCCCACGGCGACGTGACGGACTCGCGCTGGCGCCAGTCGCTGATGAACTGGGGCCACGACCCGCTGAAGTGACGCAGGAAGGAAAGGTCGGGCTCCGCCCGAACCCGCAAAGGGTCCGAGGACCCTTTGATCCCTTGACCTAAGGGATGCGTTCCAAGGGCGCAGCCTTTGGCGGAGTTTGAGGCGGAGCCTCAACCTTGCCTTCTCAGACCACCTGCACGCCGTCCCTCGGCAGCATCAGCCGCCGCGTCATCACCAGCGCGCCGACCCCCGCGACCAGCAGCGCGCCGAGCCAGCGGTCCGGCAGGATCGGCTCGCCGCTGTCCGGCCCGAGCAGCAGGAACAGGTAGACCGCGCTGACCGCGAGCAGCGCGCCGCGTGCCCGCAGGCCGCGCCCCACGGCGACGAGGCACAGCGCCACGAACACCGCGAACACCCCGATCGCCAGCGCCCGCGCCGCGTCGAACGCCTGCGCGCCCAGCAGGTAGAACGCGCCCTGCACCTCCTGCGCCGCCCAGGCGACGTCCTCGACCACGATGGTGCCGAACCTGTCCGGCCCCGCGAGGTACAGCCCCGCCGCCAGCAGCAGCCCCACCGCCCAGACCACGCCCACCGTGTTGCGCCGCATGCCACCTGCCTCCTGCCCGCCGGACACGCATGTTGCGCCGCGCGGGGCCGACGACAAGGCGACATGCGCGCCGCCGCCCGCGGGCCTTTTCTTCCGCCCCGGAGCGGCTGAGACTGCGCGCCCATGCCCCCATCCGCCCCAACCGCACGCGA
>JBPBQX010000371.1:0-2016 GCA_050955025.1 Janthinobacterium lividum
AGGACCTGCTCGCGCAGGGGATTGGCGAAGGCGCGGCGCTCGTCCTGGCTGGCCTGGTACTCCTTCTTGACGCGCAGGAACCAGCGGATCTGGGCGTCGGCGTCGCCCACGAACATCGGCGGCGGGAAGGGGGCGCCGCCTTCCTGGAGCTGGACGGCGATGTCGTAGTCCTGGCGCAGGAAGTCGCGCGCCATCCAGCGCGCGGCAGGGCGCGCCGCCGCGAGCCAGCCCATGCTCCACCACACGCAGTAGTGGACGTCGGTGGCCTCGGGGCCCACGGGCGTGGACATGGCGAGCACGCAGGCGGAGTGGCGGTCGCCCTGGATGTGCTCGATGCGCAGGCCGGGGAGCTGGATGGTCACGTCGACGTGGACGTTGGCGCCGAGCAGCCGGTAGGGGTTGGCGCCGTGCTTGAGGTGGTGGCGCTTCATGCGGAAGCCGAGCGCGTCGGGCTCGAACGCCTTTTCCTTGGGGCGCAGCGAGGTGGACGGCTTGCGCTTCCACCAGCGCGAGGTGTGCACGAAGGCGGGGTGGGCGGGGTCGATGAAGCCCATGGTCGCGACGTCGGCGGGGCAGGGGAAGCGCATCACGGCGGCGACCTGGGGGGCGATGCCCTCAAAGCCGGGGACGGCGGGGACGGGGGGCAGGTCAGCGGTGGCGTCGCCCGGCCAGACCCAGACGTTGCCCTGGACCTCGCGGCAGGGCAGGCCGCGCAGGGAGAAGCGGGTGGGGTCGATGGTGTCGCGCTCGGCCAGGGCGGGGATGGCGGTGCAGCGGCCGTCGGTCGTGCGGAAGCGCCAGCCGTGGTAGCCGCACTGCAGGGCCTCGCCGTCGAAGGAGCCGTGGCGCATGGGCATGCCGCGGTGCGGGCAGCGGTCGGCGAAGGCGAACACGGTGCCGTCGCGCGCGCGCCCTACCAGAAGCGCCTGTCCGAGCAGGGTGGCGGGGACCGTGCGCCCCGGCGCCACGGCCCGGCCGGCGACCACGAGATACCAGAAGTTCGGCAGGAAGCTGTCCATGCCCCTTCTCTAGGCGATCCGCGCCAGGAGAGGAAAGCGCGAGGCCGTCGTGTCCTGCCGCGCAGGACAAACGCCCCCCGTTCTGTCCTGCCGCGCAGGACGCCGTGCGGCTTTTTCGTGGCGGCGTCCTGCGGCGCAGGACACGCCGGGACCGCGAGTGGCGCGAAAACAGGCAGAAACCGGGCCTGGCACCGGCCATGGAAAGGTGCCGCAGGCCCCGTCGGGGTTTCCAAAGGCGAGCCTTTGGCGGAGTCCAGAGGCAGCGCCTCTGGCCTTGCCTTGCCTCAGCCGCTGACCGCGTCGGCGAGCTTCCAGGCGACGCCGGCCGCGCCGGTGTTGCGCTCGAAGGTCCAGACGTCGACGAGCTCGGTGATGCCGTCGACGCCGGAGACGGGGAGGCCGTCGGCGCCGGTGACGAAGCTGACCTGGGTGGAGGTGAAGCGCACGGTGATGTCGGCGAGGCCGCCCTGGAGGTGGGCGTCGGTGATCTCGGCCTGGTCCACGGAGCGGATCTCGCTGCGCTGGGTCTCGCCGGCGTTCTCGCGCGCGGTGATCGCGGACTCGAAGGCGGCGTAGGCGCCGTCGGCGAGGAGCTTGCGCAGGGCGACGCGGTTGCCGGTGGCGAAGCCCTCGACGATCATGCGGAACGCGGCCTCGGCGCCCTGCAGGAAGCGCGCGGGCAGGAACGAGGGGTCGGAGGCGGAGATGCGGGCGAGCGCCTGGCCGAGCGGGGTCGCGGGGTCGGGCACGGCGCGCGTCACGGGGGCGGCCATCGGCTCGGCGCGGCCCTCGATCACGGGGGCGGCGGAGGCGGCGGCGGGGCGGGCGGGGGCCGTGGGCGTGCCCTCGAACCCGGTGCGCCGGCCCAGAATGGAGCGCAGGCGCAGCACGAGGAAGGCCGCCACCATGCCCAGGAGGATCAGATCGATCGGCACACCACCCGTGGCGTTCATGCAAAGCGCTCCGCGGACGACATGGCCGCACCGTTCAGATAGGG
>JBPBQX010000372.1:0-1908 GCA_050955025.1 Janthinobacterium lividum
ACCCCGGCTGCGGCTTCGCCCGCACCTGGCTGCACAACGGCATGCTGCTCGTCGACGGCGAGAAGATGTCGAAAAGCCTGGGCAACTTCTTCACCCTGCGCGACGTCCTCGCCCGCGCCGCCCCCGAAACCATCCGCCTGGCCATCCTCAAGTCGCACTACCGCGGCACCCTGGACATCTCCGGCCACGCGCTGGACGAGGCCGCCCGCGAAACCGACCGCTTCTACCGCGCCCTCGAACACGCCCCCGCCGGGACCGACGCCGACGAGATCTCCCCCGCCTTCCTCGACGCCCTGCGCGACGACCTGAACACGCCGCAGGCCATCGCCGTCCTGCACACGCTGGCCGCCCAGGGCAGGGCAGGGGACGCCGCCGCCGCCTCTGCCCTGCGCGCCTCCGCCCGCCTGCTCGGCCTGCTCACCTCCACCCCCGCCGCTTGGTTCCAGGGCACCGCCGGACACGCCGCGCCCGGAACCACGGCCCCCGGCACACCCGACGCCGCCGCGATCGAGGCCGCCATCGCCGAGCGCCTCGCCGCCCGCGCCGCCCGCGACTGGGCAGGCGCCGACGCCATCCGCGCCCGCCTCGCCGCGCAGGGCATCCTCCTGGAGGACAAGTCCGGCGCCACCACCTGGCGCCGCGCCTGAACCCCCCCCCTCGCGCCTGAACTCCCTCGCGCCTGCTCCCCGCCCGCCCCGCAGCAAGGAACGCGGCCCATGACCCCCATCCCCGCGAAGGCCCTCGCCCTCGCCGCCCTGCTCCTCGCCGCTCCCGCCCCCGCCCAGCCCGCCCACGCCACCCCCGCCGATCCCGCGCCGATGGCCGCGATGCCCCCCGGCGCCATGGCCGGCCACGCGATGGCCACCCCCGCCGCCCCCGACAGCGGCCTCGCCCCCGCGACGCCGTCGACCGACGCCTATCGCCACGCCATGGCCGCGATGCACGACGCGATGATGGCCTCCCCCTACACCGGCGACCCCGACCGCGACTTCGTGGCCGGCATGCTCCCCCACCACCAGGGCGCGCTCGACATGGCCCGCATCGAGCTCCGCTACGGCCGCGACCCCGCGATGCGCCGCCTCGCGCAGGACATCGTCGTCGCCCAGACCCGCGAGATCGCCCTGATGCGCAGCTGGCAGAAGCGCCACGGCCAAGCCCGATGACCCTCGCGGACCCCGCTGCATGACCGGCCGCGACGGCGGCGCCCCCCTCGTCCCCCTCGGCAACACGCCCGTGGTCGTCCTGGTGCGCCCGCAGCTCGCCGACAACATCGGCGCCGTCGCCCGCGCCATGGCCAACGGCGGCCTGTTCGAGCTGCGCCTGGTCGCCCCCCGCGACGGCTGGCCCCAGGAAAAGGCCTGGCGCATGGCCTCCGGCGCCGACCGCATCCTCGACGCCGCCACCGTCCACGACGACCTCCCTGCCGCCACCCATGACCTGCACCGCGTGTTCGCGACCTGCCCGCGCCCCCGCCACGTCACCAAGCCCGTGCTCACCGCCCGCGGCGCCGCTGCCGAGCTGCGCGAGATCTGCGCCCGCGACCTGCGCACCGGCCTCCTCTTCGGCCCCGAGCGCGCCGGCCTCGACCGCGACGACCTGGCCTGCGCCGACACGCTGGTCCGCTACCCCCTCAACCCCGCCTTCATGTCCCTCAACCTCGCCCAGGCCGTCATGGTCATGGCCTACGAGTGGTGGAGCGCCGCCGACGCCACCCCCGTCCGCAGCCTCCACACCCACGAGACCCGCGTCGCCACCAAGGGCGAGCTGGAGCGCTTCCTCGGCCACCTCACCCACGAGCTCGACGAGTGCGGCTTCCTCCGCAACCTCCCGAAACGCCCCGGCATGGTCCAGAACCTGCGCCACCTGTTCCAGCGCGGCGAGGTCACGGAACAGGAGCTGCGCACCCTG
>JBPBQX010000373.1:0-1853 GCA_050955025.1 Janthinobacterium lividum
GCATGGCGGCGATCCTGGCGCACGAGGTGAAGAACCCGCTGTCGGGGATACGCGGCGCCGCGCAGCTGCTGGAGAACACGGTCTCGCCCGAGGACCGCGAGCTGGCGGAGCTGATACGCGACGAGGCGGACAGGATTCGCGACCTAGTCGACAGGATGGAAGTCTTTGGCGAGCGGCCGATCGAGCGACGCGCGGTCAACATCCACCGCGTGCTGGAGCACGTGCGGCTGCTGTCGCAGAGCGGGTTCGCGGCGCACCTGCGCTTCCACGAGCTGTACGACCCGTCGCTGCCGCCGGTGTGGGGCAACCGCGACCAGCTGGTGCAGGTGCTGCTCAACCTCGTGAAGAACGCGGCCGAGGCGATCACCGGCTCGGACCGCTTCGCGCGCGACGCCAGCGGCGAGATCACCCTGATCACCGCCTACCAGCACGGGGTGCGCCTCGCGGTGCCCGGCGGCAAGCGGCGCGTCGACCTGCCGCTGCTGGTGATCGTGCGCGACAACGGGCCGGGCATCCCCGAGGACATCCGTCCCAGCCTGTTCGACGCCTTCGTCACCTCCAAGCCCTCCGGCACCGGACTCGGCCTCGCCATGGTGGCCAAGATCGTCGGCGACCACGGCGGGCTGATCGAGGTCGAGAGCCGTCCCGGTAGGACGGAATTCAGGCTCCATCTGCCGGTGCTGGCGGACGAGCCGGGCGACGGCCCTTGAGCGCCGTGCCGCGGCGCCGCCGACGCCGTGCCGCGGGCGCGGCCCGCGCCGCGCGACCCATCGATGCCGCGGGCCGGCGCGCGCCGGCCCCGATCCGAGGATGACCGAGGTTGCCGACATGAACCCGCCCACCGTCCTGATCGCCGACGACGACCGCTCGATCCGCACCGTGCTGACCCAGGCGCTGGGGCGCTCCGGCTACCAGGTGCGCTCCACCGGCAATGCCGCGACGCTGTGGCGCTGGGTGGAGGACGGCGAGGGCGACCTCGTGATCACCGACGTGGTGATGCCCGACGAGAACGGGCTCGACCTGATCCCGCGCATACGCCGCATCCGCCCCGAGCTGCGCGTCGTGGTGATGAGCGCGCAGTCCACGCTGCTGACCGCGGTGAAGGCCACGCAGCGCGGCGCCTTTGAATATCTTCCCAAGCCGTTCGACCTCAAGGAGCTGCTCGCCGTGGTGGCGCGCGCCCTGCAGGGCCCGCTGCCGGCGCCCGCGCCGAACCCGGAGCCGAAGGACACCGAGGAACGTCTTCCTCTCATCGGCCGCTCCCAGGCGATGCAGGAGATCTACCGCGTCATCGCCCGGCTCACCACGGCCGACCTCACGGTGATGGTCCACGGCGAGAGCGGCACCGGCAAGGAGCTGGTGGCGCGCGCGCTGCACGACTACGGGCGCAGGCGCTCGGGGCCGTTCGTGGCGATCAACATGGCCGCCATCCCGCGCGAGCTGATCGAGAGCGAGCTGTTCGGCCACGAGCGCGGCGCCTTCACCGGGGCGATGAACCGCACGCAGGGACGCTTCGAGCAGGCGGCCGGCGGCACGCTGTTCCTCGACGAGATCGGCGACATGCCGCCCGAGGCGCAGACGCGCCTGCTGCGCGTGCTGCAGGAGGGCGAGTTCACCTCCGTCGGCGGCCGCCAGCCGATCCGCGCCAACGTGCGCATCGTCGCCGCCACCCACCGCGACCTGCGCCAGGCGATCCGCGACGGGCAGTTCCGCGAGGACCTGTTCTACCGGCTCAACGTGGTGCCGATCCGGCTGCCGCCGCTGCGCGAGCGTGCGGAGGATATTCCTGTGCTTGCGAGACATTTCCTGGAACTGGCGCATCAGTCAGGACTTCCGTCCAAGACGCTGGACCC
>JBPBQX010000374.1:0-1676 GCA_050955025.1 Janthinobacterium lividum
CCGCCCGCCGCTCGTCGCGCCCCGCCTTGTCGCGCTGCGCCTCCGCCTGCTGCACCAGCGCCGCCGCGTGCGCCACCGCCGCCTCGTACGGCGCCGGGTCGAGCCGCACCAGCACGTCGCCCGCCGCGACCCGCGCCCCCTCCGTGTAGCGCCGCCGCAGCAGCAGCCCGCCCACCCGCGCGCGCACCTCCGTCCGCCGGAACGCCACCACCCGGCCCGCGTACTCCCACGACAGCGCCACCGCGTGCGGCTGCACCGTCACGACGGAGACCTGCGCCACCACCGCCGGCTTGACGGCAGGCTTCGGCGGGTCGCACGCGCACAGCGTCAGCAGCAGGAAGAAAGCAAGGCCAGAGGCTCTGCCTCTGGACTCCGCCAGGGGCGGCGCCCCTGGACCGGCGCACGTTGCTTTCATTCCGCCAGCAGTCCCATCGACTGGCGCTCGAACATCCGGCGGTAGATCCCGCCCGGGCGCGACAGCAGCGCCGCGTGCGTCCCGTCCTCCGCGATGCGCCCCGCGTCGAACACCACGATCCGGTCCAGCGCCCGCACCGTGGACAGACGGTGCGCGATCACGATCGCCGTGCGCCCCGCCATCAGCCGCTCCATCGCCTCCTGGATCAGCGCCTCGCTGTCGGAGTCGAGCGACGCCGTCGCCTCGTCCAGCACCAGGATCGGCGCGTCCGCCAGGAACGCGCGCGCGATCGCCACCCGCTGCCGCTCGCCGCCCGACAGCTTCACCCCCCGCTCGCCCACCAGCGTCCGGTAGCCCTGCGGCAGCCGCGCGATGAAGCCGTGCGCGTTGGCCAGCGACGCCGCGTGCTCGACCTCGCGCGCCGAAGCACCCGGCCGCGCGTACGCGATGTTCTCGCCCAGCGAGCGGTGGAACAGCAGCGGCTCCTGCGGCACGATCGCGACCTGCCCGCGCAGCGACACCTGCGCCACCCGCGCGATGTCCTGCCCGTCCACCAGGATGCGCCCCTCGTCCACGTCGTGCAGCCGCTGCAGCAGCTTCACGAAGCTGCTCTTGCCCGACCCCGAATGCCCGACCAGCCCCACCCGCTGCCCCGCCGGGATCACGATGCGCAGATCCTCGAACAGCGGCCTCGCGTGCGGACCGTAACGAAAACCGACGCGCTCGAACTCCACGCGGCCCGCGCCCACGCGCAGCGCCGGCGCCCCGGGCGCGTCCGCCACGCCGGGCGGCTGCGCGTGCAGCCCCACCAGCTCCTCCAGGTCGTTCACCGAGCGCTGCAGGTGGCGCACCTGCTGGCCGATGTCCTGCAGGTAGCCCTGCACCACGAAGTAGCTGGTGAGCACCGTCGCCACCCCGCCCGGCCCCGCGCTGCCCACCCACCAGAACCACACGCCCAGCCCCGTCACCGCCGTGCGCAGCAGCAGCATCCCGCCGCCCAGCCCCGTGTGCACGAGCGAGCCGCGCAGCCACGTCCTGCGCACCCGCCGGCGCCACTTGGACACCACGCGGCCGAGGCGCGCGTCCTCGCGCTCCTCCGCGCCGAACGCCTTGACCACCGCGTTGCACGTCACCGCGTCCGCCAGCGCCCCGCCCAGCCGCGTGTCCCACAGGTTCGACAGCCGCGACGCCGCCCCCACCCAGCTCGACGCCCGCACCGCCCCCGCAACGTACACGGCGCTGCCGACCGCCACGAGCGCGC